>NZ_BAJY01000092.1 GCF_000613945.1 Prevotella falsenii DSM 22864 = JCM 15124
GTGATGCGGACAACCTTGTCGCTACGCTCCAAGAACGTCCGCATCACACGGAGAGGGTTACTCTTAAAACACCAATAAGAAATTGCACTTCTATCTTGAATGTTTAGCAAATTTTTGCCTTACTCCAAAGAAAAAGTCCGAGAAAAGAGATAGCTCATATTGTGGGCATCAGTCAATCCACGCTTTCCCGTGAATTAAAACGCAACGGCAGTCCATCAGGTAAGTATGTTTGGTTCAAGGCACATGCCAAGGCTATGGAGCGTCGAAAGCGTTCCACCTCCAATGCTGCGCTTTCCCCTGAACTTGTATGGAGAATAAAACAAATCATCATCGAGGAGCAGTGGTCTCCACGGCAAATATCAGGGGCTTTGAAAAAAGAGGGCATTAACGTGTCGCATCAAAGCATCTACAATATCATACATGCCGATACGACCGGGGAATTGGCAAGCCATACGCGCCATAAGCTCAAGTACAGGCACAGACCCAAATGCAAGGCTTCTCCCATCGCCTGCAGAACCGGTAT
>NZ_BAJY01000091.1 GCF_000613945.1 Prevotella falsenii DSM 22864 = JCM 15124
CGTAGTACAATTGTTTTGAGCACTCAACTACACGTTAATTCTTTCTCTTTCACCGATTTAACTCTTATTGTAGTAATGTAGTAAGATATAATCGATGAAAGAAAAAGGAAATATATTCATCAGTTCTTGGTATTGCCCAACAGGAAGATTGGCGTTACAATGGCAGCCTCTGTTTGCAATCTTCTACTTATGTACTTTCTGAACAAATGCGCTTCCGTGCTGTCCAACAGAAAGGACATGGCGATGATGACAGGAAGCGGATAGAGCGGTGCATAACCTTTGAGTTGTCCGTTGATTATGACTTCCTCCTCACCTGCAACCCTCTCATCGGGATGCAGGTCGGAGGTTTTTATTATCGTTTGCAGCCTATGGTTGAGTTTCCTCTATGTTACACCGAAGAACCTGACAAGCTCTCCCTCCGTCATAGCAATGTCTCCGTTTCCTTTTCGGATAATCTGCATATCACTCCCCCAATCAAAGTAACTGCGATGATTGTACGTGCTATTTTTGCTCTTTGAATTATTGCTTGCTCTCATGCTGTTTCCTCCATTTTACAGATTGATACCTCCGAAGGTTCACAAA
>NZ_BAJY01000090.1 GCF_000613945.1 Prevotella falsenii DSM 22864 = JCM 15124
GCTAATCACAACGGATAGTGTGTATCTTCTCTCCTTTAAGGAGTTGTATTTGCCAATGCAAAGATACTAATTTTAAAGCTAATCACAACCGACGAGATGCAGGCGTTAATGGACGAGGAGTTGTATTTGCCAATGCAAAGATACTAATTTTAAAGCTAATCACAACTTCATCAACGAGTGGGGCGCACACCGATACGTTGTATTTGCCAATGCAAAGATACTAATTTTAAAGCTAATCACAACTTACAACCAAAGCATGATATTCCGCAGCGGGTTGTATTTGCCAATGCAAAGATACTAATTTTAAAGCTAATCACAACTTTTATCTTCAGGCGGAGATTCCGTACATTGTTGTATTTGCCAATGCAAAGATACTAATTTTAAAGCTAATCACAACAGAACAACATAGTATTCATAATAGATCTAGTTGTATTTGCCAATGCAAAGATACTAATTTTAAAGCTAATCACAACTACTAAGTTTAAAACAGAACAAGGTAATTGTTGTATTTGCCAATGCAAAGATACTAATTTTAAAGCTAATCACAACGCGCCTGTACTTCTGATAGTGGTGTAGCAGTTGT
>NZ_BAJY01000089.1 GCF_000613945.1 Prevotella falsenii DSM 22864 = JCM 15124
GATGTGTGCACTGATGATTTATTCAGGTGGTTATTGCGTCGGGGTTCCACCTCTTCCCATTCCGAACAGAGAAGTTAAGCCCGATTGCGCCGATGGTACTGCAATGCAATGTGGGAGAGTAGGTAGCTGCCTTTTTTTGCCGGAGCCCCGACTGCGAAGAGTGGTCGGGGCTTCTTCGTTTGTGTCGGGCTTATGCCGGCTCAGCGGAAGATTAGTGGGGGCTATGCATAAATCTTTGAAAGTCTAAACATAAAGAACTTTATATCCGCAACTCCTCTTACAGTCGCCCTGAACGCCTTTATCTTTGCATTGAAAGATTCGGCGAATGCGTTTGTGGCCCTGTTTACAAAGAAGTTGAGCACCTCGTCGTAATGTTCGTACAAGGTTGCAGCAATTACGTTAAAGCTCTTGAACCCCGATTTGTCAACCTTGTTGTACCATCGCGCCAAGGATAGCCTTGCTGCATCCTTGATGGTGTTCTTTGAGAATATCATACGTAGGGAGTGTGCAAGCGAATAGGCTTCCCCGAGGTCTGGGTATTGCTCGAAAAGGATTTCTGCTCTTTGTTTCCGGTTTTCAGTCGTAGAGTCAACCAGCAAGTGCAAAATTATTATATTTTTCTGTAGAACTCTAC
>NZ_BAJY01000088.1 GCF_000613945.1 Prevotella falsenii DSM 22864 = JCM 15124
AGTTTATTTTAAATTCTAACTTTTTCATAACTGTACTGTTTCAATGTCTCTTACAAGGCAGATAATTCTTTTAAACACATTACCTTACTTTAATATTCTGTTTTCATATAGTAACGTAATACAACTGCAAAGTTAGATAAAAAGTATTTGAATAGCAAATAAAAAGATACTAAAAAGATAAGTATCTACAAATAGTAATATAACAAATAGTTAAATACTATTTCTCAAGAAGTAAAGAAAAGAACCGTATTTACTGATGGGAATATAAGCAAAAAGCGGCGTCTTTGTACCCTTTAGTACTATCAAAGTAAAGCTTCAGTGAATTAGAAAAATAGGTATGTTCCTTTGAAAACAAAGCATTGGCAAATTACTTACGTGTAGAAAAATATTTATTTACACGTAAAGAAGAATTTACATACACGTAAAGAAATATTTATTTACGTGTAAATAATTTCTTCGACAAGCGTTTTCGTGATTTTTCCCAATATCAATAGATGCACTTTATCGTCATTAACAACTTCAATAGACACCTCTTTCGGATTGATAGACACAAGCTGAAAAGGCTGTGCTGAGAAAGTAGATGCTCGGTCTGACGTCCGATACGCAGTGTTTGTAGCTTGCTCGGCAGGCAAACGGCAGGTT
>NZ_BAJY01000087.1 GCF_000613945.1 Prevotella falsenii DSM 22864 = JCM 15124
ATGCTGAATGGACATGATGTGGCTATCAATGCATTAGACTTTAAGGATAAAACCCCATTCGTCTTTGATGAAATTTGCAGAGAAAGAAAAATCCCGGTACTGCACCCATACAACTTTGGTTGGGCCGGCTTTGTTACGATTGTAGACCCATTGGGGCATTCCTTGTCTGAACTGACAGAAGAGCCTAAAGGGTTTGAGTTGAAAGTGGCTGAATATGTTACGGGGCACGGAGCCTTTTGGAATCAACCCAAAGAATGGTTAGACAAAATTGTAACCCAATATAAAAAGGAAAGCGAAATGCTGCCACCTCCACAATTATCCATAGCTTCGTGGATTACCGCAGGATTGTGTACAACGGCAATGTACAATCTTGCTACAGAAAAACCGGTGAACTATTTTCCAAAATTCTATTTCTCTTCGCTTTTGACGTAAGTTATTATTTTCAGAACAGCTTATTTAAGGTTGCCCTTGAAATAGCTTCTGTAATATTCGCCGCGCCTAACTTGTCAAAGGCGTGGCGTTTATATGTTTTGATTGAATCTAACGAGCGACACATTCTGTCTGCTATTTCCGTCATTGTAAGGCCTGCTGCCGACAATCGTAGAACCTCAAGTTCCTCTTCTTTTAGCGAAACTCCTTCACATTCTTTCCATCGGTGCCCCTCAAAAGAGTATTTCCAATAATTGCGGAGTCCATTCTTGTGAAACTCTACATGTCCTACTGTTTTATGTGAAGACAGCGATACGACACACATACCTATC
>NZ_BAJY01000086.1 GCF_000613945.1 Prevotella falsenii DSM 22864 = JCM 15124
GTAAAATTAGTATCTTTGCATTGGCAAATACAACACATGAAAGTAAAATTAAACAACAAAATTGGTTGTGATTAGCTTTAAAATTAGTATCTTTGCATTGGCAAATACAACTTAGCATTTGCCTTTATGGTAATTGTTGTAGTTGTGATTAGCTTTAAAATTAGTATCTTTGCATTGGCAAATACAACGATGCCCATTCGCAAAGCGTACCAATCTATGTTGTGATTAGCTTTAAAATTAGTATCTTTGCATTGGCAAATACAACCATTCGTGCTTTTTTATAAAGCCGCTTGCGGTTGTGATTAGCTTTAAAATTAGTATCTTTGCATTGGCAAATACAACATTGATACCGATATTGAGCCATACCTTTTTGTTGTGATTAGCTTTAAAATTAGTATCTTTGCATTGGCAAATACAACTTGTACGTCTTCTTGATGTCAAGCGTCAGTGTTGTGATTAGCTTTAAAATTAGTATCTTTGCATTGGCAAATACAACATATAGTTCTTTTCACCGACTTCTTGCCGAGTTGTGATTAGCTTTAAAATTAGTATCTTTGCATTGGCAAATACAACTATCACGCCACGGGGCGACACAGAATGAATGTTGTGATTAGCTTTAAAATTAGTATCTTTGCATTGGCAAATACAACTATTTGCAATATAAATAGCAAGTATGGTAAGTTGTGATTAGCTTTAAAATTAGTATCTTTGCATTGGCAAATACAACATTCAATGTACGTCCGTCCACTATTTTCGGTTGTGATTAGCTTTAAAATTAGTATCTTTGCATTGGCAAATACAACAGCTCCTATTCGAAGCCGATCTCCATTCTGTTGTGATTAGC
>NZ_BAJY01000085.1 GCF_000613945.1 Prevotella falsenii DSM 22864 = JCM 15124
GTTTGTAGAGAAAATGCATTATAGAACAGAATAAAAGCAATTGATGCCTATGCTGACACTTGGGTTATTCTTCACAGAGTTCTTGTAAAATTTAAAATCGCATTGAAAGTTCCTCCGATGTTCAATGCGATTTTTGCTGTAGGTACAAAGGTCAAGTTCATATCGTATCCACACAGTAACGGTGAGGTTTCGTATGGGAAGTCTTTGGAAATACCGGAGATAAGAGTTAAGAAAATAAAGCAGATACAAGGCTAATCAGTGTCAATAGGTACGATCGCTACCCAATATTCATCGCTGTCAGTATCGATGAATACGATTTGAAAGCCGATGGACTTCCACTGTTCGTTAAGCAGAAGGCACCATTGTGGAATGTCGCCATCGGCTGGCAAAGAAGAATCATCAATGGGAAGATGGTGCTGTTGCAGGCATCGTAGATTGCGCATTTTCCACAGGAATGTCTCCAAATCATCTTTCCAATCGAAACTGGCAATAAAGTTGGCATTGCCAATCGCAAAGAGCATAACTATGCCTTGTAGGTTAGTATCGTTATCTTCTTTTTCTTCATGCCAATCGAATAACAAGTCTTGATAATCGTATAATTGTTCCGGGACAGCTTTAATTTCCATCTGACAGAAGGTCTTTTGGATTCTCTAAACACCGAAGAACAACCTCCATTATCTCTTTGTTCTCTCCTGTAATATGCTTTGCTAATTTTATTAATTCTTCTTTCGTAGCAGGAAGTGGCAGCCTTGGAACAGAAGGCTTGTCCGCTTTAATACTATTTGACTTCGAAAACCAACCTATGAATATTGGGATACCGAATAGCAAGGCTCCAAGCAGACAGATG
>NZ_BAJY01000084.1 GCF_000613945.1 Prevotella falsenii DSM 22864 = JCM 15124
GACAATAAATACATCGATGCGTATTTAAATAGAGGAAAAACATATATTCATTTACAAGAGTATCAAAAAGCTATTGAAGATTTAAATAAGGCAATAAGATTAGACGATAAATGCGCAGATGCATATCATGAGAGAGGACGTGCATATATTTTTATAGAAGAGTATCAAAAAGCTATTGATGACGTGTCTGAGGCAATAAGATTAGACAATATATTTGTCTTAGGATATAATTCTAGAGGGTATGCATATATTAGAATAAAAGAGTTTCAAAAAGCTATTGAAGATTTAAATATGGCAATAAGATTAGACGATACATTCGTAGATGCGTATAATAATAGAGGAAATGCATATGCTTCTATAGAAGAGTATCAAAAAGCTATTGATGACTATTCTGAGACAATAAGATTAGACAATAAATACTTCGACGCGTATAATAATAGGGGAAATATATATTATAAGATAGGAGAAGTTGAAAAAAGTAAAGCTGATTACAATACCACACTATATCTTATTCTTTCGAATAGTTCTGAAAAAATAAGACCATACATATTAAGAAATTTAATAAGTGTTTTTGATAGTTATCCTTACAACTATCACTCTCTATTTCAACATATATCTCTACCGACAGATTCTTTTTCCTCTCAAGATTCCACTTCTTTTATCTCCTATTGGAAACATGTTGGTTCTATACAAGATTTTCTGCTTTTGCTTCATTACTATAAACTGAAGCTACCGCACGAAGTATTTTTGAGTTTCTACCCTATTCTAATCTATAATCTTGGAGGGTGTTCTGAAGCTTACAAGATTTTTGACGAAGAATTGGATAAAGAAGAACAGCCTCTTTCTGCACAACAATACTATTATTAC
>NZ_BAJY01000083.1 GCF_000613945.1 Prevotella falsenii DSM 22864 = JCM 15124
AGTTCGCTGGCGATGGCCGGCTTGTCCTTTTGAGAGACGCAGTTGATGATCTGCCGCTTGACATGAGCCACGCAAAACTGGTGCGCCGCTCCCGGGAAAACCGCGCAGACAGCGTTCTCCACGCCTGTCAGCGCATCGGACACAATCAGGTCTATTTCCTTGACACCCCTTCCTTTCAACGCTTCCAGCTCGTCTTTCCAGCACAGCGCCCCCTCCGTGGGATGGTTGACCACGGCAAGCACCTCCCGGCTGCCGTCCTCCCGTACGCCCGGCATCGTATAGTAGGCCTCCTTCGACACACGCCTGTCACGGCGCGTGGAAATGAAAGTCGCATCGATGTAGACCGCCAAGTAGTGAGAGGACAGGTCACGGCAAAGCCACCGTTCCACGTCCTCGCGGCAGCTGTTGGACAGGTAAGACACCTGCTGTTTGCTGTAGGAGCGGCCATAGACGCACTCCGAAATCTCGCCTATCTGCTCCGTGGTGAGACCCTTGGTGTAAAGGAGGTTGAACAGACGGGCGCGTTCGTCGCTCTCGCTGCGTATCAGGCCAAGAAGCACTGGGTAGAAATTACCGCTACGGCTGCGGGGGATGCGGAGCGAGAACTCAAAACCGTGGCTATACCAACGGCGAGAACGAAAGCCGTTGCATTGCTCGTCCTCGTTCGCATCCATGAACAACTCACGCTCATGAGCCATCAGGGAGTTCATTATTAAAGACTGAAGGGTAACAAAACCCTCACTACTGCTTGTGTAATTCGAAAGAATTTCCGACATTTGTGATTGTGTAAGCTCCATTGTTTATCTTATCTTTATTTTAGACAATACAAAGATAATAAAATAATGGGCTTACACACTTTTTTAGGACAGTACC
>NZ_BAJY01000082.1 GCF_000613945.1 Prevotella falsenii DSM 22864 = JCM 15124
TAATTGCGTTGGTTTTTCTCTATTGTTCAAAAAATTAGGCCGGCATTTTGTATCTTTGTAGAAAGCAACCTATCAAGATATGAATGCCGGCCTGTTAAACCAATCTCAAGGTATCAAAGATTATACCGTAAGCAGTTCTGTTTACAAAGATAAACATTTTGTTTTAAAACTCGTGTATAATCCTCGTGGATTTTGTCATTGTCCTGAATGTCGTAGCCGTAAACTGATAAAGTATGGTGTTGTCCATCGCATGAATCCGTGCATTACCCATTGATTCTACGCCTGTCATGCTTGACCTTACCCTTCAGCGTTATCAGTGTAAGAAATGCGGTCATACTTTCCAATCCCCGATACCATTTACTAAAGGAGAATCCGGCTATACAAGGATGTTTGAGAACTATGTTCTTGACCTGTTACGTCTTGGTCTTACCGTAAGTGCGGTATCTAAACACCTAAGAATAAGCTGGCACGTGATAAAAGATATTCATAAATCCTACCTTAACAAGCATTATCGTAATCCCAAATTAAAGGGAGTCAGATATATAGGTATAGATGAGTTCTCCGTTCATAAAGGTCAGACATACAAGACCATAGTGGTAGACCATGAGACGGGACGCATAGTGTATGTTGCAGATGGGAGGTCAAAGGAGTCTCCGGATAAATTCCGGAAAAGAGTGAAACGACTGAAAGTAAAAATCGAAGTTGTCAGTTCAGACCTCTCTGCAGCTTACATCTCCTCCATACAGCAGAATGCTCCTCAAGCCATACATGTGTATGACAGGTTCCATGTGGTGAAGATTATAGCAGATGCGATGGATAAAACCGGACGGGCAGTATACAAGCAGACAAGAAGTTTGGAGGGCAGGATAGTCATAAAGGGAAACAGATGGCTACTACTGAAGAAGGACAAGGAGGCTTTGGATAAAAAATATAGAAGAAGACCGGATAATATTTTGGAAACCAACAAGCCATTGGCTACAGCATATTACCTGTATGAAGACATAGACCAAGTTTGGATGCAGAAGGATAAAGAACAAGCATTAGAGCAGCTGATATATTGGTGCAAGCAGGCAGAGGACAGTAATCT
>NZ_BAJY01000081.1 GCF_000613945.1 Prevotella falsenii DSM 22864 = JCM 15124
GTACAATATGGACATATCCAAACGGCAGCGGACGGACAAAAGTACATCCGCAAGGAACGGCAGAAGACAAAGGTGGAGTTTGTCGTGCCCCTGCATCCGATAGCCGAAGTCATTATCAAACATTGCAAAGCCGAACAAAAGAGAAACGGAGGAATGCAATCGGTGAAAGAAAAAGGTAAAACTGAAACAATGGCAGATAACCTTGTCTTTCCCTGTTATTGCAGCCGAAGTGTAATGAGTGCCAAGCTAAGCATCGTGGGTAGAGCTTGTGGCATCAGAGAAAGGTTATCCTACCACATGGCACGGCATACGTTCGGCACGATGAGTCTGAGTGCAGGTATCCCCATAGAGAGCATTGCCAAGATGATGGGACACGCCTCTATCGCCAGCACACAAATCTATGCGCAGGTAACCGATAATAAGATTTCGGAGGATATGGACAGATTGATTAGTAAATATCAAAAGGAAAAAACAAAGGAGGAAGTGATATGAACGTCAATCACCATCAAACAAAAAGAGACCGCAGCTATTTCGAATGGAGCGATAAGGTGCAAATCGTTCGCAAGGGAAATGGCGATATAGCCATGACGGAGAGCGAACTCGTAGATTTTTTCGGTGTAACGTGGAAGAAGCTCAATTATCGCTTGCAACTGCTCATCAAAACAACTCACCTGCACCCTGACGAAAGAGATGCAGGTGAGGAGGAAGTTTTTGTGAACGGCCCGCTAAGAGGTTATGCACCGCTTTATCCGCTCTCAATCATCATTGCCCTGTCTTTTCAGTTGGACAGCACGGAAGCCTATCTGTTCAGAAAGTATATTTGTAGAGAAATACACCGCCCGGCAAATATCATCACACCGATATTCTTAGTCGGCAAGATAGATAACTGAAACCTTTCTTTTTCTTTCACCGATATTATCTTACTACATAACTACAATAAAGGATAACGCGGTGAAAGAAAAAGGATTACCATGTGTAGAAGGTTTGATAAAAGACTCTTTCTACATTTATACTACGATACTACGACAAACTTCTTTGAGTTTCTCAAACCTGAACATGCCGTCGTCATCTGAGAAAATGTCGGGCATATTCGGATCGGGATGATGCTTGCAGAAGAATTCTACGATATGGAAGCCACACACATTGAT
>NZ_BAJY01000080.1 GCF_000613945.1 Prevotella falsenii DSM 22864 = JCM 15124
GTACGATGATTCCTGTATGTCACAATGTAAGACGGTACTTTAACAAGGTCTTTGCAGGGTTCGCCAAGAACGGAAAGGGTACCATGGGTTGGTGTTATGGATTCAAACTGCATCTGCTTTGCAATGATTCCGGTGAAGTGATAATATTCTGACTTACAGGAGCAAACGTAGATGACAGGGACAGTAGGGTATGGACGGTATTTGCAAAGGTTCTCTACGGAAAGGTATTTGCTGACAGAGGATACATCAAACAGGAACTTTTCGAAAATCTGTTCAGCCAAGGTATTCAACTTGTGCATGGACTTAAAGCAAGAATGAAGAATAAACTTATGCCTATATGGGACAAGATTATGCTAAGAAAAAGATATATTATCGAATGCATTAATGAACTGCTCAAGAACAAAGCCAACCTTGTACATTCACGACACCGCTCCATACATAACTTTATCATGAACTTATGTTCTGCTCTTACGGCATATTGCTTTTTTGAGAATAAGCCGGAGGCACTGCCTGTATATGTGGAAAAATCAAGGCAGTTGGAACTCTTTTCATGCTAAACTTATCCCGAACTCGCGTATTTAATATAAACAACCCTACAACCGCGCCTCAACAACTATCCATCTGCCATCTATTCCCCATTCCCCGCATTCCAATTCAGCCTATTTTGCAAAGCAAATTCGCCCATTTTGCTCTGCAATTTCGCCGAAATTGCTATTGCGAATATTGTAATATATTACTGTCCGGTAAAACTTTTTTGGGGCTATCTGTGTTAGTTAAAATAGACTTAAACTTATTATTTCTTAGAATTATCGGTTATTATAGGTCTTTTCTTGTCAAAATAAGTGCATTTTATAATACTTACAGTTTGAAACCGAAAACCAAGCCCCTGGATGAGTAAAACGGCTGCAATACCGATGGATAAAGAGATACAGAGCTTTCAGTTTATTTTTACCGGACAGCAATAATTGTAATAGAAAAGATAAAGCGTTGTGAGTTACTTAAAAATTAGTATCTTTGTATTGGCAGAAACAACTGTTCTCAATCAATATACGGGTGGCCTGCTGTTGTGATTTGCTTAAAAATTAGTATCTTTGCATTAGCAGAAACAATATTACTAGTGAGTCATATAAGCCCTTTTTTGTCTGTTTTTATTGCTTTCCGGTAAAACTTAAATCGCATAAAAAACTTAAGATAGCCCCACCGATGAGGATTATAGACATCTTAGTCATCGTAAGGTATGTATGTCTGAAAGTGAGATTATAGCATTCTACTATGTTATCATTTTGGAACTTTCTGCAATTTCAAGCATTATTATCTGTTTTTTGTAAAAGTGCATTTGAGTTTTAAGGAACGAATACATAATTTCGTTATGAACCTATGCTCGGCTTTGGCGGCGTACTGTTTCTTTGAGAACAAGCTGGAGACGCATTGCCGTTACATATCGAAAAGACAAAACAGTTGGAGTTGTTTTAGAAAAACTTATCCCGAACTGGTGTATTGAATTCACGTAAGGCGTAATTTATTAC
>NZ_BAJY01000079.1 GCF_000613945.1 Prevotella falsenii DSM 22864 = JCM 15124
TTATATGCTTGGTTTTGTTTCCAAGAACGAAGTTATCAAGAGAACAGTAAAGTTCCAAGCATTCAGGGAGTGCTTGCATAATGTTGCGTTCATTAGCAATGAAATTCTCATGAATTTTTATAGAGTTGGGGCAAGAAAAGGCTGATTAAAACCAAAAATAAAGAGTACAACAATAAGAATAGGCAAAGGCAGTAGTGTGCCCCTTGCGCACGTTTGCTGTGTTCTGCACCGATATTGTAAACCATAGAATCAGTACAGAAAATGGTAGGGGTTGGCTACATTGAAAGTGCCACAAACTGCCACTTGAACAACGCCAATAGAATTGGAGAGGCACGACCTATCTTTGCACCAAACGGACTGTGAAAGAAGGAAACAGGGCAAAAAAGCGCAAATGCCAGCCGAGGAAATGTGCAGCCTTTTCCTCCAACTTCCCGATACTTCCCTGCTGTTCCCCATTGCTTTGAAGTATGGGAAACACGCCATACTTTTGCAGGTAGAAACGTGCGGTGACGCGCAAAACAAGAAAAGGAATTACAAACAAAACAAATAATAGAACTATGGGCTATTTTATTATTACGGATTCAAATTGGGCAAGACTGAGGGACGAGATACTCAGCCTTGCCGAGACCTGCCACAAGGCATTCGGAGAACAGAGCAGGCACGCCGATTGGCTGCACAACGGGGATGTGTGCAGGCTACTCAACATCAGCAAGCGCACCTTGCAGCACTACCGTGATACGGGAGTGTTGCCCTTTGCCCAAATCGGGCATAAGTGCTATTACAAGCGTGAGGACGTGGAGCAGTTGCTCCAAACCAAAACAGAGAAATCAAAAACGGATAAAACTAAAATCAACAAATAAACATGAAGATTATGGAACAAGTAAGAGATTTGAACATGGAGGCGGACGATATGCAGGTGGTACTCTCTGCCCTTGACAAAGTGAATAGACGTATAAAGAAAGTGGCACAGACACACAAACCGTTGTTTGGAGGTGAGCATTTCCTAACGGGCAAGGAGGTGTGCAAGCAGCTGTATATCAGTCCCCGAACTTTGCAGGACTATCGGGACAGGAGGATTATTCCCTACACACAGTTTGCGGGAAAGATACTCTATAAGGCTTCGGACTTGGAAAAGTTGTTGGAGGATAATTATAAGTGATAGCAGCATATCGCAAACAGAAATGTTATAAAATCTAAAATAATCAGCAAGGCAAGCGATTATTACACTTTTGTGTAGAGTATATATGCTTTGTTACATTTACTTTTGCCCAAAATAATTATTCAGTTATGAAAGAAAGATACAGCAGAAACAGGCTCTACGTGAGCGAGAAAGAGCAAAGCGTGATAAGGAATTATAAGATTTTCCTTGGTGGTGCAGGCATCGGTAGTATTGTAGCTGAATGCGCTTTGAGACTTGGCTTCGAGCATATTACCATTGTTGATGGCGACAAGGTGGAGCAAAGCAACCTTAACAGGCAGAACTATACGGAGAATGACATTGGCAGATACAAAGCGGAGTGTTTGGCTGAGCGTTTGCAAAGTATCAATCCCGAAGCGCAGATAGACTTTCATACGGAGTTCTTGGCTCCTGATAACATCGAAGAT
>NZ_BAJY01000078.1 GCF_000613945.1 Prevotella falsenii DSM 22864 = JCM 15124
CCAAGAAGAGAAACTCCATACCATTTCTCTCAACGCAGGTATCAAACAACAGATACAGGAAAAAAGTCCTATCCAGAAAGGAGGTGTTCCAGCCGCACCTTCCGGTACGGCTACCTTGTTACGACTTAGCCCCAATCACCGGTCTTGCCCTAGGTCGCTCCTTGCGGTTACGAACTTCAGGCACCCCCGGCTTTCATGGCTTGACGGGCGGTGTGTACAAGGCCCGGGAACGTATTCACCGCGCCATGGCTGATGCGCGATTACTAGCGAATCCAGCTTCGTGAGGTCGGGTTGCAGACCTCAGTCCGAACTGGGACCGGCTTTAAAGATTTGATGCAGCTTACGCTGCACCGACCTCTGTACCGGCCATTGTAACACGTGTGTAGCCCCGGACGTAAGGGCCGTGCTGATTTGACGTCATCCCCACCTTCCTCACACCTTGCGGTGGCAGTGTCCCCAGAGTGCCCAGCATAACCTGATGGCAACTGAGAAAAGGGGTTGCGCTCGTTATGGCACTTAAGCCGACACCTCACGGCACGAGCTGACGACAACCATGCAGCACCTTCGCAGATGCCCCGAAGGGAAACCACATCTCTGCGGCTGACATCTGCAATTCAAGCCCGGGTAAGGTTCCTCGCGTATCATCGAATTAAACCACATGTTCCTCCGCTTGTGCGGGCCCCCGTCAATTCCTTTGAGTTTCACCGTTGCCGGCGTACTCCCCAGGTGGGATGCTTAATGCTTTCGCTTAGCCGCCAACGTCAGACGCTGACAGCGGGCATCCATGGTTTACTGTGCGGACTACCAGGTATCTAATCCTGTTCGATACCCGCACCTTCGAGCTTAAGCGTCAGTTACACTCCCGTACGCTGCCTTCGCAATCGGAGTTCCTCATGATATCTAAGCATTTCACCGCTACACCATGAATTCCGCATACGTTGCGTGCACTCAAGTCCAACAGTTCGCGCTGCAAGTCAGATGTTGAGCATCTAAATTTCACAACACGCTTAAAGGACCGCCTACACTCCCTTTAAACCCAATAAATCCGGATAACGCCCGGACCTTCCGTATTACCGCGGCTGCTGGCACGGAATTAGCCGGTCCTTATTCGAAGGGTAAATGCAAAAAGGCATACATGCCTCACTTTACTCCCCAACAAAAGCAGTTTACAACCCATAGGGCCGTCAATCCTGCACGCTACTTGGCTGGTTCAGACTTGCGTCCATTGACCAATATTCCTCACTGCTGCCTCCCGTAGGAGTTTGGACCGTGTCTCAGTTCCAATGTGGGGGACCTTCCTCTCAGAACCCCTACTGATCGATGCCTTGGTGGGCCGTTACCCGCACCAACAAGCTAATCAGACGCATCCCCATCCTCTACCGAAATAACTTTGGTCCACGTCGGATGCCGTCAGCGGACAACATCGGGTATTAGGCCGTCTTTCAACGGGGTATCCCCGAGTAGAGGGAAGGTTGGATACGCGATACTCACCCGTGCGCCGGTCGACGTCCAAAGTGTGCAAGCACACTATGCCGTTTCCCCTCGACTTGCATGTGTTAAGCCTATAGCTAGCGTTCATCCTGAGCCAGGATCAAACTCTCCATTGTAAAAATATCATATAAAGAACGATGCA
>NZ_BAJY01000077.1 GCF_000613945.1 Prevotella falsenii DSM 22864 = JCM 15124
CCTTAATTCCGCAGCACAATTTCTTGTGAGAAATCCAAGTGCCTGAGAAACAAAGTCCTCAAAACACTTGGATATGTCAGAATTTTCACCTATCTTAGTGCAACAAACATAACAAGTAAGCAAAAATCTGACATGACAAAGGTAGCAATTAAAAACGAGAATATCACTTCTTTCGGTGGAATTTATCACATTATGGACGTTTTCTCAAAGTTGGGCTTTGAAAAACTTATCGAATCTGTATTGGGCAAACGTGGAAGTAGTGGCAAAGCATTCAGCCATGGAAGTATTTTCGGCTCTCTCTTCTTCAGTTACCTTTGTGGTGGAGAATGCCTTGAGGACATCAATGCGCTTATAGGGCAGTTCAAGCAGAGACCTGATACGCTATTACCCGGTGCCGACACTGTGGGGCGCGGGCTAAAGGAGCTTGCCAAGAAGAATATTGTCTATAAGTGCGAGACCTCCGACAAGCTGTATCGTTTCAACACGGCAGAAAAGTTGAATACCTTACTTTTACGGATGATACGGAGGATGGGGCTTATAAAGGTGGGCAGTCATGTTGACTTAGACTTTGACCACCAGTTTGTTCCAGCCCACAAGTTCGATGCAAAGTATTCTTACAAGCAGGATTTTGGCTATTTCCCTGGCTGGGCTTCCATTGGGGGAATCATAGTCGGAGGTGAGAATCGTGACGGAAACACCAATGTGAGATTCCATCAAGAAGACACGCTCCGTCGCATTATGGACCGTGTAACCTCAGAACTTGGTGTGGTAATAGAGCGTTTCCGTGCTGATTGTGGGTCGTTCTCAAAGAAAATCATCCAAACCGTAGAGCAGCGCTGCAACACGTTCTATATACGTGCTGCCAGCTGTGGCAGTCTCTATGAGAACTTCCGACAGTTGAAAGAATGGAAGAGCGTTGAGGTTGGCTATGAGAAATGCGATGTCACATCCATCAGCATGGACACCCTGATAGAAGGAAAGTCATACAGGCTTGTCGTACAGCGTAGTCCTTTGAAAGACAAGGATGGCAAGCAACAGACGGATATGTTCGGAGTGATATACACATACCGCTGTATCCTCACCAATAATTGGATGTCTACCGAGAAAGACATCATTACATTTTATAATGAGCGTGGAGCAAGCGAAAAGAACTTCGACATACAGAACAATGACTTCGGATGGTCACATCTGCCCTTTTCCTTTATGGCTGAGAACATGGTTTTCATGATGGTTACCGCCATGCTGAAGAACTTCTATCTCTATCTCGTCCGTCATATCAGCCAGAAGGTCAAGCCATTGAAAAAGACAAGCAGGCTGAAAGCCTTTATCCTACATTTTGTCAGCGTCCCAGCAAAATGGGTGCGCACGGCAAGACAGAACGTTCTGAACCTATATACATATAAAACCCACTACGCTGAGGTGTTCCTTGAATGAACAGCATGTCTTTGTGGTTATCACATTCCTCATTGGTTTGGGTGGGGGATTTCATGCTTAGACAAGTCCAAAAACACCGAAAAGCCTCATGTCAATGTATAGAGTACCAAAAGTCATCTCAATATATAAAATTTTCTTACAAGAATTTATGCTGCGGAATTAAGGAATATATAAAATTTTCTTACAAGAATTTATGCTGCGGAATTAAGGTTATAT
>NZ_BAJY01000076.1 GCF_000613945.1 Prevotella falsenii DSM 22864 = JCM 15124
GTATTTCTTTAGGCATACCATTAACGAAAACCTTTTTAGGGTTTACCTCCACTTCAGTGGCATTCTTGCCTCCATTAGGTTTGTCGTCGTCGTCGCCACATGCTGTAAATGTGAAAGTGGCAGTTAAGGCTATCGCTAAAAGCCACATAAAATTAGATAATTTCTTCATTGTTTTTTATATTCTTTTGTTAGTTAGTTTGCGCGTTTATACACAATGTCGGTACCGCATTGATTTAATGTTTGCTTTTCCGTATTTAGCTCAAAAGTGTCGGTAAGCTCCATTTTCTCACCATCGAAAACACTTGTTCCGTGAATGGCAATGGTGCTGTCGTTCACTTTTTGCCAACGGTCGTAAGGCAAGGTCGGCATATTGACAGAAGCTGCTACGCCGTTTGCCTTCAGTTCGATGCCCATTTCTGTTGTCGAATCGGTGGGAACAATGGTTGTCCAGCGTCCCAAAAGGCTAACAGTATCGGCTTTTTCTACATTGTTTTTCTTCGATACGTTTCCACAACTCGTAAAGATTACGGAAATGGAGAATATGGAAAAACAAAGAAATATATTTCTTCTCATATTCCAATTATTCTAAATAATTCGGCAGCAAAGGTATAAATAATTGCCTATACAACTGAATGTTCTGCTTTAAAAAGTCTAAAACTATCTTTCTTATCCTTACATTTTATTTATAAAATAAAGGGATTGTATTTCTTTTTAACATCGACAAGGGCAACGAAGGTTTAGTTTCGTTGCCCTTGATTCCTTGTTTATATATTCTTATTTTATGTTTCCTTACCAAGAAATTCTCTTCGTATCGTCTCCTTCTGAAAGACTCGTCGGGTAACCGTTCGCATTGAACTTCCATCTGAAGGTTGTTACTTCGTTCTCTTCATCAACAGAACGTACCGGCAGATGCTTTGTAGGCTTTCCCAACAACCCGGCATAGTAAGCAAATTGCAACTCTTCTACATCTATATCGAACGTTGTATCGAAGAACATCAGGTTACCTTTGTTCAGGATTGGCGAAGCTACGGTATTCGAAATATAGTAAATATCGTGTCTGTCTTTTTCTCTTCCTGCCGATACCACCGACGTTCTCACGATATTGCCATCTTTGTAGGTAACGTAAGTTGTTTCGTATCCGTCTTCCGAACTTACCACCTTGGCGAGTTGTCCGTCCGCATTGTATTCAAATTCCCATGTTTCTGTCTTGGGAGCTTTGCCTCTTTCGTATTCCGTTTCATCGCAGTGCTTCACATATCCGTCTTTGTTCAGGAATAGGTTATACACCTTTCTGTCATCATCATCGGTTACCGTCATCACCACATCGGGAGCGTTTGTGTTGCCCGAACCGGCAACTTTGTATTCAAATTCTACTTTATCTCTGCCCCTATACTTCTTCATGAGATATACCTGCCCTTGGGTATTTCTCGCAATAGAATAGCCATCTACGGCTTTAGGCATACCATTAGTGAAAATCTGAGTCAGGCTTTCAGAAACATTAGCAGAGCCTATGACTTCATTATGTACATTATTATTATCTCCACACGCTGTTAATGTTGTAGCACTTAACAATACTGTCAAGAGCCACGCATAATTAAATAATCTTTTCATCGCTATTATATATTTGTTATTAATTAATTAACTTGCACGTCTATACATTAATAA
>NZ_BAJY01000075.1 GCF_000613945.1 Prevotella falsenii DSM 22864 = JCM 15124
GAAGCGATTATGAATAACGATATTAAAAACATTTACAAAAGTCTTAATCCTTGTTGTGTTGGAAGATGCTCACGAAGAAATTTTTAAAGTTTACAAAGATTCGGTAGTAGCTGTCTTAATCCTTGTTGTGTTGGAAGATGCTCACGAAGTGGAATTAATCGACGCAACAAAGGGCGAAGATTACGTCTTAATCCTTGTTGTGTTGGAAGATGCTCACGAAGCAACGGGCGTTGTTCTTGGGGAAAAGAACGGAAGACCTTGTCTTAATCCTTGTTGTGTTGGAAGATGCTCACGAAGTACTAAACAACAAAGTTTGTATTGTGTAAGTCTTAATCCTTGTTGTGTTGGAAGATGCTCACGAAGTAAAAATATGAAAAAGGAAACTATTTTAGTATGGGTGTCTTAATCCTTGTTGTGTTGGAAGATGCTCACGAAGAAAAGTTAGGGTAGTTAAGTTTATGGACAAAAAGTCTTAATCCTTGTTGTGTTGGAAGATGCTCACGAAGTTTAATTAAATCTAATGGTGTTGCTTTATGATTATTGTCTTAATCCTTGTTGTGTTGGAAGATGCTCACGAAGGGTATGATAGATTGCTGCCAAACCAAAAGATGTATTTGTCTTAATCCTTGTTGTGTTGGAAGATGCTCACGAAGTTTATGATGCTATCTCGTTTACAAGAAGAAACAGAAGTCTTAATCCTTGTTGTGTTGGAAGATGCTCACGAAGACAAGATCTCCTCGAAGCAATTAGAAACTATTGCAACGTCTTAATCCTTGTTGTGTTGGAAGATGCTCACGAAGAAATTAAAATAACAAATTATAACACAAAGGCTATAGTCTTAATCCTTGTTGTGTTGGAAGATGCTCACGAAGTCATAAGTATATGGCAATAGCAAACATATCTGTAAAGTCTTAATCCTTGTTGTGTTGGAAGATGCTCACGAAGACGACACTTAGCATTCAATGCAAGCATGACCAATCAAGTCTTAATCCTTGTTGTGTTGGAAGATGCTCACGAAGTCTTCAGTTTATTCTGCATAGAAATCAAGCTACTGCTGTCTTAATCCTTGTTGTGTTGGAAGATGCTCACGAAGTATATTTTTATGGAGAAAATTTTTGAAGCAAGCGGTCTTAATCCTTGTTGTGTTGGAAGATGCTCACGAAGTAAGTTTTAACTGCTTCAAAGATGGCGCATTTTCTCAGTCTTAATCCTTGTTGTGTTGGAAGATGCTCACGAAGTAACGAGAAAGCTATAGCCATTATTGGAGAACGTCTTAATCCTTGTTGTGTTGGAAGATGCTCACGAAGCAAAATAAAAGTTCCAAAGAAAGCTACATCTTGTCTTAATCCTTGTTGTGTTGGAAGATGCTCACGAAGAATATCAAAGTATTGAGAATTCCCAAGGCTTAACCGAGTCTTAATCCTTGTTGTGTTGGAAGATGCTCACGAAGGCCAACCTCACTGATAATGGGGTTGGCTGTCTTAATCCTTGTTGTGTTGGAAGATGCTCACGAAGTTTTGGAGAATTTCTATATATCCATAAATTTGAAAATGGTCTTAATCCTTGTTGTGTTGGAAGATGCTCACGAAGTACTAAGATTAATATTTAAAATGCAATGAAGTAATTGTCTTAATCCTTGTTGTGTTGGAAGATGCTCACGAAGCTCAGGATTACCCGATTAATAACATTTTAAATTTTGTCTTAATCCTTGTTGTGTTGGAAGATGCTCACGAAGAGTAAAGATTTAGAAACCCTTTGTATAGCGTATGTATGCGAGCATAAGACATTAAAGAACGCTTTGCATTAACAGAAATTAACTGCTTTAAAAGCGGCTGCAAAGTTACACATTATTTTTCAGAAAACCAAAGAACGGTTAGTTAATTCTTACTTAAAAGAACAACATATTACAGAAGGGC
>NZ_BAJY01000074.1 GCF_000613945.1 Prevotella falsenii DSM 22864 = JCM 15124
CACTATTTTCTTTACAAAAAAGGAGATAATAAAGGACGGTCTGTTTATAAAAGGAGTAATAAGAAACCTCTGTAAAATCCGTTCTCGCCAAAACACTATTACTGGCAACTGACAACATTATATTTGTCATTTTGCCGTTTTGGTTGGATTTTACAGAGGTCTCATAACAGATTAGAATTTAATGTCTGTGGCATTGCAACGCTATTGCTTCAAGAGAAACAATGCGTTGGAAATTCCACAGATAAATCTTACTCAATCACCTTCATCTCGGTACGGCGGTTGAGCTGGTGCTCTTCTTCACTGCAAGGCACACCGTTGGCACATCTGTTGAGCAGACGTGTTTCGCCATAACCAACTGATACGATGCGTGATGAGTCAATGCCGTGTTCTACAAGATATGCCTTCACAGAGTTTGCACGCTGCTGCGACAGACGCAAGTTGTATGCATCGGAACCGCGTGAGTCGGTATGTGACGACATCTCCACGCGAATATTAGGATTGTCAAGCAGGTATGCAACGAGACGGTTAAGCTCTGGACGTGCATCAGGACGTATCGTAGCCTTGTCGAAGTCGTAGTGTATGTTGTTGAGACGTATCGGCTCATTCAACTTAGGCTTCGTCAGACAGTGATCGACAGTTACGAGTGGCGTCTTTACAGGGTCGTATTGTCCCTTTTCAATAATGAATTCCTCTGCTGGCAGACATTCCTTCATAGTAATGTAGATGCTATAGCGTGTGTCTGCTCTAAGTGATACAGAATACTCGCCACGGCTGTTTGTAGTGAGTTCATACAGTTTCTTGCCCTTGCCAGATTTCACCGTTACCGTAGCCCCTACTGCGGGTTCTGTCGTTCCACAGATAGTAACACGTCCCTTTAGGGTAAAATCTACAGGCTTTGGTGCTGGTGCGGGAACCTGTGGTTTGGGAGCAGCCTTCTTGGCATTAAAACGGAATATAACTCCACAGAACACTCCAAAGGAAGACATATCGGTCTTGCCAAACTTCTTGCCGTAATTATCGCCTTGTGCCATACGAGGAGCTCTTACGATTTGTTCATCATACACATAATCGCCATAAGGAACATTGAAGCAATGCATATAATATCCGCCAAGGTTCAGTCCCACATGTTCGTTGAAGAAATATGAGAAACGCAGCTGCGCTTTCATTGCCAACCGAGTCTTTGAGTCTATGTTTTCGGCTTTATAGAGAACCTTGTCCCCTGCCCCGGGAACAGCTTTCGCTATCAACGAAGACTCGCCGCCACTGATACTCACCATACCGGCACGAAGGTTTAACTCTGCATGAATGGTGGAAGAATTGTGGCAGGAAGACGGAACGAAGGACCTACACCCAAGAAGATACGTTCCACATTCTTGTACTTTGTCTCAATTTCTTTAAATCTCTTACGTAGGTTGCCTGATTCAATTTCGGGCTTGTTCATAATATAATCACCGTCGAAGCCAAGACCGAACCACTCCCAATAATGGTCGATACCAAGACCGAAGTTAGGTCCGCCATTAAAATCAAGAAAACGATATGAATCATTATGAGAAAGACCGAAGTCGTATCCTCCGCGCAGTGAGAGCTGCCAATGTTGGTTAAGATAGTCTGACCCAGTGCTTAGGCTCACCTGTGCAAACGATGCAGTCATTCCCAATAGGAATAATACTGCTGATAATAATAGTTTTTTCATACTTGTAATAATTTTGTTAAATAGTGAATAAAATTTTAATACTAATATCAATAGTGTTTAAGCGTCTATTTTCATCTGGCTGGATATATTTTGCGAGATTCATACCCTTGTACTTTTCACAGCCTCAAAATAACTGTATCAATCTTTCAAGCTGCTGAAGAAAGGAAATCATCAGATAAATCCAATAATATCGTTGCTGCCATTGTGAATAACAACAATAACATATACAACTTTCTTGATACCTTTGAATATTCCATAGTCATTCAGTTTTTAGTTTTGATTATATTGTCAATCACATAGCTCGTCAAATAATTTAATTGGTTTAGTATATACCTAATTCCTGCACACAGTGCAGCTATTTTGCAAATATAGCAATGCTTCTATGTTCAAGTGCAATATTAC
>NZ_BAJY01000073.1 GCF_000613945.1 Prevotella falsenii DSM 22864 = JCM 15124
ACAACAAATTAATTTACAACGAACTTTGCAAGTAGTTGTGATTAGCTTTAAAATTAGTATCTTTGCATTGGCAAATACAACTGCATTGCAGATAGCACAGACTACTATCGAGTTGTGATTAGCTTTAAAATTAGTATCTTTGCATTGGCAAATACAACCTAATGCTCCTGTTGCTATTGCGATTGCCAGTTGTGATTAGCTTTAAAATTAGTATCTTTGCATTGGCAAATACAACTGAATTTGCCGAGTTTGTCAGAATGAAGCAGTTGTGATTAGCTTTAAAATTAGTATCTTTGCATTGGCAAATACAACGTAGGGTTTTGCAATACTATTGAGAATGGAGTTGTGATTAGCTTTAAAATTAGTATCTTTGCATTGGCAAATACAACACCGTTGCGCATTTAGACTTATTCAGATGCGTTGTGATTAGCTTTAAAATTAGTATCTTTGCATTGGCAAATACAACCTATTTGTCGCAATTGCTTAATGGTAAAAAGTTGTGATTAGCTTTAAAATTAGTATCTTTGCATTGGCAAATACAACTTTACAGAAGATAGTTCCCGATTATACGGCGTTGTGATTAGCTTTAAAATTAGTATCTTTGCATTGGCAAATACAACTCGATGTCGCGCAAGGTTTCCGCGTCGAATGTTGTGATTAGCTTTAAAATTAGTATCTTTGCATTGGCAAATACAACTGATATTCAAGAATACATTGACGGTCGAAAGTTGTGATTAGCTTTAAAATTAGTATCTTTGCATTGGCAAATACAACGTTGATTACCAACTCTTTCATATTTTATTAGTTGTGATTAGCTTTAAAATTAGTATCTTTGCATTGGCAAATACAACTCTACACCAAAATAGTGTGTCGAACATCCCGTTGTGATTAGCTTTAAAATTAGTATCTTTGCATTGGCAAATACAACAATATATCTAAATTGTAAAGCTCTATTGGCGTTGTGATTAGCTTTAAAATTAGTATCTTTGCATTGGCAAATACAACCTCGCCGTTGGCATTTGTACTGGCTCATCAGTTGTGATTAGCTTTAAAATTAGTATCTTTGCATTGGCAAATACAACGCTTTACGTTTTGCGCCGTAAATTGACAACGTTGTGATTAGCTTTAAAATTAGTATCTTTGCATTGGCAAATACAACGTTTGCCGGATTTATAGAACCGCAGACATAGTTGTGATTAGCTTTAAAATTAGTATCTTTGCATTGGCAAATACAACCTTTAGATGTATGATTTTTCACATAGATAGTTGTGATTAGCTTTAAAATTAGTATCTTTGCATTGGCAAATACAACATAGCATCGGAATAGATGTCAGCACGCCCAGTTGTGATTAGCTTTAAAATTAGTATCTTTGCATTGGCAAATACAACTCGCTTTGCTTTAGAGGTGTGCTGGCTTGGGTTGTGATTAGCTTTAAAATTAGTATCTTTGCATTGGCAAATACAACTCTAAAAAAGATAAATAAATAACATGGAAGTTGTGATTAGCTTTAAAATTAGTATCTTTGCATTGGCAAATACAACACAATCTCAAAGCCATTCGCGACGAGATAGTTGTGATTAGCTTTAAAATTAGTATCTTTGCATTGGCAAATACAACCACTGTCATTTACAACGACTTCGACGGCTAGTTGTGATTAGCTTTAAAATTAGTATCTTTGCATTGGCAAATACAACGAATAAACGAAAGCAAGAACCTATTATAAGGTTGTGATTAGCTTTAAAATTAGTATCTTTGCATTGGCAAATACAACAACGGCTTCGGCATTTGCGATGTTCAGAAGGTTGTGATTAGCTTTAAAATTAGTATCTTTGCATTGGCAAATACAACCTCCAGACCGGCACTCACCATCCTCAGGCGTTGTGATTAGCTTTAAAATTAGTATCTTTGCATTGGCAAATACAACCAAAAATAAAAAAGTAGATACTTTATTGTAGTTGTGATTAGCTTTAAAATTAGTATCTTTGCATTGGCAAATACAACTAAAAAATTCCCAGAACTTGCTTTCCACAGTTGTGATTAGCTTTAAAATTAGTATCTTTGCATTGGCAAATACAACTTGACGTATTTCTCGTCTTTGCCGTTATACGTTGTGATTAGC
>NZ_BAJY01000072.1 GCF_000613945.1 Prevotella falsenii DSM 22864 = JCM 15124
TGCGATGAACCAAACTTCTGTTTGTATACTCTTGTTTATCCATAATTTACTACCTTTACCACGCAAAAGTTTTGTCATTATGATGCGTCACTATGATATAAAGTTTGTAAATAAAGAAATAACTCCATTCGGCGGTTTATCCTTTTTCTTAAAGATGCTTGAAAAATGCCATTTTGATGAGCATTTAGCATCGTGTTCTCTTCCGCAGCAAGGGTCAAACCGTGGCTATAAGCCCATACAGATTATCCTTGGTTTGTTTGCCGGTGTATGGTGTGGTGCCAACTGCTTTGGTCATCTTGATGTGGTACGTTATGATGCAGCGCTTTGTAAGCTTCTTGGCTGGGAACGTAGTGCTGACCATCGTGCATATCAACATTATTTCAACAAGTTTTCCCAAGCAATCAATCAACGCGTATTCAGTGAGCTGTTCGAGTGGTTTTTCTCTGAGTTGATTTTTGATAATTATACGCTTGACTTTGACTCTACCGTCATGGTGCGTGAGGGAAGACAGGAAGGTGCCGTCAAAGGATATAATCCCAAACGTCCCGGCAGACCGTCTCATCATCCTTTGCTGTCTTTCATATCAGATGTCAGGATGATTGCTAATTACTGGCTGCGCCCAGGCAATACTTCCGCAAGTACCAACTACCTTTCATTCTTGGAGGATACGCTCTCAAGGCTTCACAACAAGAAAGTCGGTTTAATCCGCATGGATAGCGGCTTCTTCTCCGGGGATACCATGAAGTATCTCGAATACAACCGCTTACCATACATTATAGCCTGTCGCTTCAACAACCGTATTAAGTATAGTCTTACCCATGAAACGGCATGGGTGGAGTTAACAGATGGGCTGGATATATCCGAAACAACCTATCAGTCAGACAGCTGGGAGAAGCCCAGGCGTATCATTATGGTGAGGCATGAGATAGAGAAACGCCCTAAGGCGGCAGGAAAGCAGATCAAACAACTGGAGTTGTTTAAGGATGAAGAGGACTTTGGAAAATACCGATACAGTTGCTATGTAACTAACCTGACCCTGCCTGCCAAGGTTGTCTATGACACATACAGGGGAAGGGCCGATTCTGAAAACAGAATCAAGGAACTCAAATATGACTTTTCGTTGGACGACTTTGTCTCACACAACTTCTAGGCAACGGAGGCTTGCGGAAACTTTATCGTCATGGCGTACAACTTCATGTCACTCTTTAGGCACGCATTGATAAACTCCGGCAAGAGGCAGTTCCTGAAAACCATACGCTATGATTTTTTATCCACGCCTGCATATTTGGGAAAGGTAAAGGACAAGCATATTCTATACTTGGCAAGGTCGCTCAAGACAAGGGAAGCCTTTCTAAACATTTGGGAAAAACTAAAGGATTTCTCTATGCCATACAACACAGAGAAATCCTAATGACCGCATTCTATGTTTCCCACCAAATAAAATCTTGCTTTTAACGTTACTTTTAACAGTTACGTTCAAAAAGTCCGGTTATTCTCTGTCCATTTCTTTTTTTTATTACATTTGTCCGGTTATACACTTGTATTCAGGATTATACTTTTGGTGTGATAATGCTAATGCTGTTATAACGTTATGAGTTTGTTCTTTACATTATTCAGTGCTACTCCTTGATGTTTTCCTCTGTTGATAAGCTGTTCAAAGTATTCCCTGAACCTAGGTTCCCATCTAATAGCAATTCTTGCAGCTTGTGTGAGTTATGATTTTAGCATTTTGCTTGCAATCTTACTTACTCTTTCCGTCTTATGTATACTTGTTCCGGACTCTTGTGCAAAGGCAGCTACTCCCCAATATGTGGCAATCTTCTTTGCATTGCCTCCAAAATTTTAAAGTTATTAGTATAAGCGATAAAGGCTACTGCATCAATCAAAGATACTCCTTTAACAGAGGTAATGCTACCATAGGTTGTCTTAAGCTCTTCATCCTCTTCGATAATTTCCTGCATTTTTTGCTCGCATTGTTTAATGGTGGCTTTTATCTGTTTAATGATCTTAGTAGAACTATTAACAATGAATCTTACATCGCCTAGCTCCTTCTTGAAGTCATCTGTAACATTTCTACGAACATCCATTGCTTTGACTTGCGATACCAAATGCTGGCGATAGAGAAACAGCTCTTTGAGTCGTGAAACATTATTTGATAAAGGAACGTAACATACTGCTATATCTTGATAGCGGTAAGCATAGAGAGCAATGGC
>NZ_BAJY01000071.1 GCF_000613945.1 Prevotella falsenii DSM 22864 = JCM 15124
GCCTTATAGAAATTTCCTGACCGCTCCATTATTTTGATGACATTGATTTTTGGAACATGAATAAAAGTTTATCTTTTTCGTTCATGCGGATATTATCAGAATAATCGCCTTTTGTTATTTGATACCCGCATGGCTTGACCATAAAAACGCCTAAGCCCTTAGTGTATGAACTTACTTCTGAGGCGTAGTCTTTACTTGTATTTAATGGAACTTTCCCTTTAATATGACACCACTCATTATTGCAACTGATGTCTTCAATCTCAGACATCATTTTTTGCAAATCTGTAATAGCTTTGGAACTTGCCGCTTGGGGTATCTGCAACTCAAAATAGAGCATCGGTTCGAGAATGTCCACACCTGACTGTTGCAAGGCCAGCCTGAAGACATAAGGGGTCAGCTGTCTGAAATCAGCAGGTGTACTTACCGGGCTATAATACTCGGCTTGAGTAAAAGTTACTTTCAGATCAGTCACTTCCCATCCATGTAAACCAGATTGGCAAGACATACGAATCCCTTCAAAAACGGCATTTTGAAAAGAATGGTTCAGATAACCATAGGAGATGTCACTTTCGATTTGCAACCCTGTCCCTAACGGCAAGGGTTCAAGCGTCAGCCCTATTGTGGCCCAGTAAGGGTTGGGTGGCACTTCGATCTGAATAATCTTATTGACCTTTTTTACAGGTCGTTCTTTGTAGATAGTCTTGATCTCATCAAAATGGACCTTTACGGAAAATCGTTCTTCCAGCAATGTCTGTATGATTTCCTTTTGTGTCAAACCATATAACGAGATTTCCAATTCATCACTATATGAGTTTATGGAAAAGGACAAAGACGGGTCTTCAATCCACAATGTATTCAGAGCGGATATCACCTTGCTTCTCTCTTCGGACCTGTCTGGCCGGACGGAGGATTTGAGAGCGGGATGCTGATGAGATAACCCTTGAATCAAACAAGGTTTAGTACCTAAATAATCTCCGATTCGAAAATCTTCCATATCTTCTACAATCGCGATATCATTGGCCCCCACTTCATCAACATTTATCTCTCTGCCCTGATAAATAGTCTTTAGATTTTTAATCTTGATGAATTTTTCCGAATCGTTGATTCTTACAATGTCTCGAAGTCTCAGACTTCCGTCAATTATTTTTAGAAAACTTCTTTTATGTCCTTTGGGGTCATGCTCTATCTTATAGAGATAAGCTGAAAGTCTGTTTGAGACTGATTCTGGAGGAAGTATAAAAGAAGAGATGGCGTCCAACAACTCATTGATACCGATATTGAACATTGCTGATCCATGTAGTACCGGATAGACTTTGGCTTTTGCCACAAGATCGATTATCGTATTCCAATAATCAGCCGGTGAAATTTCGCTATCCGCCAAATATCGTTCTAATATATTGTCGTCATGGTTGCATACAAATTCTTTGTATTCTTCCTTTATATATGTTTGGGAGCAAATCGGATAAACCAATCCATCGACAACAGTTTGCATAAACAGGACATCTTGAGACAGATTTGTTTTTATATCCAGATACAAACGCTCTAAATTCACACCGTCACGGTCAATTTTATTGATAAATATAATTGTCGGGATTTGCAGTTTTTGTAAAGTATTGAACAGCAACTTTGTTTGCGCTTGTATGCCTTCCTTTGCGGATAAGATGAGGACTGCTCCATCAAGCATTTTGAATGTCCGCTCCACTTCCGCAATAAAATCCATGTGTCCCGGAGTGTCAATGATATTGCATTTCACTCCATTCCAGATAATAGATGTCGTAGAAGCCCGAACAGTAATTCCTCTACGTTTCTCTATATCCATAGAGTCTGTTATGGTGTCACCATTATCCACACGGCCGCACTTTTCCGTTGCTCCACTGGCAAACAGCAGATTCTCGGTTACGGAAGTTTTTCCTGCATCAATGTGAGCAAGAATTCCTAAATTTATAATATTCATTTGGATTAAGCAATAATATACTACAATAGATGCATTGTCGAAACGCACCTTTTAATACCTCCTCGTAGCATGTGAGAACTACAGGATTACTAACTCGTATTAATATGTATATTATTACTGCCGCATAACGATTACAAAATTACACAAAAAAATATATCTAACAAAAGTGGGAGGATTTTTTAACTTTTTACCATAGACATTTTATTAGGGAAGCGTAGGTTCAACTGGTAAGTACAAATAAGTAGAAATGTTTGAACAACAACG
>NZ_BAJY01000070.1 GCF_000613945.1 Prevotella falsenii DSM 22864 = JCM 15124
CAGTAACTACATTTGCCTTTCCTCTTTCACCGTTTTATTACGGTTAAAAAGGAAGTTATATGATATTTGTTATTTGCTTGACTATCCTCTGAAGCACGCTTTCATTGCTTATAAGTATGGATGCTGTGCCTGTCATTCCGCTGATAATCTTATACTTGCAATCCGTTATCCTTACCTGTGCCGTGAACACGTTGCCTGCTGTCGTTTGCTTGGGTGTATGCGATGTGGCTGTTATTATACCATTGGCAGCTCCGTATGTTTCTGTATCGTAGCCCTCAAATTCGATGTTTACCGTCATTCCTTTTGCTATCGTATTCACGTATTTATAGGGAACGGTTGTTGTGCCTTGATGTGCATCCGCCATCTCAACCCTTGCGCTGATGGTTTCGGGATAAGGTATAAAGTAGGCACCCATCAACAGTCCCAATATAACAATGGTAATGACCGTTATACCATAACGGACAATCCTTGTTGGTATCTCGCCTATGATATGCCTGACCTTCTCGCTGCGGAGTTCTATCTTGTCGTCTGCCATAGTTGGTTTTCCTTTCTTAATGTCAGTTGCCCAATTCCAATTGATTCTTTACGAGGCTATAATATGCGCCACGCTTTACCGTGAGTGCTTCGTGATTGCCGATTTCCACCACCTTGCCTTTATCCAATACTACTA
The DNA here is from genome assembly GCF_000613945.1 of Prevotella falsenii DSM 22864 = JCM 15124. GTDB lineage: Bacteria > Bacteroidota > Bacteroidia > Bacteroidales > Bacteroidaceae > Prevotella > Prevotella falsenii. The sequence goes on from NZ_BAJY01000070.1 coordinate 671, forward strand.
TCTGATCAGCATTCTTCACCGTGCTTAGGCGGTGTGCCACGATAACCACCGTTTTGCCTTTGTAGAACTTGTCCAGATGCTCTACTATCATACGCTCATTGTTGGCATCGAGTGAGTTGGTGGCTTCGTCAAGAAAGATATAGTCGGGGTTCTTGTACACGGCTCTCGCTATCAGGATACGTTGTTTCTGTCCTTGGCTCAAACCCACGCCATCGCGCCCTATCTTGGTATTGTATTTTAATGGCAGCCCCATCACATAATCGTGAATACAGGCTATCCCGGCAGCCTGCTGCAACCGCTGCTTGTCTATTTCCCCATCATCAACGGCAATGTTGCGTGCAATGGATTCAGAGAAGATGACACCGTCCTGCATCACTACGCCACATTGTCTGCGCCACCATTTCTTATTGAGTGTGTTCACATCTGTTCCTCCAATGGTGATTTGCCCGCCCAATACAGGGTAATAGCCCAGCATCAGTTTGACAAGAGTGGTCTTTCCGCTACCTGATGCCCCGACAATGGCAGTTACCTTGCCTTTGGGGATAGTGAGGCTTACATCATCAATGATGGTTTTCAGTGCGTGAGGGTCGTATTTGAAGTTTACATTTTCAAGGTCTATGCCTTTGTTTTCTTCTTTCACTGAAGTTTCCAATCCTTGCTTTCCGTTCTCATCGTCCATACGGTGTATCTCATTGATGCGCTCGAGGCTTATCTTTACATCTTGTACGGAGTAGAAGAAACTCATCAGCTGCTCAACGGGTGAATTGAGTTGTCCGATGATATACTGCACGGCAAGCATCATACCCAGCGTGAGTTGTCCGTGTATCACGGCTGTTGCTGCCACCACGGTGATAACAATGTTTTTGAGTTCATTGATGAAGATGCTGCCTGCCTCCTGTGTCTGCTGGAGTTTCAGCGATTTCATCTGTACCCCGAAGAGGTCTGCCTGTACGTCCTCCCACTCCCAACGACGGCGTTGTTCACAATCTTGGAGTTTTATCTCCTGCATGGATGTGATAAACTCGTAGGTCTTGTTGTTATTGATGGCTTGCTGCTCAAAGAGCTCATAGTCGAGTACCTTTCTGCGCCTGAGGAAGAGTGCAAGCCAACCGCCATAGAGCAGACTGCCGAGCATGAAGATGGTAAAGACAAGCCAATTATAAGACAGCAGCACGATGCTGAATACCACAAAGGTGAAGAGTGAGAACACGATGCTGAGCGTTTGCTGTGTCAGGAACGAGTTTACACGGCTATGGTCGCCCATACGCTGCATAAGGTCGCCCATCAGCTTAGTGTCGAAAAATGACATCGGCAGCTTTAAGAGCTTGATAAAGAAGTCGCTCACCAATGAGATGTTGATACGCAGCGAGATATGCAGCAGCAGCCAGCGGCGGATAAAGTCAATGGCAGTACGGCTCACCGTGAGCATCAGTTGCCCAAGAAGTATCAGCCAAATAAAGCCGATGTTCTGGTTTTTGATGCCCACATCCACGATGGCTTGCGTGAGGAAAGGCAGAATAAGTTGCAGCAGACTACCCACGAGCAAACCCAAAACTATCTGCCCGAAATATTTGCGATATTTCTTGATATAACCGAAAAGGAACTTGAATGAACGTTCTTCTTTTGATTTTTCGTCTGTCTGCTTTTCATAAAAGGCAGGTGTGGGTTCCAAGAACAT
>NZ_BAJY01000069.1 GCF_000613945.1 Prevotella falsenii DSM 22864 = JCM 15124
TGGAAAAGCCACACTAATTTGACCCACCCTGTCAAAGTATTTTAGACCCAGTAAAACGATTTATTATTGACCCACTAAATGCCCTGGTCGGGTGGGTCATTTTATTTCGCTATTACTTGGTAATATTCTTTGCTTTTATCTTTCTAAGACTCTCTCCAGTTAGTTCTATTTGATATGAGGTATGCACAATTCTATCTAGTACAGCATCTGCCACGGTAGGGTCGCCTATTGCATCATACCAGTTGTCCACAGGAAGTTGAGAAGATATGATAATCGACTTCCTTTCATGCCTATCTTCTATAATATCAAGTAATATAGGACGCTCTTTTGCATCTACAGGTACAAGGAAGGCATCATCGAGGATTAACAAGCGACATCGCTCTATCTTCTTTAGCTCTGTTTCTAACGTTCCTTTATTCTTGGCAACCTTAAGTGTCCCCAGCAGCTTTGACATGTTAGCATACATCGTTCTAATACCATTTTTACAAGCATGATAGCCTATAGCTGTAGCGATAAAACTTTTACCAGTTCCTGATGAACCAGTAATAAATATATTGCGTCCTTGCTTGATAAAATCAAGTGAGAGTATTCTCTCCATTTTGTTTTGGCTAAGGTTGCGATTGATATTATAATCTATTTGCTCAGGATAGGCTTTATATCTAAACCCTGCTGATTTTATGAGTCTTTCAATGGCTGCTGCAGAACGATAGTCCCATTCTCGAGATAAGAGCCAAGATAAAAAGGCATCTGGTGTCATCGTATCTGCAATTGTAGTTGTTAGACTTTCTTCAAAGGCAGTTGCCATACCCGTAAGCCTCATTCTATGCATTAAATCAAGAGATAACTGATTCTTATCCATTTCTTGCACAATAGGTGCTGTCTTATTATTATTTAGTTCCATAGTTGTTTACTTTAATTGTTTGCTATTATTGTTATTATTGGATAATTGCTTTGAGAAATAATCCTTGCCTCGTATGTTCTTATGAGTTTTTGGTTTATATTCAGGAGATAGCTCCATATTATCTTCATCCATAGATATATAGGAAGCATCATCACCCTTCTGTAGTATATTCTTTATCTCATTATAGCCATAGCGTCGTCCTTCCGAGGCACAGTTACAAGCTGCTACTAGACGAGCCATGCCATACTTCTTCTCCAGCGACATGATACCACGGCAAGAGCGGAAGGCTTTTGGTGGATATTTCATCTGCGTAGCGACTTCCTTGAGATAAAGCAGAAGGATGTTGTCTATTTGCCCTGCCCGTTGATATATTTCCTCCAAATCCTTTTCAAAGCTACCATGATGACCAGGAAGATTATGTGCATCTTTCTGTGAGTAGGTATAGGGAGTATCATCTCGCTGATGGATGGTAACTAACTTTAACCCATAGTAGATTTGAACATTGTCATTATCGTAAATAAGCTCCATACGTTTGCCGATATACTCTGTTGGAACACTATAACTATGCTTTCTTAGCATAACGAAGCTATTAGCCATGACAGTAGCAGATTTTCTAGACTTCATCTGATAGCGAGCGGTAGGAAGAGGACGAAGAAAATCTTTTTCCATTTCCTCAAATAGTTCTTGGCGGGATTCCTTACGCCCACTCAATCTACGGCTGTTAAATGCTTCTAAAGATGTGCGTATAGCAACATTAAGTGATTCTATATTATGGAAAATTTGCCCTTCAATATCTACATATACCGACCGATACATTAGCTTTACAGCATTCTCAACCAGTGCCTTGTCCTTGGGACGGCGCACCCTAGCTGGATAAACAGCCATGTCATAAAATTCAGCCATAGCAGCGAAGTCGTCATTGATAACAGGCTCATTACGATCACTGCGGATAACGGCTGATTTTAAGTTGTCAGGCACAACAGCCTTGGGTACACCACCAAAGAAATGAAGAGCATTCTCGCAAGCAACGATAAGGTCTTCCTTCTTCTGGGACCACACTGCCTCGCAATAGGTGTAATGACTGCATGGAAGGGTAGCCACAAAAACCTCTACCTTCCGCACCTCACCCGTCTGTTCTTCGACTATTTCTAGTTTATCACCCGCATAATCAATATACATCTGATCGCCAGCAAGGTGCTCTACATGTCCTACGGCTTGTGTTTGACATCTGTAGGCATGGATTGCGTGTTTGAAAGTAGAATACTGGTAACCATTAGGATGAGTTTTGAGATACTCCGTGTGAAGAGATAAGATAGAAACACCCTTCTTGCTAAGCCGTTTCACATAATCAGGAACAAGTGCCTCTAACTCCAACTTACGAGCAGAAGGCGGACGGTTACGAGAATGCCCATCTGAAAACAAGTCCGCTAGCTTATCATCTGAAAGCGACAGAATTTGCTCCATGGACAAGCCACTTTCTTGGAATTTACGGACATACTTGCGGAGGGTGTTACGAGATATATGGAAAGTACTAGAAATACTTCTTATTCCCATACCAGATGCGTAACAGCGCAATAAATTCTTTAATTTTGTCATATAAATAATAGTTTTATGTTTTTAATGCCGGCCAGGGCAGTAACACAAAACTACAAAATGACCCTAAAAAACTAGCGTTTCAAAGGGTCATTCTTATTTTGGTGAGGTGGGTCTCATTATTTTAACCTTACTGGGTCTAAAATACTTGCCAGGGTGGGTCAAATTAGTGTGGCTTTTCCAAT
>NZ_BAJY01000068.1 GCF_000613945.1 Prevotella falsenii DSM 22864 = JCM 15124
CTATTATTTCAAAAAAGCGGCAAACAGCATTATGGCAAGAAGGACAGGTATACCGGCATGGTATGACTATCCCATTTCAAATGCCAAGGTTGAAGGAATAAATAATAAAATTAAAGTAATAAAGAGAAAAGCGTATGGATATAGAGATGAGAGATACTTTGAACTTATTCTACTTGGACTCTATGATGAAACCAACGCAATTATGCGATGAACCGCAAAACAGCCGCTTTTACCGTGCAAAACCTACGGTTTTGGAATGCAAAACAATAGGTTTTGTAATGTGCTGATGCAGAGAAAGTTATGCAAAGACTATGCTTGCGAAAAATATTTACGTTTTTATTGCCTTATTTTCGTTCTTTTCTCGTTCCTCGAAAGTGTGTTTTCTCGCCATGGCAATGCTTAAATAAATGGTTCATCAGACAAATGCCGTGATATTTCTTCCCGTTCTTCATAAAAGAAGCTGAAATTATCTATCTTTGTGTGACCAAACAACAAATGATATGATAAACTCCAGCTTCCTATTCTTTTCGTTTGGCATTGAAGGTTTCCAATGCAACTCTTATAGTTACAAAGATAGTAAAATAGTGTTGAACATTCAAAAGAGAAGCGATAAAATGTGCTGTTCTCTGTGCCGAAGTAAGCATATTGTCCGCAACGGTCATGTTTGGCGTGATTTCAAGAGCGTTCCTATCGGTCATACTCCTGTATTACTTCATACCAAGATTTACAGGATAAAATGCAAGGCCTGCGGGTGCGACCTTCAGGAGAATATACACTTTGCCTATGGCAAGCGTACTTACACCGCCCGCTTAGAGAATCTTGTAATGGATTTGCTAAAGATAGCCACTATCAAATCCGTCGCCGAATATCTTCATCTCACATGGGACACGGTAAAGATATCCACAAGCGCCGACTAAAGTACCGCTATGGCAATCCGAACATCCGAGATGTGAAGAACATTGGTATTGATGAGTTTGCCGTCGGCAAGGGGCATGTGTATAAGACCATTGTCGTAGACCCGGATACGGGACGCATCATATACGTTGGAGATGGCAAGGGGACCGATGCCTTGAAGCGGTTCCGGTTGAAGGTCGAACACTATGGTGTCGTCATAGAACATGTTGCCACAGACCTGTCCGGGGCTTTTATTGCATCCGTCATGGAGAATGCACCGGTCGCCGTGCATGTGTTCGACCATTTTCACATTGTCAAACTAATGAATGACGCGATAGACAAGTTGCGTGCGAAAATTTACCATGAGGAGAGAGACATAAACAAGCGGAAGGTAATCAAAGGCCTGCGCCGGCTGCTGCTCTGTAATGGAGAGGACATTTATGACAACAAGCATAGGGAGCGACCGGACAACGCATTGAACATGAACAGACCATTGGCTCAGGCCTATTACCTCAAGGAAAGCATGAGGGAGATATGGGGACAGGCGGACAAGGCTACGGCAAGCATCGTTATTGATGACCGGATAAAACAGGCTCATAGTACAAAAGTGCCCATTATACAAAAGGTTGCCAATACAATTGCCATGTACAGGTATGGCATCCTTGCGTGGTATGACTGCCACATATCTACGGCTAAAGTGGAAGGCATTAACAACAAGATAAAGGTTCTCAAGAGAAATGCATATGGATTTAGAGACGAAGAGTATTTTAAGCTCAGACTATATGCGCTACACGAAAGAAACATCACGGCATTTGTCTGATGAACCAATAAAAAAGGTCTTAATCCTTGTTGTGTTGGAAGATGCTCACAAAGATACGCCCAATGCCGGGAGGAGTGGAATAACATGGTCTTAATCCTTGTTGTGTTGGAAGATGCTCACAAAGTCAGTGGTAGCGGCGATACTCTTTCGCTTTCTTGTCTTAATCCTTGTTGTGTTGGAAGATGCTCACAAAGAATTTAAAAATTATTTTATGGAACTTATAGAGTCTTAATCCTTGTTGTGTTGGAAGATGCTCACAAAGTATGAGAACTTCAAAGATACAACTCGGCGTAAAGTCTTAATCCTTGTTGTGTTGGAAGATGCTCACAAAGTTTAAAAATAAAAATTATGAGAACTTCAAAGATACAAGTCTTAATCCTTGTTGTGTTGGAAGATGCTCACAAAGAATTTGTATTGGGTCGTACTCTGCAACAGTGGCGTGTCTTAATCCTTGTTGTGTTGGAAGATGCTCACAAAGCACAGAGGACATAAACGAAGGTATCCGCCTTCAAAAGTCTTAATCCTTGTTGTGTTGGAAGATGCTCACAAAGAAGAGTTACTTATCGTATTACCAAAAGTCGGTAAATAGTCTTAATCCTTGTTGTGTTGGAAGATGCTCACAAAGTTAAAAATGGCAAATTGGGCAAGTACAAGCTACCGTATTGTCTTAATCCTTGTTGTGTTGGAAGATGCTCACAAAGTTTTAAATTATAAATTATGGAAATTTTTCAAGAAAATGTAGGTCTTAATCCTTGTTGTGTTGGAAGATGCTCACAAAGACCAATATGGAGCATATAAGAATGGAATACTGTTTGTCTTAATCCTTGTTGTGTTGGAAGATGCTCACAAAGATCTAAAGGTTGGCGTTATGGTAAATTCTTCCGGGCTAAAGTCTTAATCCTTGTTGTGTTGGAAGATGCTCACAAAGCGAAGGTATCCGCCTTCAAAATTATGTAACCAATTGT
>NZ_BAJY01000067.1 GCF_000613945.1 Prevotella falsenii DSM 22864 = JCM 15124
GAGAATTATCTTTACAAAGCAAGAGGTGTTTTCTGCATTTCTCACAAGTACGAAAAGGCGAAACTGTTCTTTTAGCAGGACGCTGCTGAACCGTTTTCATACACTATCCGTTTCTTCATCGTAGGGATATGATGGCAGCAAAACCACCTTTCAAGCACTACCAACAAATCAGTAAAAAACGTAGGAGCGTGAAACTATCACGCCCCTACAAAACTGTTTTTACTGCTTTACTACCTTCTTTCCGTCTACGATATACACGCCTTTTGGCAGCTTGTTCAGCTCACCCGATAGGCGGACGCCACTAAGGTATAGATGCCTTGCTTGACGGTAGCAGCGTTGGCAACCGGTGTACCGATGCCGGTGGCATTGTTGGTGATGGTTACCCAGTCGGTTACAACCTTGTTATCGGCACCGAAAAGAGAATAGTAGGTGTTGCCATCAATAACGAAATCTTTCCAGTAAGTGCCTTGTGGAGCGGTGATTTGACAACCGACAAACTCGGGTTTCTTGCCCCACATATAGCCGAAACTGCCGTTATAAAGGTCGGTTTTGCTACCGTTGCCCTTCACACGCATATTGCAATTGTCGAATTTCCAGTAGCCTGCAGCCAGTCCGTCTACACCTCCGCTTACCTCAAGCGTACAGTCTTTCACGGTAACAGTGCCACGATTGGAGATTCCTTTGCAGTTAATAGCCTTGCTTGAGGTGGTTGAACCGTTCACCGTAAGCGTACCGTTGCCTGCGAAAACAAGGGCGCAGTCGTTACGATTGTACATGCCCGGACCCTTTTCAGAGGTTATCGTATTGGTACCGATGAGCTTGATGGTAAGCCCGTCGATGCCACTGCCAATGCCGTAGTGGTTTTCTTTGGAAATGGTGATGCGTGCATTATCGAGCGTAAGTGTCTTTGTGGCATCGTCATAGTTTGCCTTACCCTCTACGCCGTCGATGACTGAGAGGTCGCCACAGTTGGCAGTGCTGACCTGTGTGCCCGCTATTGCCAATATGTAGAGCGTTACCGGAGCGATAATTACCTTGCTCTTCACCAACACGCCCTTCAGTGCAACGCCCTTCAACGACTTGTCGAAGGCAGCTCCTACAGGCTCGGTGATGGCACAACCCTCTATGGTGAAGGAGGCAAAGTCGCAGATAGAGGCTTTCTTTGTGCCTTCAGCCGTTACCGTAGCATTCTTGACAATGAACTTGTCGCCCTGCCCTTCGCCACTTCCGGCGATGCCGTAGTCTACACCTTTTGCATTTACTGTACAGCCGTCGATGGTGAGAGAAGTGCTATAGACGTACACAGCACAGTCGTAGGTGCTCTCTACATTGAGCGTACCGCCACCCGTTAAGGTTGTCGGCTTTAAGAAATTAATGGTAGTTATGTCTGCCTTTATGTTATTGGTGCCTAACACTTTAATGGTCAAGCCGTCGATTTCCGATAATATTGCATTCGCTTCTCCTGCGTCGATTGCGGCATTTTCAAGTGTGAGCGTCTTGCTTTCAGGGTCGTACTTCACGGTTCCGCTTACCCCATCGATAACAGAGAGATCGCCGCAGTTCTTCTCGTTCGCGTTTGTACCGGCAATCATGAGGTCGTATTCGGTTACAGGGGCAGCCGATGGTGCGATGACTACTTTCCCACTTATCAACTTTCCGCCCTGTGCAACGCCGTGCAGCGATTCGTCGAAGGCAGCTCCTGCAGGTTCGGTGATGCTGCAACCCTCCATCGTAAATGCAGCAATGTTGCCGATAGAAGCTTCGTTCTTGCCCTCTGCGGTTATCGTAGCATTCTTTATAACGAGGTTTTCGCCGTGGTTACCGTCATATCCTTTAATGCCGGAATTTACTCCTTTGGCGTTCACGGTGCAGCCGTCGATGGTGAGGTCGGTGCCACTTGCACAGATACCGCTATCGGTAGTGCCTGCCACGTTGAGCGTTCCCTCGCCCATAATGGTAGTTGGTCTTGAGAAAATAATGCCATAGACCTTTGCGTTGATGCTGTTAGTGCCCACAACATTGATTTTCAGACCATAGATGTCAGAAGAAATGGCATACATCATTTCCCCATCTATCGTAGCATCTTGCAGCGTAAGGGTTTTGTTTTTGGGGTTGTAACTCACTGTTCCGCTTACTCCGGTAATCACAGAGAGGTCGTTACAGTTCTCGGAAGTTACAGTCTTGCCGGCAATAGCGAGGTCGTACTCGGTTTGTGCCTGCGCATTTCGCGGCAATGCAAACAGTGTGATGAACAGAACAGCCATTGTCGCATAGCTGTTTCTTAAAAGATTGGTTATCATTGCTTTTAGTTGTGCCTCCCTGTTGAAGCCCTTTTAGAGCAACGCCGTGTCGGAGGCGTGGGCGTTTGAGAAGTTAGAATAAGTTTTTACTTTATATATTATAAGGTTTTTGTTGTTCTTCTTTATTGTGAATGCAAAGATAATGCCAACGAGTGGCATGAGAATTTATTCTCAAATGTCCGAGTGCAGCTTATCTTATGCAAAGATAACGCCAACGAGTGGCATGAGAATTTATTCTCGAATGCCCGAGTGCAGCTTATTTTATGCAAAGATAATGCTTTTATTCCACACGCTCAAATATTCCTCAATGTTTTTCTTTTTCTGACAATGGCTGCTATGTTGAGGCGTGTTTATCACGTTTCTACGTTGCAGTCTCACATTCACGACATTGCTAGACAAGCTGCCGAAAATACGAGGGAACGATTTATTGTGTTCCTAACATACAGACAATTGATGCTGTTTATTATATAC
>NZ_BAJY01000066.1 GCF_000613945.1 Prevotella falsenii DSM 22864 = JCM 15124
CCATAGAACGTGCAAAAGCATTAGAAGATTGCCATATTGTCTCCACGAAATGTGCCCATGCACAATGGTTCACCATTTAGTAAAGGAACTTTTGCAGTATCAATAAATACTCCTCTTCTTGCATTTGCACATACTTGTACAAATTGTCGTCATTATGGCGAGAATGAATAAAAATAATGCTTGTTTCTTCACAGGTCTTTAGTTTTAATGATGAATGATAGGTTGAATAAAATCTAAAGCCACATCAGCCACATCTTTATGCGAAGATTATCTAGCAACTTCTATCTATATACTTCAAATCATAGAAAATGTCACTGTTATCATCATCAGATAATTTTATCTCACCATCTTCTTCCAATGAATAGCATGCTATAGTAATAGGGCATTCAATCTCAAAAGTAGCCCAATCATTCTTTAGGATCTTTTCTTCTTTAAGATTTTTAATTGTTGTCTTGTTATTCTTCTCTAAAATCTCTATAAAATATCTAAGAGTAGTATTATCCCCTTCCTCCTTGTTCGCTAATTTACAAAAGTCTTTAGCATGAGAATGTGCAGAGGCATTATTTGATTTAAATTCTATTAAAGCAAGCCTCTTTGCCTTGTCGGTATCAAAAATAACAAGGTCGAAATTAGCAGATTTACCGTCCTTAGGACTAAATATGGGTTTGATATTCTTTCTGTTTTCTGTAAATTTGTATTTTCCAATTGTTGGAGTTTCAATACTATAATATAGTTTCTCCTTTGTAAGAAAATCTCTTAGCTTTTCAACAAATAAAAATCTAAGTTCTTGCTCACTGATCCGAAGTTTTTCATTCGAGTATGTCGGAAAAATTAACCTGTTATCAGATTTATTCTTTTGGATACGTGATAATCCTTCAAAGGTCTCTTTTATAACTTTCTTGACTTTAGAGTCTAAATTCTTTGTTGTCATAATTATTTTTTAGGTATAGGGGGATGATACGCTAAAGTTAGTTATCTGGGGTTAATCCTTTCCAACTTGTGTACAAAGGTAATGAAATGTTCGTATCTCTGCAAGGATTTTATTTACTTGTGTTCCAGTGGGAATATTTCGCTGAGTTCCTGAGCCGTTACCGGCTTGCCCCTGTGGGGGAGATACACTGTTAAGAAACTTTCGCTTGACGTGTGCTGCACAGAACCAGTATGTGGCACCGGGGAAAGCTTCTAAGACAGCATTCTCTACCTTTTAAGTGCATAGGAAACCACCATGTCTATCTTTCTGACGCCTCTTTGCTTCAATGTCTCAAGCTCATCTTTCCGGCATAATTTCTCCCGTGGGGTGATTGACCAGCGTGAGCATTTCCTTGATTACGTTCTCCAACACCTCAGGAATGGTATGATAAGTTCCCTTGGACAGTTGGCTGTCCTTGTGCATGGCGATAAAGGTCGCATCAATATAGACGGCTAAGAATGGGAGGATAGACCACGGCAGTTCCATTGACCGGCATCCTCACGGCATCTGCCGGCAAGATGCCAGCCCTGATGCTTGCTGTAGACTCTCAATGTCAATGCATTTTTATTCAGTATAATGCAATTGACCTCGGAAAGACAGATTATGTTTTCATAAACATTTTGAGGGAAATGAAACTAATTTGTACTTTGAATGTATGAAAGAGTTTTCCGAGAACTCATTAAATGAAATAAGGACGAATACCAGCCACAAGCTGCATTTCAACAAAAATGATATTTTGGGAAACCTAAAAAGCTATTCGATAAGATAGACTCGAAGATTGCGAAAGCTAATCCACTGATTTTGACGTCGTGAACTTCACTCGCAACAAGGTCTGTTTCGGCATATATCTCGACGAAAAGGAGGTCTTTCATGGCCGAGGACAGGGGCAACGTGGTACTGTCCTCAAAAGTGTGTAAGTCATTCTTCTATGACCTTATTCTTAGGTATTGTCCAATAAAAAATGGTAGTGTCCTAAGAAGTATGTAAGTTCCATTTCTTTATTTTATATTTTTCCAAATAGAAAAAATGGAACTTACACATTCGCAAATTTCGGAAATTCTTTCGAATTACACAAGCAGCAGCGAGAGTTTTGTCATCTGATAGGGTAGAGACTTGCCAATATGCTTGTGCCATTGTTTGGCGCAATACCTGCTACGGGTGCTATTGCACGTACAATGACCAATATAAACAATGGCGGTAAATCGCCTCTTGTAGGTGTCATTCACGCTATTGTACTCTTGCTTATCTTCTTGTTTATGATGCCTTTGGCGCAATATATACCTATGTCGTGTTTGGCGGGTGTATTGGTTGTAGTGGCTTACAATATGATCGGTTGGAGAACTTTTGCAGCTTTGCTTAAAACACCTAAGTCGGATATTGTTATTTTGCTTGTTACTTTCCTCCTTACTGTGGTATTCGACCTTACGGTTGCTATCCAAGTAGGCTTGCTTATCGCTTATTTGCTGCTGATGCGTCGTGTAGCGGAAATAACAGACGTGCGTCTTATCACCGATAAGATTAATTTGACCGATGATACTGATGTGCTGTTGGATAAGAAGTGTCTCACCATTCTCGATGGTGTAGAAGTGTACGAAATCTATGGTCCTTATTTCTTTGGACTTGGCAACCGTTTCGAGGAACTTATGTCTACTATGGGTGATAAGTCGGAAGTTCGCATTATTCGTATGCGTAAAGTGCTGTTCATTGATTATACGGGACTTCATAACCTTGCCGTAATGTGCGAACAATCGCATAAACAAGGCATACCAAATTTCTTTACGAGTAAATAATAATTTATTTACACGTAAAGAAATATTTACTTACGTGTAGAAAAATATTTATTTACGTGTAAGTAATTTAGTAGATAAAAT
>NZ_BAJY01000065.1 GCF_000613945.1 Prevotella falsenii DSM 22864 = JCM 15124
TTGGTGTGGAGTGATTATATATTTCAAGATACAGCTGAAAGTATGAGCAACCCTGTGGCATGTGTTTATACACTTGTCACTTGGCGAATAGAAAGTAATTAAGGGCGTATGGCGGATGCCTAGGCTCACGGAGGCGATGAAGGACGTGATAAGCTGCGATAAGCTCCGGGTAGGTGCAAATGACCTTTGATCCGGGGATTTCCGAATGGGACAACCCAGCACTCTGAAGGAGTGCTATCCTGTTTTTTTTATCAGGAGGCTAACGCAGGGAACTGAAACATCTTAGTACCTGCAGGAAAAGAAAATAACTTAATGATTCCCCCAGTAGTGGCGAGCGACCGGGGAACAGCCCAAACCCATGACGTAGCAATGCGCCTTGGGGGTTGTAGGAGCACGTTGTCGTACTCCGATTGTGAGGAGAATGTTCTGGAAAGTTCAACCATAGCGGGTGATGGTCCCGTATCCGAAGCATGACGAGGCGTAGTGTTATCCTGAGTAGCGCGGAACACGAGTAATTCTGCGTGAATCTGCCGGGCCCATCCGGTAAGGCTAAATACTCCCGTGAGACCGATAGTGAATTCAGTACCGTGAGGGAAAGGTGAAAAGCACTCCTTTTAGGAGAGTGAAATAGTTCCTGAAACCATACGCCTACAAGCGGTCGGAGCATATTTTTTTGTATGTGACGGCGTGCCTTTTGCATAATGAACCTACGAGTTACCATGCCCAGCGAGGTTAAGGGGTTCAGCCCCGTATCCGCAGTGAAAGCGAGCCTGAACAGGGCGTTTAGTTGGGTGGGGTAGACGCGAAACCAAGTGATCTACACTTGACCAGGTTGAAGTTCCGGTAACACGGAATGGAGGACCGCACGGATAAGCGTTGAAAAGCTTCCCGATGAGTTGAGTGTAGGAGTGAAAGGCCAATCAAACTTGGAGATAGCTCGTACTCCCCGAAAGGCATTTAGGTGCCGCGTGCGATGTTCTCCGTGAGAGGTAGAGCGACCGATAGGTCAAGAGGCTTCACCGCCTATCGCGACCTGACGAACTCCGAATGCTCACGGATCGTAGTCGTGCAGTAAGGGGGCGGGTGCTAAGGTCCGTCCCCGAGAGGAGAAGAATCCTGACCGTCGTCTAAGGTCCCCAAATTCTGTCTAAGTTAGTCTAACGAAGTCCGGTCCCGGTGACAGCTAGGATGTTGGCTTGGAAGCAGCCATTCATTCAAAGAGTGCGTAACAGCTCACTAGTCGAGGGTCCGGGCGTGGATAATAATCGGGTATAAGTCAGATACCGAAGTCGCGGGATAGCAATGTATATTAAAAGTATCGGTAGGGGAGCATTCCATGTGCGTCGAATGGTGATGGTGATTGATCCTGGAGCGCATGGAAACGCAAATGTAGGTATAAGTAACGATAAAGGGGGTAAGATTCCCCCTCGCCGTAAGACTAAGGTTTCCCGGGCGATGCCAATCATCCCGGGGTTAGTCGGGTCCTAAGTCTCAGCCGAACGGCGATGGCGATGGCAGACACGGTTAATATTCCGTGACTTGCCCATTCAGCGATGTGGAGACGGAGCAGTGACACTGTCGCGCCCTTACGGATATGGGCGTTGAAGGTTTTAGGCTTTGAGGGGTGCAGGCAAATCCACACCCTGAGCTGATGGCCGATAGTACGGTTTTCCCCTCGGGGCGAACCGACAGCACAGGTAATCATACTTCCAAGAAAATCCGCTAAGCTCAATGTTTGGGCAACCCGTACCGCAAACGGACACACGTAGTCGGGTAGAACATACTAAGGCGTTGAGAGATTCATGGTTAAGGAACTAGGCAAACTGACCCCGTAACTTCGGGATAAGGGGTCCTCGTTTTTAGCGAGGCGCAGAGAATAGGTCCAGGCAACTGTTTAACAAAAACACAGGGCTGTGCCAACTCGAGAGATGACGTATACAGCCTGACACCTGCCCGGTGCCGGAAGGTTAAGAGGAGAGCTCAGACTCAAGTCGAAGGTTTGAATTGAAGCCCCGGTAAACGGCGGCCGTAACTATAACGGTCCTAAGGTAGCGAAATTCCTTGTCGGGTAAGTTCCGACCTGCACGAATGGTGTAATGATCCGGACGCTGTCTCAATCATGATCTCAGTGAAATTGTAGTATCGGTGAAGATGCCGATTACCCGCGATGGGACGAAAAGACCCCGTGAACCTTTACTACAGCTTAGCATTGACCTTGGTCATCCGATGTGTAGGATAGGCCGGAGGCTTCGAAGCATGCACGCCAGTGTTTGTGGAGCCATCCTTGAAATACGGCCCTTTGGCTGTCTGAGGTCTAACGCGCATGTTGCGCGGACATTGCTTGGTGGGTAGTTTGACTGGGGTGGTCGCCTCCAAAAGCGTAACGGAGGCTTCCAAAGGTGCCCTCGGGTCGTTTGGTAACCGACCTTATAGAGTGTAATGGCATAAGGGCGCTTGACTGGGAGGCAGACATGCCGAGCAGGCAGGAAACTGGGGCATAGTGATCCGGTGCAAGTGTATGGAAACTGCATCGCTCAAAGGATAAAAGGTACTCCGGGGATAACAGGCTGATCCCCCCCAAGAGCTCATATCGACGGGTGGTTTGGCACCTCGATGTCGGCTCGTCACATCCTGGGGCTGGAGAAGGTCCCAAGGGTTGGGCTGTTCGCCCATTAAAGTGGCACGCGAGCTGGGTTCAGAACGTCGTGAGACAGTTCGGTCTCTATCTATCGTGGGCGTTGGAGTTTTGCGTGGTTCCGCCACTAGTACGAGAGGACCGTGGTGGACAGACCTCCGGTTTACCGGTTGTGCCGCCAGGTGCACCGCCGGGTATCTGAGTCTGGTATGGATAAGCGCTGAAAGCATCTAAGTGCGAAGCCTTCCGCAAGATTAGAACTCCTTATGAGGGTCGTCACAGACGATGACGTTGATAGGGTGCAGGTGTAAAGACAGCGATGTCAAAGCCGAGCACTACTAATTGCCCGAAACTTTCATTCGTTTGCCTATTCTTTTTGCTGTATGTATTATCTTGTATGGCTTTTTTACATCTCCTTGCTTGTTGTCATGGTCACCCTTACGGTGCACTTTTTTTT
>NZ_BAJY01000064.1 GCF_000613945.1 Prevotella falsenii DSM 22864 = JCM 15124
TGCGATGAACCTTTTTAAGGGAATTATCTTTGCAAGGTAAAACTGAAATCTCTCACTATTCCATCAGAGGATTTGCTTAAAGAATAGGTTCAGTAGGAAAAAGGCGGGAATGTTTTTGTTAATTCATATATTTTTCTTTCCTTTGTATCATGGAAAAAAATATCTGCGAAATAGCTTGTTTAACCTGCTTCTTATGCCGAATTCACGTATCTTTTAGAAATATTGCTGTCCGGTAAAACTCTCAAGTACATAATAATCTTGCTCAAAGCCCTTTATTATCGGTCTTTGAGCTTTCTTTTTCAAAAAGTAAGCCCACCTAATCAAAAAGGGTTGGTTCAGGAGGTGCTTTTTGTTGCTCTTTGGCAAGAATATTATCCCATGTTTTGTCGGGATTTTCCATAAATCTGATAAAATCGATGTAGTACATCAATGTAAGGCGCACCATAGCAACAACCTGCGAGAAGGCACAGTTTCTCTTTATGCTTCTTGAAAGGACGGTGATGAGCAAATTGGCAATCAGCACCACCCATGTTTGTATCTGTATGGCATTGACACTGTCTCCATAGAAGAAATGAAGCGGGAAGTTCTGTTTGAGCTGCTTATACAGCGACTCAATAGCCCACCGAAGACGGTATATCTCAGACACGTCTTCTACGGAGAAGTCAAAGTTATTGGTCAGCAAGACTACAGGTTTCTTGTCTTCGTAAAAGATTTCCACCCGTCGTGCCTCATGGATAAGCTCTTCTCGGGTAAAGCGCACTTTCCGGTCGATGTGTGTTACAAGTCCTTTGTCATTAACGTATGTAACCGACCCAAGTACCTCATACTTGAGATTCTTCTTCATTTTGGTTACATAGCACACGCCCTCCTCGGTAAGTCGTTGAAACTGTGCGATGTCTATGTATGCCCTGTCCATTGCCAAGGTGGTATCTTGAGGAAGATGCACCTCCTTGAGCAGGTAATGATCGTGTTTAGCTGCAGATGTGAGCCGGACTACCATCGGTACTCCAACATGATACTTCATTAAGGTATGCACCTTCATTCCGCCTTTCTTCTTGCCTGACTTAGGGTGTCTGCCAACACCTTTGAGGATGTTGTCAAATAGGGTTATCGTGGTTGAATCCATCATATAAAGCAATTTTTCCCGGTCTTTGCTCATGTGTCCGGCCTTTATAACTCTTGGGAGGGCGGCTGTTCGCTAAAAACTTAGCATACTTCTCCAAAAGGTAGGAATAGACATTGGCAAAGAACTCTTGAGGACGGCGGATATCAGCCTCTGCAAGCGTACTTCGCCTGACTATATAGTCTAATCCGAGATGGCGGAGTTTGTGCGCTTCTGCCTTCATGCCTATCTCAAGTTCACGCAGGGAATCAAAGTGTTTTAGGACTCCGAACAACATCACGACAAGATGCTTGTAGCCGTCAAAACGCTTCACATAAGCCTCGCTTCCTTGCGTTGTACGGCTGATTTGAAGAATTTTATCTTTATCAAGCAACTTTAAGACTTGACTATATACCGGCTGTCCGCTAAAATGACTATCTTTGCTCATGGTTATAAATTTTTCCAAAAACAAAGATAACCAAAAGGGCTGATACATCGTGAGAAGTGTCAGCCCTAATTGTTGATATTAATAAAAGTTTTACCAGACAGCAATAAAAAACTTTAGGAAATAGCAAAGCCCCGGCTTGGGAAAGTCGGGACTTTGTGCAAAAAAAGAAGAGGGGGCCTATTTTGACACACCTCCTATAGAATAGTTATCACTTTTAAGAAAGTTATCTTTACAAGGTAAAACAGAAAAACTTTCACTATTTCATCAATGGATTTGCTTAAAAATATCTGCGAAATAGCTTGCTTAACCTGCTCCTTATGCCGAAGTCACGTATCTTTTAGAAACAATAAAGTTCCATCCGTTAAGAATGGAACTTTATTTTTGCTTGCATTTTTCTTTTTCTCTAAGATTTCGTAATAACGCTGATGCTCATTACTTTAAACTACTTGAGTTGTATTTGCCAATGCAAAGATACTAATTTTAAAGCTAATCACAACCATTTCTCTTTTGCAGCATTCTCACCGTTAGTTGTATTTGCCAATGCAAAGATACTAATTTTAAAGCTAATCACAACTGCTAAAGAGTTTACTATACAGACGCAGGGGTTGTATTTGCCAATGCAAAGATACTAATTTTAAAGCTAATCACAACGCCGGGCTGTACCATTGTGAGGATTCCAGGTTGTATTTGCCAATGCAAAGATACTAATTTTAAAGCTAATCACAACAAGTCGGCAGCTTCCGTTGTCGGTTTTTCCGTTGTATTTGCCAATGCAAAGATACTAATTTTAAAGCTAATCACAACCCCGATAAGAACGAAGCGCAAATCCGTCGCGTTGTATTTGCCAATGCAAAGATACTAATTTTAAAGCTAATCACAACGGGCGCAGAAGATGACTATAAAAAGATAGTGTTGTATTTGCCAATGCAAAGATACTAATTTTAAAGCTAATCACAACCAACGACAGTTAAGGTTTCAAATGTTAAAAGTTGTATTTGCCAATGCAAAGATACTAATTTTAAAGCTAATCACAACTAGCACTGGTAGATGTGCTTCTCGGCTTTCGTTGTATTTGCCAATGCAAAGATACTAATTTTAAAGCTAATCACAACTTTATATAGGTGCGTTTCCACCTCCTGCAGGTTGTATTTGCCAATGCAAAGATACTAATTTTAAAGCTAATCACAACGTGTATGTCCTTTGTATTTAGCGGTAACTGTTGTATTTGCCAATGCAAAGATACTAATTTTAAAGCTAATCACAACCCCCGGCATTTTCCACTTTGGTTACTTCCAGTTGTATTTGCCAATGCAAAGATACTAATTTTAAAGCTAATCACAACTACCTGCGACGGCGAGAGGTTGATATTTCAGTTGTATTTGCCAATGCAAAGATACTAATTTTAAAGCTAATCACAACAACTCACGGAAATTTCCATCGTTGCCAAGAGTTGTATTTGCCAATGCAAAGATACTAATTTTAAAGCTAATCACAACGGAAATGTCGCAGTATCTTTGCGAAATCTCGTTGTATTTGCCAATGCAAAGATACTAATTTTAAAGCTAATCACAACATGAAAGAGAATACAAAATTTAAGCAGTGGGTTGTATTTGCCAATGCAAAGATACTAATTTTAAAGCTAATCACAACTGGGGGTAAATGGTAATTTCGCCACGTCGAGTTGTATTTGCCAATGCAAAGATACTAATTTTAAAGCTAATCACAACCGGCTATCATCTTCTTGTTGCCACCGGGTGTTGT
>NZ_BAJY01000063.1 GCF_000613945.1 Prevotella falsenii DSM 22864 = JCM 15124
GGTCCAATATTATAGGTGTTATAGAAATGAATAATGACCTCTGATAGAAGAATCTACACTTTTTAAGTGTCAAACCGTAGCTTTCATTTTCTGATAGAATTGTTTTCCCTGCAAGGAAGTTTCTCTTTCAGATAAATTGTATGAGAAAAGAGATGTAGGAAAAATCGCTTGCAACAGTTGGAAAAGAGTTAAAAACAATAAAACTAATACGATTAGTTGTTTATTAGAATTATATTGTATATATTTGCGAATAGAAAGAAATAAACTACTATTAATATCAACTTATTGTATCACATCATAAATTTTAGTTACATGAAAGTCAAAACAAAAATCTTATTAACTTTGGTAGTCGGCTTATTGAGCGGTTCGTTGAGTATGGTTCGTGCATCAGTTGCTCTGCACACACCGCAACCCGAGTCAGAGAAAAAGCCTTGCCTTGTAGTTAAATTGCAGGGAGAAGGCGAAAGTGTTTTCTTCTTAGGCGAAAGTCCTAAACTGATGTATTTCTCCGATAGCTTAGCGGTTATTTATAACAACCAGCAATTAAACTTTGCGTTGAAAGACATCAAAGACTTTCACTTTGACGAACGTCTACCGTCGGGAATCACACAAACAGAGGTGCAAGGCGAAGAGCAGGGACAAGCCAATTTTTCAGAAAGTCTTGCTGTGTTCAGAAACTTTCCCGCCGGAACTCGGATTACAGCCTTTACGATTGAAGGGCGTCAGGTTGCTGTTGTCGTAGCAGACAAAGATGGCTATGCACAGCTAAATCTCGGAGAGAAACCGGCCGGGATTTATATCATTAACGTTGGACAACGCTCCTTCAAGTGGTTAAAGAAATAAACGGTCTTGCACCATCTAAATCAAATCCAAATAGTATTAATAACAAAACCCTAAGTAGAATTAAACGTGAAACGATTTAATTCCACCGATGGGATTCCTAAAACATCTGAATTATGAAAAAGAGATTCCTAATCTGCGCGATGGCATCTTTTGCTCTCGTTGCAAACGTTTGTGCTCAGCAATGGAAAATGGTTGTAGCCCACACCGACGACACATACGATACAATTGCCGTAGAAAAGGTTAAAGAAGTAACATTTTTCAAAAGCAACTCAGGTACTATAACTCCGCAAGACTTGGGTATCGAGTTTGTAAAGATACCCGCAGGCACTTTCGTAATGGGAAGTCCCACAGGAGAACCACAGCGCGAATCGGGCGAAATACAGCACACCGTTACACTAACCAAAGACTATTATGTGAGCAAATACCCCATTACGTTCGAACAATACGATAAGTTTTGCGATGCCACAGGTCGCCAAAAGCCTTACGACTATACTTGGGGACGCGAGAAACGCCCCGTTATCGACGTAAGTTGGGACGATGCCGTAGCTTTCTGCGCATGGATAGGCTGTCGTCTACCGACAGAAGCCGAATGGGAATATGCCTGCCGCGCCGGAACAACCACTCCATTCTACACAGGCGATAATCTAACGACAGATGATGCCAATTACGATGGCACTTACCCCTATAATAATCATCAGCAAGGCACCTATCGCAAGAAAACCGTGCCTGTCGGAACAGTAGGTAAGCCTAATACATGGGGACTCTACGATATGCACGGTAACATACAAGAATGGTGCTACGACTGGTATGGTGAATATAGTGCAACTGAAGAAATCGCTACCGACCCCAAAGGTCCCGATAACGGTACATATCGCATACTTCGCGGTGGCAGTTGGACAAGTCGTGCCCTCCAATGCCGCAGTGCTTACCGTGGTGGAAGCGAGCCCAACAGTCGATTGGACGATGCGGGCTTCCGCGTAGTATTAATCAAATAAGGCTGAAACCGGCTGAAACCCCAATCGGTTATTGGGACGCATTTGCTTATATTTGTTATTACCGTCATGCTTGCTTACTGCTTTCGTCCGCTTGCCGGCATCTGCGCAGCCATTACATCTCGACGTAGCCCGCTACGCCTTCGATGAAATGCCGGCACATCTGCTCGACAAGCGAACAAAAGCAGTCAAGGACGCTAATGAACGATTGGGGTTAAATCAGTAAATAATGCACTTACTATTAATGATGTTGTAAGTTAAAAAAGAACTTATACGGTATCAGATTATGGCAAACACATACAAAAGCCTGCAAGAAAAGAGTTCTTGCAGGCTTTTATGTTTATTGTTTTCTTCTTTTGTTTACCGGCAGATTAGAATTCTGCGTTCTTTGGTGTGCGTGCAAATGGAATGACATCGCGGATATTCTGCATACCGGTTACGAAGAGAATGAGACGCTCGAAACCAAGTCCGAAACCGCCGTGAGGGCACGTTCCATACTTGCGTGTGTCGAGATACCAATCGTAAACTTCTTCCTTCATACCGCGATTGCGGATTTCTTCGAGCAGCTTTTCGTAGCTTTCCTCACGAACAGAACCGCCGATGATTTCGCCAATGCGCGGGAAGAGTACGTCGGTCCCCTGCATTGTCTTTCCGTCTTCGTTCTTCTTCATATAGAAAGACTTAATCTGACTTGGATAGTCGGTCATGATTACCGGGCGTTTGAAGTGTTCTTCCACCAAGTAGCGTTCGTGTTCGCTGCTCAAGTCCATTCCCCATTCAGCTACCGGGAACTCGAATTTAACACCATCTTCCTGTGCCTTCTTCAATATTTCGAAGCCTTCTGTGTAGGTAAGGCGCACGAAAGTATCTTTCAAAATGCTTTCGAGGCGGGCAATAAGTTCCTTGTCAATCATTTGGTTGAGGAACTCAAGGTCGTCCTTACAGTTCTCCAATGCCCAACGAACACAATATTTAATGAAATCTTCTTCCAAGTCCATCAGCTCCTGTTGGTCGATAAAAGCCACCTCAGGCTCTACCATCCAGAACTCAGCCAAGTGTCTTGGCGTGTTAGAATTTTCTGCACGGAACGTAGGACCGAATGTGTAGATGGCTCCGAGCGATGTTGCTCCGAGTTCGCCTTCCAACTGTCCTGACACGGTAAGATGGGTTTTCTTGCCAAAGAAGTCGGCACTGTAATCCACTTCGTTTGACTTTGCCACACGGTCTAAGTCGAGTGTAGTTACTTGAAACATGTTTCCCGCACCCTCGGCATCGCTGCCTGTGATAATTGGTGTGTGGAAATAGTAGAAGCCGTGTTCGTGGAAATACCGGTGAATAGCCATTGCCATGTGGTGGCGAATGCGGAACACAGCACCGAAAGTGTTTGTGCGAAGGCGCATGTGCCCATATTTACGCATGTATTCGAAGCTCTGCCCTTTCTTCTGCATGGGGTAGTCGCTTGGGCAAAGACCGTATATTTCTATTTCTTTGCACTGAATTTCAGAAGTTTGTCCCTTACCTTGACTCTCTACAAGCACACCCGTTACGCTGATACAAGCTCCCGTTGTAATGCTTTTGAGTTCGTCGGCGTCCACAGAAGCAGGGTCTACAACCACCTGAATGTTCTTAATGGTAGAACCGTCGTTCAACGCAATGAAATCGACAGCTTTACTGCTACGATGAGAACGTACCCACCCTTTGACGTTTATATCTTTTCCAAAGTCGGTGCAACTTAAAGCATCGACGACTTTTGTTCTTTTCATTATTGCTTATTTATTAATAA
>NZ_BAJY01000062.1 GCF_000613945.1 Prevotella falsenii DSM 22864 = JCM 15124
GCTTTTCCGTCAGTCTGTCGCCTTTCATCAGTCGTGTAGCCCGCTACACTCCTTCTTCAAGACGGCAGACTGACCGGGAAATAGCCGTAAATACAATGTCAATTAATTATGAACACCTACTTAAACTCCTCATACATAGCCACGGCTTTACGCCACAACTATGTGCGAGGAGTTTAGTTTTTTATTATTCAAAAGCTCCCATACGAAGCATAGCTACCTCTTGTTCGGTGAGGTAACGCCAGTCGCCACGACGGAGATTTTTCTTTGTAAGCCCTGCAAACTGTACGCGGTCGAGCTTTACAACACGATAGCCAAGACTCTCGAAGATGCGACGAACAATGCGGTTCTTGCCACTGTGGATTTCGATTCCCACTTGACTTTGGTCGCGTTCGTCGGCATATTCAATAGCATCGGCCTTGATTTCACCATCGTCGAGCTGAATACCGTCAGATATTTGCTGAAGCGTCTGTGGTGTTACAGGTTTGTCGAGGAATACGTGGTAAACCTTCTTCTTCAAGAACTTAGGGTGAGTAAGTTTGCTTGCAAGGTCGCCGTCGTTGGTAAGCAGCAACACGCCCGTAGTATTGCGGTCGAGACGTCCTACCGTAGATGCGCTCAGGCAGATACCTTTCACGAGGTCCATAACCGTTTTACGCTGTTGTGGGTCGTCGCTTGTGGTAACATAGTCCTTTGGTTTGTTCAAAAGCACATACACTTTCTTCTCGAGTGTAACCGGTTGGTCTTTGAATTTCACTTCGTCGGAACGCAAAATCTTTGTTCCGAGTTCTGTAATCACTTCACCATTCACAGTTACCGCACCTGCTTGGATAAACTCATCAGCCTCACGACGTGAGCAAACACCTGCGTTTGCGAGGTACTTGTTCAAACGTAACGGTTCGTTAGGGTCGATGTTTTCCTCCTTATATTCTATGCGCTTCTTGAGCGAATACTTTGCATTTGGGTCGTAATTGGCATTGTTTGGGCGATAGCCACCTTGCTGTCCGTAACCACCTTGGCGGTTGTTGTAGCCACCTTGACGATTGTTCTGATAGCCGCGATTGTTATAGTTACCACGGCTCTGATAGCCACCCTGACGGTTGTTCTGGTAGCCGCCACGACTCTGATAGCCGCCTTGACGGTTGTTCTGATACCCGCCACGGCTCTGATAGCCACCTTCTTCGCCATTGTTATTGTAGCGTGGGCGATAGCCACCTTGCTGTTGGCGGTTCTGATAACCTCCTTCTTCGCCCTCGTTTGCATTGTAATGAGGACGATAATCACCACGGTTGTTGTAATTGTTCGGTCTGTTCTGGTAGCCGCCACGACTTTGGTAGCCACCTTCTTCGCCTCCGTTGTTATAGCGTGGACGATAGCCGCCTTGCTGTTGGCGGTTTTGATAGCTGTTGCCATAGCCGTTGGTGCGTGGTCGATAGCCTGTCTTACGCTCGGATGCGCCAGCCCCTTGCAAATTAGAACCGAAGCCTTCAGGACGAAATCCTCCTTCTTCATTGTTGTTTTCACGGTCAGTTCCGTAGGCACGTTGTGCTTGAATGCGGGGACGTTGTGGGCGTCCTGTGCTGTGATAGCTTCTTTCGTAATAACTTCCTTGTCCGGTAGTTGAGTAGCCTTCTCGGCTATTCTCAGTCTGTTCGGACTGATTTTCTTTGTTCTCGAGTTCTTCTGTCATAATTTTAATTCTTTTTTAAATAATACTTAACCTCACGGTCGAAAACTAACAATATTTGTATTTATGTTTTGTTTCTATGTTCCTTATATATAATAAGGTGAGATTTGTTGTTTTTCACCTTATCTTATATTTCTATGTAACCAACTTGCAATGTTCTCGACACCCTCTTTGGTTGTTGTTGTACCTTATTTTATATACCGGTGTAGTTGAGCGGCGTGATTGCCATAAGTTCCGTTTTCACTTCTTCGCTTACGTTCAATGTCTTTATGAAGTCGTGAATGCTTTCAGCCGTCATTTGCGTATTGGTACGTGTGAGTGCTTTCAATGCCTCGTATGGGTGTGGGTATGCCTCGCGACGGAGTATGGTTTGAATGGCTTCTGCCACTACTGCCCACGTATTTTCCAAATCGGCATTCAGCCTTTCTTGGTTCAAAATGAGCTTACGGAGTCCTTTCAGTGTGCTCTGAATAGAGATGACACTGTGCCCGAACGGCACACCAATGTTGCGCAATACCGTAGAGTCGGTAAGGTCGCGCTGCAAACGGCTCACCGGCAGCTTCTGTGCAAGGAACTGCAACACGGCGTTTGCTATGCCAAGATTGCCCTCGCTGTTTTCAAAGTCGATGGGATTTACCTTGTGGGGCATTGCACTCGACCCTACTTCGCCTGCCTTAATCTTCTGTTTGAAGTATTCCATGGAGATATACAACCAGAAGTCGCGGTCCAAGTCGATGATGATGGTGTTGATGCGGCGCATTGCGTCGAATATGCTTCCAAGGTGGTCGTAGTTGCTAATCTGCGTTGTCCACTGCTCGCGCTGCAGCCCGAGGTGTTCGCTTACGAACTTGTTGCCGAACGCTTTCCAATCGTATGCAGGGTAAGCAACGTGGTGTGCATTGAAATTACCGGTTGCACCGCCAAACTTTGCTGTAAGTTTGCAAGCCTTCAAACTTTCCAACTGCTCTTGCAAACGATACACAAACACTTCTATCTCTTTGCCCAAACGAGTTGGCGAGGCAGGTTGTCCGTGCGTTTTAGCCAACATTGGAACGTCTTTCCATTCGTCGGCATATTGCTGAAGCTGTGCGATAAGTTCTTCGATTTGCGGATAATAAACTTCTTTCAGTGCTTCCAATATGGACAAGGGCACACTGGTGTTGTTGATGTCTTGCGATGTAAGCCCGAAATGTATAAACTCCTTGTATGCGTCCAAGCCGCCAATCTTGTCGAATTGTTCCTTAATGAAGTATTCTACGGCTTTAACGTCGTGGTTTGTAATGCTTTCTATCTCTTTCACCCTTGCAGCATCGTTTTCCGTAAAGTTATCGTAGATATTGCGTAACTTTCCGAAAAGCTGCTTATCGAACGATGCCAACTGTGGCAAAGGCAGTTCGCACAACGATATGAAGTATTCTATCTCCACACGCACTCTGTACTTTATAAGTGCAAATTCGGAGAAATAATTTGCGAGTTTTTCGGTTTTGCCTCTATAACGGCCATCTACCGGCGACACGGCGGTTAAAACATCAAGAACCATAATTTATTATTTATTCAATTGCAAATTTAGTGTTTTAAATCGATATGTAAGCAAAGTTTTGCTATAATCTTTGTATTTTAAAGGTTAAAGGTTGCTTATAAAAACAAAAACACCTCACAACTCAACGTTGCAAGGCTATCCTCGTCTTTTTGTGGGCGTTGACGGATTCGAACCGCCGACCCTCTGCTTGTAAGGCAGATGCTCTAAACCAGCTGAGCTAAACGCCCTCTAAAAACTCCCCGCAACCCCGAAAGGTTACAGGGAAACACCCCTGTGGGCGTTGACGGATTCGAACCGCCGACCCTCTGCTTGTAAGGCAGATGCTCTAAACCAGCTGAGCTAAACGCCCTTACTTTTCGTAAGCGAATGCAAAGGTAAACATAAATTATTTAACCACCAAATTTTTAATTCGTTTTTATTTATTATTTCTGAAAAAGTCGAATGGGC
>NZ_BAJY01000061.1 GCF_000613945.1 Prevotella falsenii DSM 22864 = JCM 15124
AATATCTTGCCCTCATCTGTCAATAAAATGGGAGTAAGCTGGTGGTTGATCAGTTTGCTCTTTGTTCCACTCGTCAGATGAAAGTGATATGACATGGAGCATTGGTATTTATCGACGTTATCGAAAGTATCAAAGAACTTAAACCCACTGCTATTTAGCTCAACAAGCATTTTTTGTTCGTCCTCCGGTACGTGTTCCAAGTAAAAGCTGTAACCCAATTCTTTTACTTCCTTTGCCGTATGACCACAAAGAAACAAAGGGTTGTCCGATACATAAAGAAATTCCTGCCTGTAATAATCTATCAAGTAAACACTCTGATAGGTAACACGTGCAAAAGCCTCTACCGTTTGAACCAATGTAGAGAGTACATTGGAATCATAGTCAGGTGCGTTGCGCACGGTGTTCGATGCTATAAAAAAGTCTTTTATGTCTGTCATATATGCTAAACGTGATAAGGTTCTCTGCTATATTTCACTACAAAAGTACATTTTTAATGCGGAATACCGCAAAAAGATTACACAAAAGTGTAAAAAACAAAGAGAGAAATGCCAAATTACACAAAAGTGTAAAGATATAATTTGGAGATATAAATATATTTGCAACAGAAATAATCAAGTCGATAAGATTATAAAGCAGACCAAACTGTTAAAAGGAAGCAATGCTGGAAGCTAAAAGATGGCAAATAATGATTTATAAGAAAAAGCAAAATTAAATTCACAGAGATAGTTGCTCCTGATAATATTCTCACAGAAGGATTAAACAATATAGATGGTAGTAGCATTTGGAAGAATCTCTTAAGATGCTTTACACTTAACGTAAGTCGCATGAGAAAGCAAGTTAAGCAAGTAATCTCGCAGATGTTCTTAAGCAAGTTCGCTAATAAAATAATGAGAGATTTTCTGTTTACTTTGTGAAGATAATTCCCTTAAAAAGCGATGGCTGTGTTTTTAACATTGCGAAAGCGGCTGTTTGGCAATGCAAAACCTACGATTTTAGCGTGTAAAACATCCGCTTTTAGAACGCAAAACAATAGGTTTTGTAATACGCTGACGAATAGACAGTTAAACAAGGTATGCAAGCTTTTCTCGAAAAATTTACATTAAATAAAATTAAGCTATGAATAGAATAATCACGTTTTTAGTGCTATGTTTTTCAGCACTTCAACTTACTGCGCAAAATATCAAGGGACAAGTTGTTGATGAACAACAACGGCCTTTACCCTATGCTAATGTATTATTGCTTACCCAAAAAGATTCAACATTGATAAAAGGAACTGTTACTAATAATCAAGGGCATTTTGAGTTAGCAATCCCTGAAGTTTCCTATATTATAAAAATTTCTTTTATAGGTTACGAACCTTGCTATTTAAATAACATGCAAGGAAATATCGGAGCTATACAGCTAAAAACTAATTCTACAGACCTTAACGCGGTTGTAGTAAAAGGAAGACGCCCAACAATTAAGGTAGGCTTGAATAAAATAGAGGTAAATGTTTCAAATTCCTATTTAAAATATATGGGAAAGGCTACTGCTATTCTTGGAAAAATCCCGGGGCTAACAAAAGACTTGCAATTGCTTGAAGGCGGAACTCCAACGTTTGTCCTTAATGGTAAACCTGTTGGAATCAAAGAGCTCTCAACAATACCATCTTCTGAAATAAAGAAAATTATAGTTGATTCAAATCCTAATGCAGAATATAGTGCCACATGTAAAGGTGTTGTATATATAACAACTACTAAAGCATTAGAGAATACTTTATCTACAGAAATATCTAATGCCTCGTTGTTTGCACGAAATTATATGAATATTGCTGATTTTACATTAAATGAAAAAAATAAAAATATAAG
Organism: Prevotella falsenii DSM 22864 = JCM 15124; assembly: GCF_000613945.1. GTDB lineage: Bacteria > Bacteroidota > Bacteroidia > Bacteroidales > Bacteroidaceae > Prevotella > Prevotella falsenii. The sequence continues at coordinate 1,848 of NZ_BAJY01000061.1, forward strand.
TAATTTACTTTCCGTTGGTTTCTTGTATTTAAATACAACCCAGATAGACAATACAACTGAGAGTGTCTATTTACCAGCAAGTACCATTTATAGCACCAAAGAACGTCATACCCGTGGACAAGGTCGTGCTCTAAATTGGTTTTATGCAATGAATTGGGATCTTTCTAATAAACAATCGTGGGGCCTTCAATATTCTGGTAATATAGGAAATACTCATACGAAAGAGCCTACATGGCAAAAAATGGATGCACAATCTATGGAGTACATTCAAAGTAAACGTGGAGTATCATATATTCACAACATAGGAATTAACTATAAATATTCATTTAATAAAACAAGTTCTCTCAAATTTATTGCAGACTACGCTCATCATAAGTCAGCAGACAATGGGTTCGCTAATGCGATTCCTTCGGTAACAACAAGTAGTTCAGGAATGTATGATATAGCTGGTGCTAAACTAACGTACAGCACAAATGCAAAATGGGGAAACTTTAGTACAGGTGTATTTACCTCTACAATGAAGAATAATGGAGGGTATTCATACAATAATGAAGAAGAAAATTATAAGACAAGGGAGACTCTGTATGGTGTTTTTACTTCATACTCTAAACGTATAAAAAAGTATGTCGTTCAAGTAGGTTTGAGAGTAGAAGCCGACAAAAGAAGGTTAGAATCACATGAAAAAGGTGTGTTTGCAGATTCTACAGAATGGAAAGTCTTCCCCAACTTAGTAGTAAATAGAGAATTAACAAAAATATCATCTATTGGTTTATCATTTGGTCAAAATATAGGGAGACCTACATATGCTAATTTAAATCCATCTATAGAGTATTACGATGCGATTTCTTATAAAGTTGGCAATCCGCAATTACGTCCTTGCATCTCTAACAACATTAAATTAAGTTATAATGTTGGCAATTTAACGACATCTGTAGTTTATAATTATAGCAAAAATAAGATCATTGAGTTGCCTTTTTGGAAAGAAAAAGGCATAGATAATAAAAATATTGAATGGCGACCTGTAAACTTTGAAAAATCATCATCTATAGTTGCCACTGCTATTTACTCTTATAACTTGGGATCAATACAAGGAGATATTAGCTTTTCTTGCTCTAAACCTTTTATGAAAGCTACTTTTTTAGGTGAGGAGCGAACGTGGAACAAACCTAATTATAATGTGAGTTTGTCAGTTCAATGCCCAATAAGTAGGACTTCGCTATTAGCTTTCGATGGAACTTTTGATAGTGCATATTCTGGAATGGTAACTAATCATCGTAGTTCTTGGACGTTGAACCTTACCTATATGCAACAATTGTGGAAGGAAAAACTAACATTACTTGTTGTAGCAAATGATATTTTTCATACAGATAGAAGTAATACTTGGAATATGGAATATAATAATATTCGCACAACGATGGATAGTAATTTCGATACTCAATATTTAATGGTTAAACTAAATTATAACTTTGGAAAATTAAAATTAGATAAAACAAAGAAGTCAGCATCTAAAGATATTATAGATAGATTATGATTATAAAATAAAAAATGAGAAAAAGATTTCCTTTTGTTTTACAACACGACTCTATGCAGTGTGGGGTAGCATGCTTAGCAATGATTTGTTCTTACTTTGAAAAGAACGAATGTATAGAGTATCTATCGGAGCGATGCTTTGCGACCACAGAAGGTGTTTCGCTACTTGCCATTGATAAAGTTGCTTCAAAGTTGGGGTTAAAAACTATAAGTGGAAGGGTTTCTGTTAAAACTATCACCGACCTTGAATTTCCCTGCATCCTCCATTGGAATCAAAACCATTTTGTTGTGCTGTATAAGGTCAAGAAAGGAAAGACTTTCTACATTGCAGACCCTGGGAAAGGACTTGTGAAGTACAACCTTGAGGAATTCAAGAAGCATTGGATTAGCACACAGTCTGACGGTGAGGAAAAGGGCGTTGCT
>NZ_BAJY01000060.1 GCF_000613945.1 Prevotella falsenii DSM 22864 = JCM 15124
TTATATTAAATTCAAAACAAAATTATTATGAGAACGATTAAGTTAATTCTGGCTATAGCATCGCAGCAGTAAGTCTGCAGGCGAACGCCCAAGCAAAAGTGTACATGACTCGAGATATTTCTCCGGAGGCATTAGTGAAAATCTATAAAGCTCTTGGCGTAAAAGCGCATGGGCGTGTGGCTGTGAAAATCAGCACCGGAGAGGCAGGAGGGCATAACTATCTCAAGCCTGCGCTCATCAAAGACCTCGTAAAAGAGGTTAATGGAACTATCGTCGAGTGCAACACAGCCTACCCCGGTAAGCGCAATACCACAGAAGCGCATTGGCAAACTATCCGTGAACATGGCTTTGACACGATTGCTGCCGTAGACATCATGGACGAATACGGCTCGGTAAATATCCCCGTACAGGACCGGACCCACATCAAATACAACATTGTGGGCAATCACTTGCCAAACTATAACTTCATGATTAACCTTGCACACTTCAAGGGACATGCCATGGGAGGCTTTGGCGGAGTGCTGAAGAACGCTTCCATCGGGGTTGCTTCATCAAAGGGAAAAGCCTATATACATACAGCCGGAAAGGTACAAAGTCCTGCCGAGCTGTGGCAAAATCTCCCGGCACAGGACTATTTCCTTGAGTCTATGGCAGCCGCCGCCCAGTCTGTTCATAACTATTTCGGTGAAGGCAACATCATCTATATCAACGTTATGAATAACATGAGCGTAGATTGCGATTGCAGCAGCAACCCTGCAGTTCCGGTGATTAAGGATATGGGAATACTCGCCAGCACCGACCTGTTGCTCTTGATCAGGCATGTCTCGACCTCGTATTCAACCATAAGGCGAGTGCCGGCGACGATAACCAACCGCTTATAGAACGTATTCAGCGTCAGCATGGCACGCATACAGTAGACTATGCTGCAAAGATTGGACTTGGTTCACAGAAGTATCAGCTTGTCTCTATCGATAGATAAATTCGTAATTGCTTATATGGCACTTACCATTTATTTAAATAATAGATGAAGAAAGTGCTAAGATATTCTTCTGAATAAGAAACAAAGAAAGTTCTTAAGATATGGTTGCTACTCTTTTTGCTGCCGGCATAATGCTGTCGGCAGCTACATTCCCCTTACCTTCCGATACGACAGCCATCGCTCTTGACGATGTTGTGGTAACAGGAACGCGTACGAACGCTGACCCGCGCCATCTTCCTATGACGATAAGTAAGATAGCGCATGCCGAACTCGCAAAGAATTATCGCACCTCCATTCTTCCAACGCTATTCGAGCAAGTGCCGGGTCTCTTTGTTACTTCTCGCAGTATGATGGGGTACGGTGTGAGCACAGGCGCAGCAGGAACCATCAAAATGCGTGGAATAGGTGGCATGGGAAGCCTCCTTGTCCTTGTCGATGGTCTGCCACAGTATGCAGGGCTTTATGGCCACCCTGTAGCCGACGCTTATCAGACAATGATGGCTGAAAAGGTAGAGGTGCTCCGCGGTCCTGCGTCAATGATTTACGGATCTAACGCAATGGGCGGAGTGGTGAATATCGTTACCCGCCGGATGCAGCAAGATGGCTCTCGCACCAACGTCAATCTGCAAGGAGGCAGCTATGGAACATTGGAGGCTACCATCACGAACAGATTTCGCCGAGGTCGGTTATCGTCTGTCGTGGGAGCCAATTATGGGCGTACCGACGGACATCGCACCAATAGCGAGTTTGAACAAGTCAGCGGTTTTGCCAAACTCAGCTATGATTTATCAACAAACTGGAGCCTGTCAGGCGATGCCAATGTTATCCATTTCGATTCTTCAAATCCCGGAACAGTGTCCAATCCTCTCATCGACAACAACATGAAGATAACCCGAGGAATGGCTGCTCTGTCGCTCACGAATAATTATACCACCACCAACGGAGCTTTTAGGGCTTATTACAATTGGGGACACCATAACATCAACGACGGCTACGCTGTTGGTGGCACTCCCCGTACAGCTCTCTACATTCACGACGATGTCATGGCAGGAGTGTCGCTCTATCAGAGTGCCAACCTCTTTGCAGGTAACCGAACCACTGTCGGCTTCGATTGGCAACTCTATGGAGCAAGGCATGGAACAGAACCATTGCCGACGGAACTCGCTCTTACCTTGCCGACAAGACGCTTAACGTACTCGGTGCGTATATAGACTTTCGGCAAAACATAGCCCCTTGGCTCACTCTCGATGCGGGTATTCGTTACGACCATAATACAAAGGTAGGAACAGAGTATGTCCCTCAAGGCGGTTTCTCCTTCCTTCTGCCCAATAATGCCACGCTCAAGGCGATGGTTTCCAAGGGCTTTCGCAACCCGACCATACGCGAAATGTATATGTTCCGTCCTGCCAATGCAGAGCTGAAGCCGGAGCGAATGATGAACTACGAGCTGTCGTTCAAGCAATATCTCCCGGGAGAACGTCTGTGGTATGGAGCTTCTGTATTCTATCTCAAGGCAGAAAACCTTATCGCTACCGTTATGCAAAACGGTCGTCCGCTGAACATCAACACCGGTGCGACAGAGCACAGCGGTGTAGAACTTGAGGGAGGATATAAGGTTAATCCAAGCATCAGCCTCCATTTTAACTACAGCTACCTCCATATGAGTGTGCCACAGTTGGCTGCTCCGGAGCACAAGGCATATCTTGGAGCTGACTACAAAAAGCATCGGCTGTCGCTCTCGGTGGGCTTACAGTATATCGGAAACCTCTATACTATACAAGGAGACAACGCTCGGAAAGAGAACTTCGCTTTGTTCAACGCCACAGCCAAGTATCAGTTGGTTCGTCAGCTGGCAGTCTTCGTCAAGGGCGACAACCTCCTTGCCCGGCAATATGAGATAAACGCAGGCTTCCCTATGCCGAAAGCGACAGTCATGGCGGGCGTGGACATTAATTTATAGATTACAGACCGAAAGGTAGAACAGAACTGATAAAAGACGAATATAAGAAGATGAAAGAGATTACTATAAAGGAATGGGGCGTAAACCCTTTCGCCGCTATTGGTAAAGAGTGGATGCTCATCACGGCAGCCAAAGATGGAAAGGTGAACACGATGACCGCTTCTTGGGGTGGCATGGGCGTAATTTGGGGTGCTGACGTGGTATATGTGTTTATCCGTCAAAGTCGTTTCACAAAAGAATTTATCGACGCAGCCGACACATTCTCCCTTACCTTCTTCCCCCGGAACGCACAGAAGGCTCTTGCTTATCTCGGCAGCCACTCCGGGCGCAATGAGGACAAGATAGGCAAGGTTGGTTTCCATGTAGCTTTCAACAACGGCACTCCTTACTTTGAGGAAGCGCAGACTACCGTCATCTGCACAAAATGGAGCAAGCATTCGATTAAGTTAGAGGACATGCCGGCAGATGTTCGGGAGAAATGGTATGCCGACAACGATTATCACGACATGTACATAGGACGCATAGAAAAAGTGCTCGTAAAGGAGACAATATAACCCATTGTTTCGTAGGCTGCCATCGGCTATCATGCCGTCGTGGGCAATTTCGGATATGTCAGAGTACTTGCGGATAGCGAGATATTTCCCAAATCCGTTGCGTTTGAACTGTAAATCGCAATTATTACCTCTGCTTCGATTGTAGCAAACCTCAACATAAAGAAATGATTTTTGTGAAAAATATACCGTAAAAAGTATAACAAGAAGATGGAAAAATCACAGTATCTTTGCATTGTCAAATAAGAAATACCGCTTCTGCTACCCTTGTTCGATGTTGCTTGTCGGCGCAACAGCCTTACAAGATTTCCAAACAGGCATAATTGCAGCAGGCAATGCGCACGACTATCCGAAAGGGAAAGGACTGCGTCCTTATAGTAAGAAACTTGTAAAGATAATTCCGTTAAAAAGTGATATAATCGCTTTGGCGTTGCGAAAGCGGCTGTTTTGCATTGCAAAACCTACGGTTTTACAATGCGAAACAATAGGTTTTGCAATGCGCTGACAATTAGATGGTTACGCAATAGATGCCGTTGCGAAAAATATTTACGGTTTTATAAGCCTCAGACACCGTGTTTGTCGGTGTTCCGGTCGGGCAGATGGAGCGGTTCATATATGATTATTCATCTTTT
>NZ_BAJY01000059.1 GCF_000613945.1 Prevotella falsenii DSM 22864 = JCM 15124
GTAATATTAAAGATTTTTGTTGAAATACGCAAGTTTTTTTTATAAAAAACATCATCAACACTAAAAACAAAAACCATTTTATATGGCAGACAGTAATTGCAGGAAGAAAATAAGTGATTACAAAAAACTATACAGTAAGACCTCTGCAAAACCCATTCTTTACCAAAACACTGTTACTGACAAACAACAAATTGCATTTGTTATTTCGTTGTTTTGATTGGGTTTTACAGAGGTCTCAATAGATGATTCTACATCAACCATCAATTCTTTTTAGTGGACCTGCGGAGAGTCGAACTCCGGTCCGCACAAGGAAACCATACGCTTTCTACATGCTTATTTCAGCCTTTGGTTTTCGAGCATTGGCAAGACCTGAACCACCAACCAATGCCTTATCCTCATAAATTTCATTTGGTCATCGAGGCGTACCCAAACTATTTCCGATTTAACCTGCACCGCTGAATCCTCCGATTCGGAACAACATCTTTGGAGCGATGTCTCGTTCAACTATCTGATAGTTGAATAAAGCCGGTAATCTACTGTACTTCGATTAGGCAGCGAGAGCGTAATTGTTTTCGCCAATTAATTGTTCGATAACTGAGATTTAGGAGCCAGCCACCCACGCTCCGCATGCTTACATACCATTTCGTCTTGCCGTCAAATCCATACAAGCCCATTGTATATAAATATCGAAATACCGAAAAACAAACAGCTTTTGCAGTCGTTATCCTATATTCCGTACCATTAATTAATAATGTTCTGCAAATGTATAACCTTTTTTTGAGAGTACCAAATGTTTCTGAAGTTATTGGTGTTTTTGCTAAACAATTCCTTATACAAAGTTTATTAGCTTCTTCAAAAATATTCTTTGCCTTCTCTCTGCGATAGGTTAATAAGGCTCTGCGCTCTTCAGATGTCAGCATAGTTCTATTCCGTCTAATTCAACATTGCTTAAAAACGAAGAGCGTGTACGCTTGTTCCACTCTTCCATTGTATAGATAAGTGGGTGAATCATTGCATCAAGTTTCCAGCCTAATTCCCAAAAAGGATAACTGTATCTGTCATGATCGACAGACTCAATCTGTTTCTTGTCCACCAATATGAGAATATCCCAATCCGAATCAGCAGTTGAATCGCCACGAGCTTGCGAGCCGAAAAGAATAATCTTTCCGCCTTTAGGTCTAATCTGTCTTGCAACTTGGAGAATAGACTCAAACACTTTTTTTCTTACGGATAGTGAACTCATAATGCAAAGATAAAGAAACTTTTATATATCTGCAACTTTTCAGCTGTATTATATTTTCTATTATAAACTATGATAAAACAGCTGCTTTGGTACAAAAACACTGAAAAAGTTGAACCTTTATACACAGGTTCAACCTTTTCAGTGTTCTCTTAAATTTACTTTTATGTTTTATTTTTAATACAGAAAGTATTCTTACGCTTCCTTATCGTATTCCAAGTGGAAGTTGATAACGGCTTCGATGCCTTTCTTCCAAAGGTCTATCGGCATGTTCTCGTTTGGAGAGTGGATTGCGTTTGACTCCAAACCAAAGCCCATAAGCACACTCTTTGTACCGAGCAACTTCTCGAATGTAGAGATAATAGGAATGCTTCCACCGATGCGAACAGGCAACGGACGCTTGCCAAAGACAGTTTCAAAGCCACGTTCAGCAGCTTTATAAGCAGGGAAGTCGATAGGACAAACATAGCCATAACCACCGTGAAGCATTTCTACTTTCACGCTAACGGTATCGGGAGCTACCTTATTGAAATAGTCTACAACGAGCTGACCAATCTTCTTGTAGTCCTGATGTGGTACAAGACGTGAAGAAATCTTTGCGTATGCCTTTGAAGGAATTACGGTTTTTGCACCTTCGCCGGTATAGCCGCCCCAAAGTCCGCATACATCGAACGACGGACGGTAGCCTGTACGTTCGATTGTGCTGTATCCTTCTTCGCCAAAAATATTCTTTATACCAAGCGACTTCTTATATTCTTCTTCGTTGAAAGGAATAGAAGCAACGAGTTCGCGCTCCTCTTTTGACGCTTCTTCAACATCGTCGTAAAATCCCGGGAAGCGTATCTTGCCGTCAGGACCGGTTACATCGCCTATTAACTTACAGAGAACGTTCGCCGGATTAGCCACTGCACCGCCGAATGTACCGGAATGGAGGTCGTGATCCGGACCTGTAACCTCTATCTGCCAGTAAGCCAAACCGCGCAAACCTGTTGTTATAGAAGGTACGTCAGCACCGATAAGCGATGTATCCGATACGAGAATAACATCGCACTTCAACAGCTCTTTGTGCTCTTCGATGAACGGACCGAGGCTGCTTGAGCCGATTTCCTCTTCGCCTTCAAAGATGAATTTCATATTGTGCTTCAACAAGTCGTGCTTGTTGATGTATTCAAACGCCTTAGCCTGAATGAACGATTGTCCTTTATCGTCGTCAGCTCCACGCGCCCAAATGTGTCCGTCTTTGATAACCGGCTCGAATGGTTCGGTCTTCCAAAGTTCGAATGGTTCAGCCGGCATCACGTCGTAGTGTCCGTAAACCAAAACTGTCTTGGCATTTGGGTCTACTATTCGTTCTGCATACACCATAGGATTGCCCTTTGAAGGCATCACTTCTGCTTTGTCTACCCCTGCTTCCAAAAGCAGTTCTTTCCATCTTTCGGCACAGCGTACCATATCTTCCTTGTGGGCCGGTTGTGCACTTACGCTTGGAATGCGTATCAGGCTGAAAAGCTCTTCGAGCATTCTTGCCTCGTTTTCTTCTACATATTTCTTTATCATAGTCATTGATGTTTTGAGATTTCTTTTTCCATAGTTGCAACGCCACGAAAGCGAATGCACCGCAAATATACTACTTTTTTTCCTAATGCAAGTGGAAAAGAGAATATCTTTGCTTGCTTTAAACTAAATTAGATAAATAGCACACAACATCTTCTTGTTTGGCAGGCAATTCAAAGAGCAATGCTTCGTATGCAAAAGTACTTATCTCACTACCACTTTCGTTTGCCTGTTACCTGTTTTAATGATGTATAAACCTTCCGGTACAGGCAAGGAAATATCTGTTCCTTCGGCTGCAATACAACTGTAAACGAGCATTCCTGCCACATTATACACATGTATATCGGCAGCATTACCGTTTGTTGCTATCAGCAATTTGCCTTTTTCGCTTCTGACAGAGATACCCGAATTTGAAACTACATCAACTCCTAACGTCTCGTCTTCCAAGATGTTAGGAATGAATTTCTTCCATTGTTTAGCCTCTTCATACGCTTTTTTACTACCGACCGGAACATACAACTTGCAAGAACCGCCGATGTCGCCCGTGCTGACTTGCTCGAAAACTTCTGTTCCCATTGCTGCTCCCGTTAAAGGTTCTTTCAGCTCGCACTTGATAGTTCTCAATTTTACACAACCGTAAAAAGCATCGTTTCCAATGTATGCTACATTGTGAGGTATTCTCATTGCTGTCAATCCGACGCACCCATAAAAGGCTTGTCCGGATATTTTTGTTACGCTTTCGGGAATATTATAATCTCCCTTTTTCGCACTTGGGCATTGTATCAGTATCGATACATCTTTGTTAAACAACACGCCGTCCTTGCTACAATACTTTTTATTGCTCTCTTCCACGTCTATTCTTTCCAACTGCGCGCAGGACATAAAAGCCCAATTCCCGATTTTTTCGACAAGATTGGGGATTTTTACAGACACCAAACCATGGCAACCCAAGAAAGATTTGTCGCCAATAGCTTTCAATGTGTTTGGCAAAGTTACGGATGTCAGACCATCGCACATGTAAAAAGCCTGTTTCCCTATCCCGGTAACAGTATACGAAATTCCTTCATGAGTGGCTGATTCGGGTATTGCAAGCACGCCCGTCGGTTTTACGGTATATCCTCCTCTCGGCTTTTCCGATACAGCATAAACCTCTTTGGTTTCCTTGCCGGTTATTTTGTAGAAAAGCTTTCCATCGGTAAAGTCATACGGTTTAACTTGCGCTTTCACATTCATTTGTAGACTTGTCAATAACAGACAAGCAAGTCCTGATAAGATTTTCTTTTTCATAATAAAATAGTTTGTCGTACATCTGTACGTGGTTAATAATTCAATAAATTCTGATACAAACACCGATAAATAGTGCAAACAGCATTAATAAGTTCAACAAGTTCATCTGCAACAACCGAATACCATGATACTTTGTGAAAACATTGGCAATTACGGAATTATGCGTCTTTCGCAAATATAGACATTAAAATCCATAGTTCCAAATTTATTTGATGCTTTTTCGAGTAGCCAATGCTTTTCTTTACACCGGC
>NZ_BAJY01000058.1 GCF_000613945.1 Prevotella falsenii DSM 22864 = JCM 15124
GTAACTCTGATTTTGGTGTTTTAAAATTTAGTTTTTGTCTCGGTCTTCTGTTTATTTTCTTCTGTGTGTTCGCAATCTTTTTGTCTGTGAAATCATCGAAGTTTGGGCTCTTGGAGGGCGGCTGTCCGCTAAAAACTTAGCATACTTCTCCAAAAGGTAGGAATAGACATTGGCAAAGAACTCTTGAGGACGGCGGATATTAGCCTCTGCAAGCGTACTTCGTCTGACAATATAGTCTAATCCGAGATGACAAAGTTTGTGAGCTTCTGCTTTCATGCCAATCTCAAGTTCACGCAGGGAATCAAAGTGTTTTAGGACCCCGAACAGCATCACGACAAGATGCTTGTAGCCGTCAAAATGCTTCACATAAGCCTCGCTTCCTTGCGTTTTACGGCTGATTTGAAGAATTTTATCTTTATCAAGCAACTTTAAAACCTGACTATAGACCGGCTGTCCGCTAAAATGACTATCTTTGCTCATGGTTATAAATTTTTCTAAAAACAAAGATAACCAAAAGGGCTGATACCTCGTGAGAAGTGTCAGCCCTAATTGTTGATATTAATAAAAAGTTTTACCGGACAGCAATATATCTGAATAGAACAGGAAGCAAGAATAAATTAAACAGAACGATATATGAGTGTAAATTACAAGCTTATTAAAAATCACAGCAAATCGGCGGAAAAGGCTGAATACAGGGCTGTAACCGTAGAGAACCAAACGGTGGGACTGGAGCGTATAGGGCGGAATATACAGGAAGCGACCTCGCTTACGCGCTCGGATATTGTTGGTGCCATCGTTGCTTTGAAAGACGAGATTACCTACCAGCTAATGTCGGGCAACGCCGTACGCCTGCCCGGAATAGGCTACTTCTCGCTTGCCGTGAAGGGCGAGGTGTACGAAGACCCGCGCACACACCGCCGTCGGCTGCGGAACGCCAAGGTGCGCACGGTGAAGTTCCGCCCCGACATCGAAATGTTGGACACGCTTCTCTACACCAAGTTCGAGAACACAACCTATCGTTACGGCAGTTCTTCCGTACCGACGGCAGAGCTGATAGACAAGGCTCTCGAAGAACTATTCGCCAACAAGCCTTTCATTACTGTTGCCGACCTGCGCGATTACCTCAACCTTTCCTCTACCAATGCTTACCGCATTGCCGACCGTTTGGAGAGAGAGGGCAGGCTCCGCGATGTCGGTTCGCGCTATCGCAAGACGTATGTGCGAGAAGATTCGCAAGCATAACAGGTTTGAATACAGTGGTTACAATAATAGATGATATGATGAAGCAGAAGTATTATCCTCTTTTTGAACCATTTTATTTGTTGTTCTACCGCTTTTTTCTTACATTTACGCTTGATAATAACCAGATTTGTATTCTCTTTCCATACAGATTCTATGGTTTTGTTTGCTAACTATATAAAAATAAGAAGTTGTATGATCGACTGAGGAAAAGAAGGAAGTCCATGGCGACAGTTTAACAAAGAGGATTCCTTGTTTAACAAAACTGTCAAGTACAGATGCGAACAGAAAGTTCTGAACCGTATAGACGGAATGGTAACAAGCCATTCAGATACACGGCGTGAGCTTTCGTTGTCGTATGATTTAAAACTACAAAGCAACAGATTCAAGGCTGAAGTAACAGAGAGTTTTGTTAAAATGAGTCCTGCCAACATGATGCCGGCATTAGAGTTGCTTGATAAGATTGACGGTATCAAGAGCCATGCAGACGTAACGATTGATTCACAAACAGGTAGAATCAACAAGGTGATGAACTTTGAGGAAATCAAGAAGTGGTGGGAGGAATACAAGTCGGAAATGTTCCATACCATCAATTCTACCATGGGAAAAGGAACTGACGAAAGCAAGCAGGTAGAGAAGTTTACCGACATCATTGACAAACAGTTCGCTGACGAACCAACTTTCAGAGGAGAACTTTCGAATAAGCTGTTCTACGATATATTTTTCGATAAATATCTTACCGGACAAAAGTTAGAAGACGATAAATATGACCGGAAGTTCTACTCTTTTCTATTTGATCAGACACCGATTAAAACGACCATTACACAAGAGGTTTCCACGGACAAAGAAACAGGATTGAATAAAATATCACGCTATATCTCTGCTGATGACCAAAGAACAAAGGTCGTCAACGACTATGGCATTACGAGAATCTACAAGGAACGCTATCAGCCTCTTGTAAAATACAGCTTTACGCAATACAACTATGAGTTCTACCATGATATACTCCTTGCAGACGATGGGATTCCGGAAGAAATCAAGGTAAATATCATCGAAGAGGTGCAGAACAATATTGAGATACTGGTAACTTATCGTATTCACAGACTGAAATAATTATGGCACAATCATATATACCTGCAGGAACGGATGTTATCTGTACGGAGATGACAGGAGGAAAACCGGCACAATTAGGACTTACACGGCAGGCTAAGGTGCTGTATGGTAATGGTAAGAAACCTTTGCTGAATATTTGCGACAAGAAGTTGAGTTGCTCACTGCAATGCCGCATCAAACAGACATTCTTTGCCGGTCTTGGTGCTTTGCTTGTAGGTCTTGCAGTTGGAGCTTTAGCTGTAGCATTGGTTGTGATGACTGCCGGAGCAGGCGCAGTCATTGTTGGAGCTGCATTGGGTGCCGCATTAGCTTTAGATGTGGCCGGAGGTGTAGCATTAGGTGCATCAGCTGCCTATAGATACTTGGCTAATGAGTGCGACTCTTCCCTTGAAGGACAGTGGAGTTTGTTCCATAGAAAGGTTAAATTAGAAGGACACAACGCCCTTTTGGAACGTTCGATACTAACTTGCAGTAAAGGTGGTATAGTCTCATTGGTTATGAATCCTGCAAAAGCAGCAGAGTTAGCAAAAATGATTAGTAAAACTAACGACAAGATTTCAGATATTAATTCATGGTCAAAATTTAAACAGGGGCTTATTGGCAATGTTTCCAATGCATTGCTTGCCGGTTTTGAAGGACAGGCAGGGGGAGCTGTGGTAGGTGTAGTCCTTGGCTCAGGACTATCTGTCTACGACTATATGACTGGTGGCAATAAAAGTTACCGCGAGGACAATGTTGTTAAACAAAACAACTATGCCAAACTTGCACTTGAAAGTGATAATGACCAGACATCAATTAACACGGAGCATAATATCATGACCGGAGATGATTGGAAGAATGCAGGCATAGGTACTACTGCTGGTACGGGATACTCTGGTGTAGAAACTGTTTTTACAATAACAGCACATAATAAGGAACTGGGCAAAGAAGCAATGAATTTCAACGAAAGAGCTTTGACATATATGCTGAATGGGGACATGGCAGGTGCTAATCATGCTTGGTGGGCACGAGATATAGCGTTGGATGCACAGAAAGGACTAAAGGATATTCCCAAAGACTTTTGGGAGAGTATGTGGACAGGCAAAACAAAGGCTTTCAAATGGAATGTCTCAAATAAATGGTTTACGCTTGGAGGAATTGGCATTGGTATTCTCGGTTCTATTATCAGTAATCACATAGAGGGAGGTGATAATGAAGAAGAGAATCTTTTATATAAGAAAATGATACTTGAAATAAAGAATTATAGAAAAGAAAATACAAGTAGAATAACAGTTATTGCAAATTCATTATAAGTTATATAACGCTATGAGAATAAAAAAGTTAGCAGGGTTTATCCCTTGGGTATTTGTTGGTAGCCTTATTGGCTCTGTATTTGTTGTACCAATGATACCTAAAATAGTGGATGCATTATATTATATGGATAAATATAATAATGATGCAGCAAAATACTATCAGAAATATGTAGAGGACAGCTATGATATTCGTGTTGTTATGCCAGAGGCTGATTCAAAACTATTCTTGCATAATGTTGATCGGGAAAAATATCCATTGTGTGAAGTTTTCGATACAACATATCATTCATCTAACTATTTTAATAATCCGAGTGCAGATTACACATCTTTCTATTGTAAGGAGTATAAGAAATACTTGAATATCATCTCTTTTAAAGATGTAGATGGGAGCTATGGCAGCAAGATAGTCGCTTTGACTGTCAATCGTGATGAAATGAATAATCCTGAATACGGAACAATGGATAACTCTGTACCTGTACTGAAGGCTATCGGGGTGAGTGAACCGATATGGTTTGATGGTCGTGATACCAATTCTATATTCATAGATAAGTTCTATCGAAACAATGTTATTCAGTATTTGAAGTACAAGATGTCGAAAAAAGAATTTGAAAGGAGGTTCAAGAATAAAGGGTTATAATGAAGGTGGACTATGGACAAAAGAGAGCACACGTGACACTGGTATAGGAATAGTACTTACTACTAGTGATGCTGCAATTCCTATAATAGGAAGCAATCGTGAATTTCTTAGAACCCTTGGTCGATGGGGTACGGAAGAAGTAATAAATGGCAATACGGTTACTCATGCTTTTTGGAGATTTTTTGCGGGAAAAACAGCAAAAGACATGGGAAAAGCTATAAGCAAAAATTTATTTACCAAACTGAATGCACAGAAGTTTGGAATTGGTATATTGGCAACATTAGCATCAAATGGCATAGAATGGGGCTCAAATAAATATGAAAATTATTTATATAGATATATGATGCAAGAAATAAACTCTCTACGAAAAGATAAAGGAATTAATACATTTAATGTTATAGCACAACAATCGTGAAGAATATAATTAAAAACATACCTATGACAGCATTAGGACAAATAATAGGTTCTATCATTGTAATACCCATAATTGTTTTTCTCATCAACAACCTATATTATGCCCATAAATATAATGATGATGCAGAGCAATACTAC
>NZ_BAJY01000057.1 GCF_000613945.1 Prevotella falsenii DSM 22864 = JCM 15124
TGAAGAAGAATGCAGATAAAGGCAAATCGGAAGGCGGTAACAATACGCCCAAACCGAGAAGGACTTCCTCCAAGAATTCGGAGATAGAAACCTATCTCTCCACACACTATGAGTTCAGATACAACACGGTATTGGGAAGAACTGAATATCGTAGCAAGAATGATGCTCACTTCTCAAAAGTGGGTCGTTATGAAATCAACACCCTCCGTAGGGAACTTGACAACGACATCGGGATAATAACCTCATCGGATAATCTGTACTCCATCATCGAGAGCAGCTTCTCGCCACGCATCAATCCCATACAGGAGTATTTCAAAAACTTGCCATCGGTGGATATAAGCAGCAGTTCTTCCTTTTCGCTGAAAGCCATTCCCCAACTGGCAAGTTGCGTAGCCGTGCGCAACTCCGACAAGTGGCTGCCGTACCTCATCAAGTGGCTCGTGGCAGTGGTCGCCAACGCAATGGACGACCGTGAGTGCCGTAACCATACCTACCTCGTGCTGACAGGCGAGCAGGGAAAATTCAAGACCACGTTCTTGGATTTGCTCTGTCCGCCGGCCCTACACGGCTACAGTTACACGGGAAAGATATATCCACAGGAGAAGGACACGCTCACCTATATCGGGCAAAACCTCATCGTAAATATTGATGACCAGCTCAAAGCCCTCAACAAGCGTGATGAGAACGAACTGAAGAACCTCATCACCTGCCCGATGGTCAAGTACCGCATGCCCTACGACAAGTATGTGGAGGAACATCCCCATTTGGCAAGTTTCGTGGCGTCGGTGAACGGCAATGATTTCCTTACAGACCCTACGGGCAGCAGGCGGTTTCTGCCCTTTGAGGTGCTTTCCATTAATATAGAACGTGCAAAGGCAATTTCAATGGACAGTGTCTATGCGGAAGCCAAAGCCTTGTTGAACGCAGGTTTCCGATATTGGTTTGACGATGAAGAGATAGCGGAGCTTTACAGGGAGAGCGAGGACTTCCAAGTGCAGACCGCAGAAATGGAACTACTGTTGCGCTGCTTTGAGAAGCCAACGGAGGATAATCCCCATTGCTCCTATATGACCACTACAGAGATTCTCACCTATCTGGGTATCTATACCCGGCATCCCCTGACTTCCAAACGTATGGGAGAAGCCCTTAAAAGGGCAGGCTTTGAGAAAGTGAGCAGGAGGCGTGACGGTGGCTGTCCCATCTATGCGTACAAAGTAAGAAAGCTACTTCCCTGTCCTTTGCTTGATAGTTGTAGTAGTCTGATGTAGTAGGGTGTGTAGTATTGTCATGTACTACAATGTAGTGTTGATTATCAACAACTTACAACAAAATAGTATGTAGTAAGAAGAAAGATGAAAAAGTTTGGAGGGAAAAACCTTGGAAAACGGAATATCGTAGAAGCATTGGCAGATACGATTTGGTTTCCCCTGATAGCATTTAAGTAAACCATAATATTTCAATCAATTAAAATGTCAGAACAATGAAAGCAGAAGATTTATCTCTCATCAAGCGATACTCCATTGTGGAGTATCTTGAAAGGAAAGGTATCAATCCTGTCCGCAGAACACCTTCCTATGCCATGTACCGTTCACCGCTGAGGGGGGAAGTACATCCGAGCTTCAAGGTGGACACAGAGAAGAACCTTTGGATAGACTATGCCGAAGGCAGGGGCGGAAGCATCATCGACCTCTGTATGCGATTGGAGGGCTGCACGCTCTCGGAAGCCATCTGCCGTTTGGGGCAGACCGCTTTCCTTGATGCAGCGTACGGTCATTCAAAAGAGAAGTCCGACATCGGTACCAGTCCAGTCACGCCATGGCATCCAAGTGGGGCAAGGAGACTGATAGAGGTATCAGACTCCCTGCCTCCACACTTAGAGGCCTATCTTACCGATAATCGCTGCATTGACCTTAACAGGGCAAAACCTTTCCTCAAATGTATCAGTTATGAGGTAAGAGGGCAACGCTACCAAGCCATCGGCTTTGCCAATCCGTCAGGAGGGTATGAACTTCGGGACAATGGCACGTTCAAGGGAGCAATAGCACCGAAGGACATTACTCCCGTATTCACGGATAAACAAACAGAACACGCAATAGACAATACATTGCCCGTATGCGTGTTTGAGGGCTTTATGGATTTTCTTTCTTTCCTTTCAATGAAAGAAGAAATAACGAGTGTCTGTCTTGTGCTAAACTCGGTAAGCAATGTGGCAAGGGCTATTCGCTATCTGAATGACCACAACCTAACGTATATCCGTACCTTCCTTGACAATGACGAAGCAGGGCGGAGGGCTACCAATGATTTTATCAGAACAGGGTTCAATGTGGAGGATATGTCCGTGTATTACAGAAACTTCAAGGACCTCAACGAGTATCATGTTTACAGGGTGCGTGAGAAGCAGATACGACAAGGACAGATACAAGATACGTCTATAAAGGCAAAACAAGTCAAACATAAAATGAGATAAAAACATGGAAAAGAAAACTGTCAGTAACGAGGGAATGGAGAACACTATCCATTCCACCAAGCAGTCTTTAGGACTGAATCAAATTGAAAGTCCGTCTGAACATATCATTGCTGAGCTTCGGGCAAGGAGAGCTAACCCCGTTCATTCCTCGGACGAACAGAACTCAGAGAATACCATGCATTCAGACCCTGCACGGAACACAGAGAATATGCCCGTTCAAAGACGTATCAGTGCCAAGATGAGAAAAGAGACACTTGAAGCCTACAAGCAAGCCTATCTTGTGCCAACCAGACTGAACGACCGCAAGGCGGTCTATCTGAGCAGGGAGACACAGGAGCATGCCGACTTCATCGTGCGCAGGCTGGGCGACAGGGGCAGCAATCTTTCAAGTTTTGTGGAGAACATCGTGCGCCTCCATTTGGAGGAATACGGTGAGGACATAGAGAAATGGAGGAAACTTTGAACCCACAGGAAAAAGGTCGAGGGTTTTCCTGAAAAGGGACAACCTTTCCAATCAAAACCCTCGACCCTTTCCAGAGAACAGAGCAATGAACATTTGCTGAACATACCGAATGACCGGAGTGTCCCGAACGTAATGAGTCAAAGAATGCACAGCATTCACTTTTTGACTATAAAACGCCTTGTGCGTAAACGTTTCGTTAGCTGACATTGCAAGACGTCAGTTTGTACCCACAAACTGCTCTTGCTCCCCTCGTCATACTGTCGGGGAGGTTAGACCGTAATCACTCCGTTCTCATCAGTCAGCATTCAGGAATTAAGCAACAACGAATCATCTGCAATGATTGACTTTCAAAGAAACTTATATGAACAGATACAAGGGAAAAACTGCCCGATGGCAGCAGCAGGATAAGGAAGAACAGAGGTTGAACAAGACGGAGTTCATCAAGGTAAGGTGCACCTTAGAGGAGAAGCAACGTATCAAATTAAAAGCGGAAAGTACAGGGAGAAAGTTCTCCGATTATTGCCGTGAGATACTCCTTAACGGAGAAGTAACAGCCGTTCCCAAGATGACCGACAATGAGAGGGAAGCCATTGCCATTCTCCAGCATACAGGAAGGTTCTATGGGCAGGTTTCAAATCTCATCAAGGTCAAGGACGAAAGGTGGGTACTCATCACAAAGAACCTATCGCTATGTGCCAAAGAAGCATTTAAGCGGTTTTACGAACCGCATTTTCGTGTGGACGATGAGATATATAAGGTCTTAAATATGAGAAGCGATGATAGGTAAATGTAAGGCGATAGCGCACGGCAGCACGGCTTTGGACTATATTTTCAGAGAGGGAAAGCTCGGCTGTCGGCTTGCCTTCCACAATCTTTGCAGCAGGGAGCCAAAGACTGTCTATGAGGAAATGAAAGTGGTCAGCGACTATAACAGCCGTTGCAGGAACAAGTTTCTCCGTATCGAAATAGGCATCGCACCGCAGGACGAGAAAAAATTGCCTGTTTCCGAATTGATGAGGATAGCCCATCTGTTTGCCAAGCAAATGGGACTTGACGACCACCAATGGGTGGCGGTAACGCACAAGGACACCGACAACAGGCACATTCACATTATCGCCAATCGCATCAGCCTGTACGGAGAGGTCTATGATACCACTTTTGTGAGTAACAAGGCAGCAAGGGTAGCGGAGGACATTAGTCGGGAGAAAGGCTTGACTATCGCAAAGGAGGTTAAAGCGGAAAGGAAACATCAAAAGACAAAGACTACCCCCACGAGAGAACAAACCAAACAGAAAGTGCAGCAAATCTGCTACATCCTGCTTGACAAGTATAAAGGAACAGGCATTACAGGGCATTCCATGTTCCTTTACGAGTTGGACAAGAACGGCATTACCATAGAGCGTATGAAGAACAAGCAGGATAAGGTCTATGGCTTGAAGTTCTCATACGCAGGACAATCCTTCAAGGCATCTGAAATCGGTAGAGAATTCGGCTACCGTTCTTTGCAGAAAAACTTTGAAGCAACCAGCAAGGAAGAATCAAAATATCAAACAATACAGGAGGCAACTGAAAAGGGAGGACAATCTGATACAGGTTATCAACTTGTGCCTCCAAGTCGTTCCTCTATCTCACGAGACAATGACACCCCACAAGTGCAGAATCCCATTGGTGCGGTGGCAGACACCATCGTTAGCACAGCCGATGAAGTTGTGGAAGAATTAGGCGATTTGATTACACCAACTACGCAAGGCAATGACTATGCCGAAGCTGCATGGCAGCGCAGACTCAGAAACCAAGCCAACAGAAAGAAGAAAAGAGGACGTGGATTATAATCCCATTCCAACGAAAGACTGCATTACAAAAATGCAAAAAGAAGAATATCTCATCAAAAACGCTTGTTATTAGGTAACAAAGTATTATCTTTGCAGACAGAATGACAAGCGTTCTTTGTTAGGCAGAAAACAGC
>NZ_BAJY01000056.1 GCF_000613945.1 Prevotella falsenii DSM 22864 = JCM 15124
CTCTTCGATGTTATCAGGAGCCAAGAATTCCGTATGAAAGTCTATATGCGCTTCGGGATTGATACTTTGCAAACGCTCAGCCAAACACTCTGCTTTGTATCTGCCAATGTCATTCTCCGTATAGTTCTGCCTGTTAAGGTTGCTTTGCTCCACCTTGTCGCCATCAACAATGGTAATATGCTCGAAGCCAAATCTCAAAGCGCATTCAGCTACGATACTGCCAATGCCTGCCCCTCCAAGGAATATCTTATAATCCCTTACCATACTTTGCTCTCTTTCGCTCACATAGAGCCTGTTTCTGCTGTATCTTTCTTTCATAATCAATAATTATTTTGGGCAAAAGTAGATGTAATAAAGCATATATACTCTACACAAAAGTGTAATAATCGCTCGTTTTGTTGGTTATTTTAGTTTTTATAACACTTCTTGCTTGCGATGTAACTATTCAGCGGTTACAATCTGTCTATGTTCTCACCTATCCTGAACCGCCAAATCCGCAAGAAGGAAGACAAAAATGCGATTTTGAGAGACCGTCTGTCCGGATATGAGAACCTGGGGAAGAACTCGGGCAACAGCAGTATGCCACCAAGCAAGGAGAGCATGAAGGATCGGATCGTCAGAAGGACGAGGACTCTGCGTAAACCAAGCGGCAAGAAACCCGGTGGACAGGAAGGGCACGACGGGCACAGGCTGTCTTGCTCTTCCATGCCGGACGAGACAATCGACGACACCCCGGACTATTGCACCAACTGCGGCGGGTCTTTGGCAGAAGTGGAACGTGTGCTTGATTATGTGACGCAAGTTATATAGAGGTCAACCACAGGCTGAACGAATACAAGGAAAAGGCACGGGAAAGGCTCACCTCCCAAGAAGGCATCAGGCACAGGGGACGGCGGTGCATCGAGCCTGAAGCCGTCTTCGGACAGATGAAGTTCGATATGGCATACCGACGCTTTCGGCACTTTGGAAAAGACAAGGTCGTAATGGACCTTGCCTTCTTTGCCATGGCCTTCAATATCAAGAAAATGTGCGCAATGCTCTTGAAAGGAGGAATGTCGGGGCTGTCAGACGCATTTGCAGCCCTGATTTGTGTCCTGATACGCCTTTTTCGATCCAATGGAACCCGTCATGGAAGAAAAAAAGAGTTGATTGCCGCATAAGGGAAATCGAGCAGGGAAGATGCGGAATGACACACCCTCATTTGCCCGAATATGACGTCATATTTGTTTGTATCAGTTGTTATACTGACTTAAAAGGTTAAATTCAACCGGAAATTACATACCTATTCCGGTGCCAATTCCACCTACTTGATTGTCGTTTTTCTTTTCTTGGAAGTCGTTAGATATATTGCTTTTATTTGTTTGGAACTGTTTCTTGGTGTTGCCGAAATTCCATGTAAGGGTTAAACCTACTTGTTGGATAGGCAAAATCATATTCATGCGTTGCGTAAAGTCGGCACCTTCGCTGTATTGGGTTTGCTTTATTTTTCCCGAGAACGGTGTAAAGTAATTCAAACTTACGTTCAGCTTTTCCTTAAAGAACTCTTTTGCCAATACAAAAGCTATCATACTGAAACCGCTTCCATGCCCTTGTAAGGTGTGTCGCTTCGTCATACCGCCCGTATTGATACTCATCTTCACGTTCCAAGGTAAGGTTTGCTGAAACCCGATGAATGCCATTGCCTGCCAAGCGTGCTTCTTTTGGTTGAGTTTATCGGAACGCATATCTCCGTAATCGAAGCCACCGTTAATGTAGATACGTGTATTCGGTGTTATGGAATAGTTTATGAAGGTGCTGAAGTTGGTCCAACGGCTGCGCACAATGTTTCCGTAGGTAGTGTTCAATATGCCGTTGGCGTCCATAAACGAATACTGCTCTATCTGGTTATCGGCAAATGCTTCGCCCAAAGTAAGGTTTATCATGAACTTCGGAGTAAAGGCATTGAACACAAGACTAACGTTGTGGCTCTCTTCAACATCGAGGTTTGGATTACCGTAGGTGAGTACGGTCGGCGTAGAACGGTCGATGTAAGGATTAAGGAACGAAATTCCGGGACGTGATATGCGCATGCCGTAGTTTACACCGATATTGACCGCAGCACCAATATTATAAGTGAAACTTGCCGAAGGAACCAAAGTGCCGTAGTTCTTCTTAAAGTTATCGCCCTTTCCAAGTATATATTCTACATTCTCCCATGTGTGTTCGTAGCGTGTACCTGCCTTTGCACTAAACTTTCCCAACGTGAGTTTATACTCTACGTACGAAGCTAAGATGCTTTGTTTGTTCTTGTAATTCACGCTATTGTCGGTGTCGAAGATTTCTTTACCGTCTATTATGTTATAGAATTTAGAGTCGGAAGAGTTTCTTCTGCCAATGAATTTAGCACCGGCATTAAGTATTTGGTTTTTCGATAACGGTGTTGTATAGTCGGCTTGGAACGTGTGTTCTGTGCCACGCGTATGTGCATCAGAGTAGAGACTGTTCAGTTTGAGGGGTATTCCTGCCGGCAATGGGTCGTAAATGTTACGATTTTCGGTTGTTGCAGGAGATGTTGTAAACAAGTAACTCAAGGTAATGTTGCTTGTTCGCTCACTGTTCAGAAAACGTTGATAATCTATATTCCCATTAAAAGAAGTATTTTTAATGTGCGACATCATATCGTTGCCATACGAGAAACCGCTGCCAAACTTTCCACCCGAGAAGGTTGTAGTAGGGTGTCCCGTACTCTTTACGCTGTAATCCATTATTCCGATAGAAGCACCGATGTTGCTCATAGAGTCCAATTCGTATCCTAAGCTGATGTTAGCCATATTGAAAGGCACCTTTGTTTTGCTTTTTTGGAACGAATACATCTTTGTTCCGTCCGTAGAAGTACGTTCGTTTGTTATTTCTGCCTTACCTGTTTCCATCTGGTTGTGCATGGCATTGACACTGTAAGTAAGCTTTCCTTGCTGTCCGCTGACAAACATAGAGCCGTTCCAACCAAAGCTGCTTACCATCGCACTTGCATTTCCGTTGTAGCCATTCATTTTCTGTTGATTGCCGGTAGTTTTGTTCATAACGATGTTCAGCACACCACCAACACCCTCGGCATCGTACTTTGCACCGGGATTGGTAATAACTTCTATTGATTTTACCGACGAAGCCGGCATCGATTTGAATATTTGCGAGGGGTTGGCAGAGAACATTACGTTTGGCTTTCCGTCTACATAGACCTTGAAAGAACCTTGCCCGTTCACGGTAATATTGTCTTGTCCGTCTACCGTTACCATTGGAACCTTGCGCAACATATCAAGTACAGTGTTCGATTTGGCATCTACATCGCTCTGCACATCGTAGCTCATCTTGTCGGTTTCCATCTTTACGAGCGGCTTTTGCGCTACTACTTCCACGCCTTTCATCATCTTTGCATCGTCTTGCACCAAGATAGTGCCAAGGCTTAAAGTAGGATTTGCAGCACTAAGGTATACTTTTCGTGTTATCATCTTACGCCCCATGGAACTGATTGTAACAGTAAAGTTACCCGTTCCGTCTACTTTCTGCAATATTTTACCATCATCGTCGGTAACAGACATAGCAACAGGCTTATCCATTTTTCCACCTTTAAACACACGAATGGTAGCAAACGGTTCGCTTTCATGGGTAAGCGAATCAAGCAATTCGCCTGTAATTGTTGTTGTTTGGGCATTTATAGCTGTGGCTATCCACATTAATGCCAATGTCAGTAATGTTTTCTTTATTTTCATTGTTTGTTGTTTTTTATTCTGCTGCAAATATAATAACAATATAAAAAGGTAGAAAATAGATTTCGACCACTTCGCTTATACTTTTCGACGAAAGAGTATTTTTACTTCACTTGCGACGTTATTTTGTAGCGTATTCCCTTCATTGATATTAGAAAAGCTTTGGCAGAACCAAACTTTAAATTCATATCCAAACGAATAGGAATATGGTTTTCGTCGTCGGTAACAAAGAAACTGGCAATATTGCGCCACTTTCCGTCTTCCTTTTCATGGTAAGTAAGCTCTAAGCAACGATATTTTTTGTCGTTGTCCGCCTTTATGTTTTTCTTTCCATTATATATTATTCGTGCCGGCAACAGACTCTTTCCGCTTATCAATGGGAAGTCTACCACATATCCTTTCTTCCAACTTGCAGGATTGAAACTGCGTGCCCGAAGAAAAATACTCATCATATCGTAAACACATTCCTTTTGCAAACCGGTCTTCCAATGTTGTTCTCCATCGTTGTCTATTCGGTGTTGCTTTGTCTGCACCTTCCCGTTCGGATAAGAATAGAACACTTCGTCTACCGTATATCGCTTGCCTTCCTTTGCACCTTTGCGATAATAAAGCGGTGCCAAGTCCTTTGTATTATAACAAAGCAGTGTGTCGCGCATAACGAAATAGTTGTCTAACTTTCCGTTTCCACGTGTTGTCAGCGAAGCACGATAGGCAGGTGTGCCTTCGTAAATAGATGAAATGGTGTACCACGAAGCCGTTCCCACCTTTACCCAAACAAACTTCCAGTTGAAGTAAAGGTTGTAATTCAAGTACTCACCACTGTTAAAAGCCGTGTTGTGAAACGAGCATTGCGCCGAAGCTGATACGGAAAGCAACAGTAAAAGAGAAGCTATATAAAACCTTAATATTTTCATTTTATTCCTCATTTTTCTTGTTTGTTACATTATATTCTTATTTATTCTTTTCAAAAGAAAAAAGAAAATAGTAGTATGATGGGCTGTGGATAGTGTTTATAAGTTTTTTATCAATTCCTTGCATATTTGGTTATCAACCCGTGAATAAAAGTTATCCACACCCCTATGCTTCGCTTTCTTATTGATATTCAACTAATATTTGCAGTTATCCACATTTCCACTATATCCTGCAAAGATAATAAGTTTATATCTTTTATCTTACAAAAGCTGTGTAAAACTTCTATAAAAGCATGCCAATAACTCTGTGTTTATCCTCTATAACTTTGCTTCTTCCTGTTCGTTGTGTATAATTCGGAGGTTGTTTTAAAGTTATTAACCGAGTTATCCATAAAGTTATCCACAGTTGAAAATCTTCAATGCTTACTTTTCAACAATAAAAAGAAAAGTCGTTTCTATTAATATTTTTCTATTGAATACAAACTATCACTTTACATTTTCTTCTCGAAACAAATGCGTTTGCCCGTAGTTGGGTGTGTAAATTCAAGATATTCGGCATGCAGGTACAGTCTGTCTGCACGCTTTCCATACAAGGTGTCGCCAAGAATGGGGCACGCCAAGCCTTCAGGGTGTGCGCAGTGAACCCGCAATTGGTGCGTGCGCCCTGTTATGGGAGATAGTTCCACCTTTACAGCCTCGCTATAACGGCTGTCTGCCAGAGGCACTTTTCCTATTATTCTATAATGTGTAATGGCTGCTTTTCCTTTGTTTCTGTCTACAATCTGACGCGGTCGGTCGAGCACATCGGCACACAATGGCAACGAAATAGTGCCCTCTTAAA
>NZ_BAJY01000055.1 GCF_000613945.1 Prevotella falsenii DSM 22864 = JCM 15124
CATATCTTGCCCTCATCGGTCAATAGAATGGGAGTAAGCTGGTGGTTAATCAGTTTGCTCTTTGTTCCACTCTTCAGATGAAAGTGATAGGACATAGAACATTGGTATTTATCGACGTTATCGAAAGTATCAAAGAACTTAAACCCACTGCTGTTTAGCTCAACAAGCATTTTTTGTTCGTCCTCCGGTACATGTTCCAAGTAAAAACTGTAACCTAATTCCTTTACTTCCTTTGCTGTATGCCCACAAAGAAACAAAGGGTTGTCCGATACATAAAGAAATTCCTGCCTGTAATAATCTATCAAGTAAACACTCTGATAGGTAACACGTGCAAAAGCCTCTACCGTTTGAACCAATGTAGAGAGCACTTGGGAATCATAGTCAGGTGCGTTGCGCACGGTGTTCGATGCTATAAAGAAATCTTTTATGTCTGTCATATATGCTAAACGTGATAAGGTTCTCTGCTATATTTCACTACAAAAGTACATTTTTAATGCGGAATACCGCAAAAAGATTACACAAAAGTGTAAAAAACAAAGAGAGAAATGCCAAATTACACAAAAGTGTAATAGGTGATATTTGCATAGGAAGTATTTTTGCCGTATAAATCAAGAAACAAAAAGCATTATGGAAAAACAGATTGCAACATTTAAGGACTACGCTATCTTCTTGGCAGACAAAACGAGTCTGTTGGAAATAGCACAGTTTGTGGTCAGGGAAAATTACTTTCATCACTTATCTTCATTTACAGAGAAAGAAGTAAATGAAGACATCAAATCAGTACTTGAAGAAGAGGAATATCTGTATGATAACAAATCCCAAATCTATATTGCAAGGGATTCCTTTGGGAATATGATAGGCTGCATTAGGAGCTTTCATTGGGATAAGCACAAGATTCTTCCAATAGAAAAGGTATATGGTATAAACCCTTTATCTGCTATACATAAGGAAGCAAAATATAACTATTGGCATATTGGACGTTTTGCCGTTGCAAAGAGAGCAGGGATATCTACATTGACATTGTTCAAGCGGTTAATGGCTTTGGCAGTAAAGCCGATAGTTGAGGACAAGTACAGCTATATGATTGCAGAGATTGACAGCAGACTACTAAAAGTAATGAAGGTTTTGGGGTTTGGCACACGCCAAATAGGAAAATCCATAGACTATCTGACATCAGAAACTATTCCTGTATGTTCCAGCAAAAGAGGTATCAAGGGCTTCTTTTCCAAATACGGTGAGCTCTGCAAGGTGGCATGATTACACTTTTGTGTAATATTTCAGCCAACAAATTCAGAATTACACTTTTGTGTAGTGGAAAAATTTGGAGATACAAATATATTTGCAACATATTCTTTAGACATAAAATGAAAGCTGAGCACAACAGTAATGAAAAGTGCCAATTCCTTACGGAGTTGTTTTTTATTAATATTTAAATCATTTATTTATGAATGAAAAATTAGATTTAGGTATGCAACTTTCTCAAGACGAGAAAGGACAATTGCATGGAGGGTATGAACTTCAAGAAAGTTCTAGTCAGGATTCACAGTTCTTCTCTGATAATGGGAACTGTAAAGGTGGTGGCTGGTTTGACGACAACACCAATTGTAGTAGATGTTCTGGGTGTGATAAACATACAGGTATGGAACATATGGAATCTATAAAGTAATCAAACCTCTCAGTATTCTTTAATTTGTAGGTGAGAATTTCTTTCTCGCCTACATTTAAAACATTTTCTTATGGAATGGAGTAGATACAACGAATTAATAAAGAGTCAAGATGGTATTTCCTTCCTCTTCAATTGTCGTACGAAGAAATGGCTATCTTTAGTAAACGAACTTTATAACTTGCTTTCTGATAATTATAGTAATATAGACAAAATTCGCACAATACACCCTTCATTATTTGAAACTTTAGTTACGAATGACTTTATTGTCAAAGATGCGAATGAAGAAATTTCTAAATGTATTACAGAAATAAATACACGATTAGATTTTTCTAAAACGTTAAAATTAACTATAAATCCAACTCTTGACTGTAATTTAAGATGTTGGTATTGCTATGAAGGACACTTACATGGAAGTGTAATGCTGCCACATACAATAGATAGTATATTAAAATATATTACAAAGCAACTGCAAAAAAATCAATATGAGCGTTTGCAGCTTGCCTTCTTCGGTGGAGAACCTTTACTAAAATTTAGTACTGTTGTTCAACCACTTATATGTAAGGTACACGATCTTTGTCTTGAAAAGAATGTCAATTTTGCAGTATCTTTTACAACAAATGGGGTTTGTCTTACGCAAAAAGTAAGAGGCAATATAAAGAAAATTACAACTAATGCAAGTTTTCAAATTCCATTTGATGGAGGCATGAAAATGCATAATAAGGTGAAAAAATTTTATAGCGGGCAAGGGTCTTATAACATCGTGACAAAAAATGTACGAGAAGCTATTCTTGATGGATTTCGAATAACAATTAGATGTAATTACACTAAAAAAAATATACGTTCTTTTCAAAGCCTTATTTCTGATTTTAAAGATATCCTCGATAGTCCTAATCTACGATTTTCCTTTCATAAGGTTTGGCAAGAGGTCGAGGACGAAGAGTTAAAGGCTGGGATAAAAGAACTTAAAGCAAGTATTGCAGGATTTAAGTTTCAATCAAATATTAATTCATTTTTTGGAGACAGTGTGAACCCATGTTATGGGGATTATATGGATAATTATGTTTTTAATTATAATGGTGATGTTTTCAAATGTACTGCACGTGATTTCTTACCAGAACATAGGATAGGAAAGATAACCGAGTTAGGTTGTATTGAATTTAATAATCTAGCACTCCAACGAGTAAAAAAAAGTATGACATCAGAATGTCATATGTGCAGAAGACTTCCGATATGCCCCATTTGTTCTCAAGTAAGATCTGAATCTACAAATGATAAATGTCCTGTTAACATTACCCCAAATGAAATTTCTAAAAACATACAAGAATACTTTTCAGATTTATTTTATCAACAAAATTATGAAACACTATCTAAATAAATGTTTTATACCCTGTCTATTGATGTTTTGCTCAACAGGGTTAGCACAAGAAACAAAGCACCTTGATGAAGTTGTTGTTATAGCATCTCGTATAGTTAATAAACCAGACGGATACATAACCAATCTCAAAGGAATGAACATTGTTAAAGGTAAACCTGCAGCTTCTATACTCTCTTTCCTTCCAAACATTTCACATGAAGAAGGCAAATTCAAGATAAATGGGCTATCTGTTAGTGAAATATATGTAGATGGTGTAAAACTGTCTGACACTTCTGAACTTAATAAGATACCAGGGGAAAGGATTGATAAAGTTGAAGTAAAATACCTTGCTGGTGCAGAAAATAATGCAGCGTTGAGTGGAGGAAGCATTATAATAACTTTACGCCGCCCTGAAAATGGAGGCTTCTATGGTAGTATTATAGGGAACTCCGAGTGGTTTCGCTCTTGTGGCTTTGGAAATGAGGATATAGGATTACTTTTTAATGCCCGCTATAAGAATCTTAGTCTATATGATAATATGGATTTCGGACATAAGAAGATAAAGGAAACTGCAGAGCAATGGCAGGCAGAACAAGATATACAATCATTAATGTCTAATAGTTTAGTTTCCAGTTCTGTTAATTTCAGGAATCGAATCAGCCTTACGCAAGAATTCAAATCTGGAGTTCAGATAGGCGGAAGCTATCTTTATGGCTCTTCAAACCCGTCTCCAACAACTAAAACGTTTGCTAACAACGAATGGACTTCAATTAGCGAGGTAACGAATATTCATCTGCATGAAGGAACCATCAAGTTCTCCATGCCATTAAATAAAAGAGGAAGTTCTATAGAAGTAACCACCGACTATTTGAATAGACATAGTAACAATAATTCGCTATATTATATTGAAGAGGAAAATACTAACAATATTACGGAACAGAATAAGCTCAACTTATGGAAGTTTAAGGCTGATATTTTGTATCCATGTAATCGTTCACTTGTATTTAAATTTGGAACATCTGCCCAATTATTATCTTCACAGTATAGTCCTTCTGGGAATAATATAAGTAATCGTTTTAATACGAGTACAAAGACTACGAAAACCTCCGGTGTGACTCCAATTGTTTATACTGTAGCACAAGGAAAAATTAGTAAATTCCGATATAGTGCAGGTTTGAACTGGCAACTCAATCATATCAGTTTTAGCGATTTGACCAGCGATATTCATGAACATAACAATCAATGGAGTTTCAATCCTACTATTCAGATAATGATGCCATTTGGAAAAAGGAAAGAACACAGTTTGATGCTTAACTACAAGCGAACGATGAGTGACATTCCCTACTCTGCAATATCTTCAGCTATCACGTGGAAAGATGCATATAACTATAGTGTAGGTAATGCGAATCTGAAGGCACCGTCGTCTGATATGCTAATGGTTGGTCTTTCTATGTTTAGAAACAAGGTGACGCTTACTGCTATTTATGCTTACTCGCATAACCGTATCTATTGGCAAACCTTTAATGATGAAGAAAATTCTAACATCCTTTATACAAAACCCATTAATATTTCAGGACAATCTTATTGGGGAATGGGAGCTGAATATATGGAAGCTCCGACTAAATGGTGGAACTTTAAATTCTCAGGACGTGTAGAGATAACCCCTGAAAAATTACAAATAGGTACGACCTTTTATAACAAGACCCGTTTCAAAGAATACTTCTCTTTTAACAATAACTTTGAATTTACAAATGGATGGGGAGGTATGCTAAATGCAAGCATTGAACCAAAATTCCAAACACTTGAAAGAACTTATCATACAGTATATAATGTTAATGGGAGAATTTATAAATCATTCTTAAATGATAATCTTCAGTTTGCTATTGACTTTACTCCTCTTGCCAATAGACGTAAACTTGACAGACAAATAGGAACAAGCAAAATTACCTATCAAAATACCTCTTCAACTCAGTATGTTGGGCTCTCTATTACTTGGAATTTTTCTAAAGGTAAAAAAGTAAAAGTAAATTCTGTAGATGGGATACAAGAATATCATCAGACAAAAGATAACTGGGAATGAAACATTTTTTATGGATTAAGCAAGCTGATTCTATGCAGTGTGGAGCGGCTTGTTTAACCATGATTTGTCGCTTTTATGGAAATCATATAAAATATACAGACGTAACCCAGATTTGTGTTGCTACAATTTCAGGTATTACAGTAGAAGGTATTGAAAAGGCTGCAGAAAGAATTGGTTTTTTAGCAAACTCATACATAGTAACTATACAAAGCTTATTAAAGATAAATAATCCCTGCATCCTCCATTGGAATCAAAACCATTTTGTTGTGCTATATAAGGTCAAGAAAGGAAAGACTTTCTACATTGCAGACCCCGGGAAAGGACTTATCAAGTACAACCTTGAGGAATTTAAGAAGCATTGGGTCAGCACCCAATCGGACGGTGAAGAGAAAGGTATTGCG
>NZ_BAJY01000054.1 GCF_000613945.1 Prevotella falsenii DSM 22864 = JCM 15124
TCTAAAACAAAATAACATTGTATCTCGGAAAAGCGATGCAAAGGTAGAACAAAAAATAATACCCACCAAATGTTTTTAGAAGAAATATTAGATAAGAATAAAATTTTCAAGTTACTTAACAAATGGAGCGAATTTACACCTTATATTATATAGGGACTGCAAATAATCTCTGCAACAAATTCCTTCTAAATACGCAAATGGGGTCGCATTTTACAGAACTGATATTCGATTGGAAAAAGCCCCTAAGTTTTTCGGAATAAACTTAGGGGACTTTTTCAAGCATATATCTTACTTACATTTTCGGTGGATTTTTCTTCTCGCTTTCTGCCAAGAAACCATGGCGATACGCATAGAGCAATTCTTCCAAAGCCTCGATTTGAAGTTTCAGCTCTGTACCTTTGTCCATATCAGCTACTTTCAAGCGACGCTGGTTCAACTCTACAATCTGTGTAGTACCTACGATGTCGATACCTCGGGTAATAGCATCTTCTTCCGATGCAAATGGTTCGTGCTGAACAAGCTCGAAACCACGAGAGTGGTAAATGAGCGTATAGCCTGCAATACCTGTTTCCTTATGGTAAGCCTGCGAGAAACCGCCATCGATGACCATAAGTTTTCCATTGGCCTTAATAGGCTTTTCGCCCTTATTGACATGAACGGGGACATGCCCGTTGATGATATGCCCCGTAGCACTGTTTACACCAAACTCTTCCATAATTATATCGGCGATGTCCTCACGCTCGCGGAACTTGAAGTAGAAACCTTTTTCTTCGTGGTGTGTTTCTTTCTCTTTGATGAAGTAGCGTTCGAAGGTGGTCATGGCTGCCTTGTCGAAAAGCGGACTGTCGGGACCGCACCACAGATAAAGGAAATAATCGATGGCATATTCACGCACCTTGGAACATTCTGAATCGGTTTGCGATTGGAATGCACGACGGATAATCATTCCCACCTTGTGCAGAAGGTCTTTACCCTTGGCGAAGTTCTTGGGTTCGATTTCAACCTCGTGTAACGTTCCGTCTTCATTCAGTGGAATAGAGGCGTGGTAAAGCAAGTTGTTGTTTATTACCTTATACATACAACCGTGGCGAAGCTGGAGAAGAATGTGCTCGCGCAGTTTTTCACTCACGGTGAACGAATGGTGAAGTCGTTCCATCAATGCCTGTTCCTCCTGTGTGAGCTTTTCGGGGTGCTTCGGATCTACCGTAGGGAAGTTGCACGATGTAAGTTTATACTCCTTGCCGCCAATGGTAATCGTTCCTTTCTTATAGTCAATCATTTCAAACAACAAGCGATGATTCATCTTCCAGTGAGGATATTTCTTTATCATCTGCGCCTCTATCTTGAATTGAATTACGCTAATTGCCTTGTGCATACGTGCAATAAGCAATATGCTCTTGTCATCAACCACGTCGGGGTTCGTAACTTTCGGGATAAATTCAACGCACGGGTCGTCGCCATAAACGTCCATTGCGAAAGTTGCCAGCTGCATTAAGTTGATGCCGTAACCGTCCTCGATGGTGTCCATATTGTCGTATCGTAAGGCAATTCTTATCACGTTGCAAATGCAAGCATCGTTACCTGCACAGGCACCCGCCCACAATATGTCGTGATTGCCCCAAGTTATATCCCACGTATGATAGTTTTTCAAAATATCCATAACCACGTGTGCACCGGGACCACGGTCGTATATATCGCCCAGAATATGCAGATGATCGATGGCAAGTCGCTGAATGACATTACAAATAGTTGTGATAAAGTCGTCGGCTCTGCCTGTTGAGATAATCGTCGAGATAATCGTGCTGACATAATCTGTCTTATCCTTGTCGGCAGAACTTTCATGCAAAAGTTCCTGAATAATATAAGAAAAATCGACAGGGAGCGATTTGCGCACTTTAGACCTTGTATATTTGCTTGAAACATCTCGACATATTCTGACCAAACGGTGAATGGCAATGTGATACCAATCCTCTATATCGCTTTCTGCTTTCTTCACAAGCTCAATCTTTCGCTCGGGATAATAAATAAGTGTGCAAAGGTCTCGCTTCTCCGACTCGCGCAGCGTATCGCCGAAAAGCTCGTTCACCTTTCTCTTAATGTTTCCCGACGCATTCTTCAAAACGTGTTGGAATGCCTCGTGTTCTCCGTGAATGTCTGCCAAGAAATGCTCTGTGCCCTTTGGCAAATTCAATATAGCCTGCAAGTTTATGATTTCAGTACTTGCATCTGCTATTGTTGGAAACGATTGAGACAGTAACTGCAAATAGCGTTCGTCTTTCTTTAAATCATAAATTTCGTTTGTCATAGTCAATTCTCCGTTAAAAATTAGTTGATTAGTACTTATCCTTATTAATTAGACTTTCTATTATTGGGCGCACCTTTTTATCGTCCAAGGGTGCAAAAGGTGCATAGCCGTCTTCTATATACAAATACTCTGAAAGTATATGCACCATACGACGAGCAAACTTCAATAAGCGCATGCGACGCAAAATAACTAACAGTCTGTCCTCATCGTAATCTTCAAACCGTATGATTTGATATATTTGAGATAAATGAAGTAAACTAAATCTTTTTTGCTTCAGCAATACTTTCGCATTCGCCAGCATCGTAGCAATTTGCTTTATTGTATCTTCTTCCTCCTCTTTAGCATTTTCATAACGGCTTTTAGCGAGGAAGTTGCCTGTTTCTATCTTTGTTCTTTCAAGTTCACCTTCCGCCTTCTGCATGTAAGGCATATATCTTAAAATCTTCGGTGTGTCAATATTGGGTATTGCAAGGAGCAAACGCTCTATGCCAATATCAACGTAATTGCGCACAAATTCATCGTCTGCACAGATAAGCATTCGTTGCCATTGCTGAGGAGTAAGCCCACGAAGTTCCAGCAGACGCTTGCTCGGAATAATCTTATTAGCCGGGTCTTGCTGCAATCCTGTATGCAATATGGCACATAAGCATTGCCATTCAAGGCTATCCATATACCGCCTGTACCTTGTGTCAATAACTTTTGTGTAAACTTGTAATACGCTTGTTGCCATTTCGTTGGCAGAAATGGAACGATTAAGCAGGCACGAAGGCACAAAATCCATACGCTTATTCCAGCCAAGTTGAGCAATATCATTCATTTCTTGCTCCGATGTTGCTAAAACAGCATCTACCATACGCACGGTTTTGCGTTGATAAGCAGCCGAACAAATCTTCTTTCGTAATGGTTCTTCCGACTTCATTGCTAAAGGAGAAAGTTCACCGTGAGGCGAGAAAAGCAATGCACAGCCATTATGTTTGGCTTTTTTGGCACAAGCGAAAGCATTCAGTTTCCAGCAAGTATGTATATGTACTATATCGGGTTTGAAACTTGACAGCATCTTACTAAACTCCTTCTTGGTAGTTGCCACCTCAACTTCTGCTGATTGCGCTTTTTCGTTTGTAATCAGTAGTGTCAGATAGTCGGAGAGCAGTTCTCCTTTCTTTATCTTATATGTAAGATGCAGTATTCGCATTATAATTTGTGAGAAATGAAATCGTATTTATTGGCTCGCCAGTATTTTATTTTATATCCAAGGTTTTGCCATATAAGGCGCAACTCGTATGGAATAATTTTCCAAGACGGAATATCCTCATTGAATAATGATAAAGTCTTCTTGCCTATTGATATTCGCAATATGAATGTTACAACGAATGCTAAAGTTGCTGCGATAGAGATTGTCCAATTTGCAGTTATAATAGAGTAAACCAAAGCTGCAATGATAAAAAGATAGTTGATGTGAATGGCAAGTTGGTCGATATAAAACCACAGACGATGCGCCATACTTCTTTTAAGATGTTGTCGGGTTTCTATATAGAAAAGGTGCTTGTTTATCCAATGTTTATAGTTGGGAGTTTCTTCTATGAGTGTTCCATCAATAGAGTTTTCTACAACAGTTGCACCTTTCTGCGCATACTTATTAACGATAAAGTCGAACTCTCCCCGAACATACTTCAGGTTACCTCTAAAGCCTTCTGCTGCAAGAAACTCGCTTTTCTTAAACAATAAAGCATTGGAATTCCAAGCATAGGCTGTTCCTTTCTGAGCTTTACGCATAAGATAGCACGATATATAGAAACGTTCAAATCGCCAAAAGTCCGGTGCTTCGTCATCATAGTTTGTATATCCTGCTACAAGATTGACATTTTCCTTGCAGTTTCGTGCCAAAGCAGATAGCCAATAGTTGGATTGTGGTGCACAGAAAATATCACAAACGAGCAGCCATTCGTATTTTGCAGCCTTTGCACCAAGCGTTATTGCAAGTTTCTTTCTGCTCATATACTTAGAAGTAGAAGGAATAAACGTTGTGTAAAGTCGCGGATTGCCGGCATAGGTCTTCAGAATATCTTCCGTTTCTGCATCACCTTTTGGCACCACAACAATTACTTCGTAGTCCTTATACTCCTGACTTAGATACTTGCTCAAGTTCTTTGACAATGCCAACGCATCGTCGTTGGGTGTAAGAATAATTGATACGGGCGGATATTGCTTTTCTTCTTCTGCGACTTCTTGTTGTTCTGTGGTTTCGGTTTCTTCTGTCAGAGCCTCGTCTGCCATTTCTTTGCAATATGGTTCTGATAACTTTGGCCTTCTGAAAAATGGATTTATAAAAGATGTTAGCAATGCTACTGAAAGCAACATTGCCGAAACTACAATCGTGTATGTATCAATTATAAACATTACCTACTTAATTAAACAAGGTAGCAGATAAAGATTGAAGTGCGTGCTTCTTATCTTCTCCTCTAATCAAAAATGATATATTGTAATTGCTTCCACCATAGCTAATCATTCTCACGGGAATATCTTTCAGTGCATTGGCAGCCTTAATTTCAAATCCAACGTTCTTCCAAGCTAAGTCGCCAACCACACAAACAATGCACATATCGGCATCAATGGTTACCGTGCCGCAAGCTTTTAGTTCGTCAGTTATCTCTTCCAAGTGGCTTGCATCTTCGATTGCTACCGACACTCCAACTTCGCTTGTTGCGATAAGGTCGATAGAAACTTGATAGCTTTCAAACACTTCGAACACTTTACGAAGAAATCCGGGCGAGCCAAACATTCTGCTGGAACGAACCTTTATTACAGTAATGTTATCTTTTGCCGCAATGGCTTTGATTTTTCCGTGTTCCATTACATTATTTATAATGGTGCCATCTGCATCCGGTTCCATTGTATTTTTCAGTCTAACCGGTATTCCTGCATACTTGGCAGGCTGAACACAGGTGGGGTGTAATATCTTTGCGCCAAAATAAGCAAGCTCTGAGGCTTCTTCAAAGTTCAGCTGGCGAACTGCCTCCGTATCATCAACAATGCGAGGGTCGTTATTGTGCATGCCGTCTATATCGGTCCATATCTGTATTTCTTCAGAGTTAATGGCTGCTCCTATCAACGAAGCTGTATAGTCAGAACCGCCACGCTGCAAGTTATCAACTTCACCGTATGCGTTCTTGCAGATAAATCCTTGTGTTATATAGACTTGATAATCAGCATTGTCAGCCATAATGGCGGAAAGCTTTTCTTTTATATAAGCAGCGTCAGGTTCGGCATTTTTATCTGTGCGCATAAAGTCAAGGGCGTTCAATAGTTTTGCCTTTATTCCTTTTTCCTGCAAATAATTTACCACCATATTGGTTGATAAAACTTCTCCTTGTGCAACAATGCTTTTTTCTTCAAACGAAGTAAAGATGTCGTTCGTGAAAGAACGCAGATAATTAAATTCTTCTTGAAAGAGCTTGAGGGTCTTCTCTTTGTACTCGTTGGTAGAATAAAGTTCGTCTATATGCGATAAATACTTCTGCTCTAACTTGTTGATTACTTCGTTCGCACCTTCATTATTCTTCTTGTACAGGTAGTCTGCAACCTCTATAAGCGTATTTGTTGTGCCACTCATTGCAGAAAGAACAACAAACACCGGTTCACCATCTCTAAGTACCAAGTCCACGACTTCTTTCATTCGTTCGGGTGAGCCGACTGACGTGCCGCCAAATTTCATTACTTTCATAATCGTATTCTGTTTGCTGTTTTATTCTTCGTTCAAAGCTACGTTCTCATCATCGACAAAGTCAAGAGGTTCTATCAACGTTTCTATGGGTTCGTTGCTTTCTTCCAAGTCCTTTGTTTCAGCATTGTCGGTAACCAACTTGAACTCGCCGTCTTTGCATCTAAACACTTTTCCCGGGAATTGCTCAAGAAGATGAATATTGTGTGTAGACATAATAACGGCAGCTCCGTCTTTAGAAGCACGCTTTAGTATGCTTACAATATTTGTAGCTGTTTCCGGGTCAAGATTTCCAGTAGGCTCGTCAGCAATAATTATTTTTGGACGATTTAACAAAGCACGTGCAATGGCGATACGTTGTTGTTCGCCACCCGAAAGTTCGCTTGGCATCTTTTCTTTTTTGTCAAGCATGCCTACTTCATCGAGGACATCGTCTATTCTTTGATTGATGGCTTGGGCATCTTTCCAACCCGTTGCCTTCATAACAAATTCAAGATTTTTGAATACATTTCTATCATGAAGCAGCTGAAAGTCTTGGAAAATAATTCCCATTTGCTTTCTAAGTGCCGGCACGTGGCTACGTTTCAGTGTTAATAGAGATTGTTCTAAGACGTTTGCACTTTCGGCATCTTCAGGATATATGTCAAGTTCGCAATAAATAGTCTTTAGCAAAGAACTTTTACCCGAACCGACTTTACCTATAATATAGATAAACTCGCCTTCACTAACTTGGAAGTCTACATTTCTAAGTACCTGTTTTTCGTCTTGGAAAATATTTACTTTATTATAATCTACTAACATTGTATGTCTTTTTGAGGATTCATTATATCTTATGCAAAGATATTGCAATCGAGCACAAAGAAAGTGAACTTTCAATTTGTCGAATGCAGTTATATCTTATGCAAAGATAAGAAAAAAAAATGATTTACCTTATTATTATGTAAAAAAAGATATTGGGTGTCCGCTAAAAGCTGAAGTTGGC
>NZ_BAJY01000053.1 GCF_000613945.1 Prevotella falsenii DSM 22864 = JCM 15124
CCACCCTTGATATATTCGTCATTCCTGAACATACTGATGGCTGCCCACAGCATAAAGAAGGGAATTACGTTGATAGCAATACTAACGAACGAAAAAAAGATACCGAGGGAACGTTCAAAAGATACCGAGTGATTTGAAGATTGCTCGGTATCTTTTAAATGTTCGGTCGGTATCTTCTTTCCAAATGGTTCTGAAAAAGTTTTATAACATATTCGGTAGAGAAAAAAGCCTGCAGAAACTTGAAAGATTGGAAAATCATACTTCTACGTTTTCGGTAGCTTCGTTAGGTATGCAATAAATCACGCCCCGATGTTTTTTTTGTAGTTTAGAAAGGCAGTCCGATAGCGAGGTGCAGGGCTTGCGCATCTCTGAAATGGCGAATGTTGT
Source organism: Prevotella falsenii DSM 22864 = JCM 15124 (assembly GCF_000613945.1). GTDB lineage: Bacteria > Bacteroidota > Bacteroidia > Bacteroidales > Bacteroidaceae > Prevotella > Prevotella falsenii. Next base: position 388 of record NZ_BAJY01000053.1, read on the forward strand.
ATAGCCTGTTGAGCCCCGTTTCGTAAGGCACGTGCAGACCTACACCCCAATCCAAGCGGAGCATAAAGAAACCGATGTCGTAGCGTATGCCAAGACCTGTGCCGAAAGCCAACTCTTTGAGAAAGTTGCCAAACTTGAATTGCGAACCCGGACGGCGGTCGTCGTTGTGCAATGTCCACACGTTGCCGGCATCGAGGAAGATGGCACCATAGAGATTTCCTACAAGATGAGGGCGATATTCTATGTTGGTTTGGAACTTCACTTCGCCTATTTGCTCCACATACGACCGTCTTTGCATTGTTGAGCGATAGGTTCCGGGACCTATTTCCCGCACATTGAAGGCTCTGATGCTGTTCGCACCCCCCACAAAGAACTGTTCCGAGTAGGGCGCAATGCGACTATTGCCATACGCCCATATCACGCCTGCATTTACATGAGCTGCTATCGACGATTTGGAAGACAGCGTCCAGAGCTTGGTAAAGTTGGTTTCGAGTTTCACGAACTGTGCAAATGGATTCTTGAACATTGTCTTGCCCTGCTTGTTCCATTTCTCTCCGCCTACCATATAGCCCAAAGAGAGCAGGTTGGAGGCTTCGCTCACGGTAGACCACCAACGTATGGGGTGGGCGTAACCCTTTGGACTTTGGTACGTGTACTGAAATACCGACTTCGGAATAAACTGGTCTGCCATAGAAACTTCGAGATATGGCACGCTGTCGATAAGTTCCCTAAAGCGGTCGGTAACGGTGTGCATATACTCATAGGTGAGCGACAGAGGTTTGAATATGAACGAATTGCGCTCGTTGGGAGACCAACTGTAAGTGAGTTCGCCTGCTACTACGTGGCGTTTGAAGTATTGTGCCCGTTTGATAATGTTCACCGATGTACTCAAAGTAGTTGTTGGCGATTCGAAATAGGTTTTGCGTGGCTTCAGCGTTAAGGGTTTGCCCTCTGCCAAAGCAGCCTCTTCAAGTCGTCGTAGCCGTTCGCGTCGGATGCGTGGAGGCGTTCTGAACGGATTAATAAAGCGGGGGAACTGCAGGCTTGCCTCTGCTCCATACTGGTAATCGTTTATACCTCCTGTCGAAGTGGCGTCGTCGCTACGTTTCGTTGCCCACTCGTAAGCACCGTGCGCACGTAGGTTCAGTACTTCAGCACCACGGAAAGCGTTGCGTTTCGTAAAGCCGACAACAAGTTCGGGACCGTATTTCCCTGATGTTTTTCCACGTCCGTAGGCTTCTACATAGAAGTCGTAGGGGCGGTCGAAAAGGAAGTCGAGCGTAACGTCGAGTGTGCTGCAAGTATCTGTTTCATCGTGTGGCTTGAACGAAATGCTCGATGCTGAGAACAGTCCCGTAGCGTTGAAACGTTCCATTGTCTCGGCATGTTTGTCTTGTTGGTAGAGGTCGCCACGGCGGAACTGCAAGTTATTGGCTATCACTCGTGAGCGCAATGGTGAGCGACTCCTATTGTAATTGACTGTGAAGTTGCGTCTTTTACTTTGATTGTGCAATTCTTCGAGGAAAATTTTCTGAAGGTTTAGGGTGATGTCGCCGATGCGCCATTTTCGCAAATCTGCCTCGCTGACGGAATCGGCAAGCTGGAGTCGTGTTACAACCTTGCCACGAACGGAGGTCGTGTCGGCAAGATAGCTGGCATCGTTGTTTTTATAATAGTAGTAGCCGTTGTTGCGAAAGAGGTTCGTAATTCGCTGTCGCTCCTGCTCAAGCGTAGCCACGTCGAAAGGTACGCCACTCTTTATGATGGCATTGGGGCGGGCAGCCTCTATCAAACTGTCGGCTGTGGGCGGAAAGTTCACGTATCGCAGACTGTCAATCGTCCACAAATGCCCCATATTCACGATGTACTTCAGTTTTATTTTCTTCTTATTCGGCTGTGGTACAAGCTGATGTGTGATTTTTCCATTAAAATATCCGCGCTTGTTCAGCAGGTTTTCGCCCACTGCAGCGTGCAGGTCGGGCGACACGGTAGATAGGGTGATGGGTCGCGAACCAAAGGTTTTTGTTATCCATTTGCCAAACTTGGTGGTATCGGGGGAGAAAGCATTCCATAGCCACAAGCCCACGGGGAAAGGCGATTTCAGCGACGGACTGCCGAAAAGCGAGCCGTTTGGCTTCGTGGCAAGCACGATGTCGAGTTCTTCGCGTACAGCGTTGAAGTGCGCATCTTGTTTATAGTTGGTGTATTCCGTAGCTTCATGCCCGTGTAGAGCTGTTCGCCGTCGGGCAAAGCACCGGTTGTGCTGCACGCTGCCAACGCCGTGAGCATCAGCAACAAGGCGAAAGCAGCGCAGAAAATGTTGCCATACTTTGCAAAACTGCAGTGGAAGATATTTCTATTGTTTCTTTTCATTCACAAATTTTATTAAGCTGTCGCGTTCCTGTGCTTGTTCCTTGTTACCTTTAAAGCGGAATATATCTTTAAAGTGCTGCAGCTTGCGTCGCCACATAAAACCTACGCCGAACTCACCTTGGTTACCTTCGAGCCAATCGTAAGCCTCCCGCTCATAGTAAAGTTTAAGATATTGCGTTTCTTTCTTGTTCAAGCGGTATTCCAACGAGAAGTTATCAAAGAACGCACCGTTCTGTTCGGACATCTGCGAGCCTGTCGATACGCGCCCACCCATAATAATTCGCAGGCGGTTGTCCCATAATCGTTTCGAGAACTTAAATGTATAGTCGGTGTGCAGACTGCCTGAAGCGTCGGCAGCACTCTCCATATTGGCTGTAATATCTACACCCATTGAGTTCAAGGCACGCCCCGTAATAGCATTCACTTGATTTTGAAAGAAGCCCATCAGCGCACTGTTCATGGCTGCATTCGCCGTTGAGCCGTTGCTACCATCGAAGTACATACCCGAGGCAAGCATTGTAACAGCAAGTTTCGAGCGTTCTTCTACACTCTTTGTGTTCAGCTTGCCTTGCATTTCTTGGTCTTCCGGAGCTTGTATAATGAACTCTATACCGGGGTTGGGAAATCGTTTCGACAGGCGCACACCGGCATCGAAGTCTACCAACCTACCACTGCCTGAACCGTCAGACACATTGGTGCGCACACGTTCGGTGGCTGTAATGCTCAGCGTAGGCTCGGCAGGATTACCTGTAAACTCTATGTAGCTGTCCTCGTGAATTTGGAAAGTGCGCAGTGGAATAATAGGCAACGAGTACTTCATTTGTCCGCTGTTCATTGTATAACGTCCTCTTAAACGTGTACCATTCGTAGGGTCGTATTGCATTGTGAACGAGCCTCCACCGATAAGGTCTATATAGTTCGACCGTTCAGGGTTCAGTGCGCATACAATGTGGGCTTGGTTGTCGATGCCAATACCAACATTCATGCTGAAGCCTTGAATATCCGGACGTTTCACTACATCTACGGTTGAGTCGTTTAGATTGGTGAATGTAACGAGGTTTTCCAACTCGTTGTCGGTGGCAAGCTGTGCATCGCGCATTACGTAAGTTAGGTCTGTACTGCCCAGCACGTCCATTTTTCCTTCTAAACGGAGCGATGAAAGTAGCCCTTTCATACGTCCGTCGAAATCTACAAATGCTTTTCTGTACACCTCAGAACGTAAGTTCTCCTTTGCACTGATTATTTGGAAGTTGCGTGCTCGCATACGTAAATCGGTGGACATACGGTCGAAATCGGAGAAATCCAAGTAGCCTATGATGTTCAGCGGTGCATTGTTGTTGGCGAAAACCTCGAAGTTTTCAAATTCCACTCTGCTGTTTTTAATTAGTACAGGGTCGTTGGCAAAGCGCATTTCCACACCGTATGGTTCGCTGAAAACGTGCGACGAATCGAGATAAACTTCGCCATTTATGTCGAGTTTATTGAGCGGTCCCTGCATAGTGAGTGTACCTTCGCCCGTTCCTCGCAATCCTACGATGCGGTCGGGAATAAATCCGTTGATGTAATTCAGTGGGAACTTATCCATCGTAAACTCTGCTTCAAGACTGCCTTTGCCTCTGCTGTCATACGTTCCCGACAGCTTTCCTATTTCCATTTCGTCTTTCGACAGTATGGCATCTATATAGTGCGAGCCGTCGTTCTTTGGTATATAGACGAACTGTGCCCCCACGTTGCCCATGCTGTTCAGTTCGTACATCATATTCTTTATGCCCATATCGCTCGATACGGTAAGGTCGGTTGCAGTTTGCACCACGTGGTAGTCGCCGTTCAACTCGCCTGATATTCTCGGTGCAAACGGCAAAACGTTCATCAGCTGGCTAAGCTCGAACTTATTCACCGATACGGTAAAGTTCTGCAATGCCGTAGAGTCGGCGTCATCGGTGTATAGGTGCAGACCTGCTCCGTCGTCGGCAAGCAGCTGCATTTCGGCTGATAATCGGCGGTTACGACCTATGTATAGGTAGTTATTTTCGTTTACGTTGAAGTTCTTATAGCCGAGAATTGCCTTTGCCGATGTTAAAGAAAGGTTGATGCCTTGTTCCTGCATGGCAGCCTGTGCCGATAGGGCAAGGGCAGTCTTGTCGTTCATATCGGTAACGGCAAGTGATGTGTTCATACCTCGTTCAAAAAGCGAGCCATACACAAAACCCTTGTAAGGATAGTTGTTGTCCGCCTTGTTAAGAATCTGAACGGAATAGTTCAGCCCCGTGTCGTTGGTGGTTAAGTCCATAATGAGCGTATCGACACGCAGGTCGTTGTAGACAAGCGAATCGACAAAGATGTTGCCGTTGAGTCCCTTTGCGGGCGATGAGGAGAGGTCGATGTCGGCTGTTTTAAAGACGTAGCCCTGCTGTGCCAACAGCTTACTGAAGAGGTTGCCTTCTCCACTTACGAGTTTCAGTCGTCCAACAGGCAGTAATGCTTGTATTGCCATTTGGTCGATGCGCTTGTTTTCAATCTGTTTGTTCAGATTGTTAGCAATGTTTTGTCCTGCCTTCAGCACATGTTGATAGCTTCCTTGCCAATCGGTGTTCAGCACAAAGTCGCCTCCTTCTATCACGGCGTGAGTGGTATCGGCACGGCTAAGTATATCAATGGTAACATCGCCGGGCGTAAATCGTTCGTTAGCGGTCTGCACTTGCAAGTTGCCGAGCATACCACGAACTTTCAATTGGTCTGCCATATCAGTGTCGAACTCTATGTTTGTAGCAAAGTTCGATACGAAAGGCTTGTCCACTATGCCCAGTTGGTAGATGTCGGTATGGCGTACAAGTCCGTTGGCACTGCCGTTTAGCCGTTTGCCTGACATATTTGCGTGAATGTTTAAGTCGCCATCGAAGAGCGAAATGTCTTTCTCGCCACGCTGTTCGTTTAGTTTCAAGTTGCCGAGATAGCCTTCTAAGGTATAGTGGTTGGCTCGTTCGGAACGGAAAGCAATGTTGGCTTGCGTGCCCAAGATATAATTCTTATCCATCAAGCCCAAGCCTTTCAGGTTGGCATAGGCAAGGTTTCCTTTTACGTGGGCGTTTGTTTTTACTCCGCTAACGCTTGCTGTAATGTCCAAGTCGCCTGCTGCAAGACGTTGCGTGCCGTGCCGTCCTTCATTCGTCAGTACGAGTTGGCGCAATGGTCCGCTCACGTAGTGGTTATTCTTCATATTCGAACGCACGTCTATATCAACCCAAGTAGACACCACATAGGTTTCTTTCATAGCACCAAGCTGCTTCAAATCTACACGGCGCAACCACCCATGCAAGTGTCCGTCTGCCATCTTGTCGGTCAGCTTGCCCCGATAAGTGAAGTCGCCGCCCAACATACGGTTCGTACTTACGATGTGTGCGGTGGTTGTTCCGCCTGACATTGCAATGTCGGCACCGATGCCGTCGAACACATAAGTACCGAAACGGAATTGACCAATGCCTGCCTTCAGACGCAACGACGACTTCGGATTGAGTACGTCCGTGCCCTTTCCATAAACCGAAATAGTACCTGTGAAGGGGTGTAGTCCGCTTTTCGGCATGAAATGTTGCAACTGCAGATTAATGGCTCTTGCAGTAACATTATAGGTTCCGCTGCTTGTGTTGTAGCTGCCCTTTACTGCGACATTGCCGCCTCCTTCGTACAGCAACATATCGGCATCGTATTGTGTGCCCCTCGCCTTTATTTTGGCATTGAAGCTGATACTTTTAGGAATGTCGATGGTGTGGGCTACGCTCTTTGGCAACAACTGTTTAGCAAAGCGAATGTCTTCTAAATTGCCGCTAATGGCAAGGTTTGCCCGCATGTTTCCGGTACTTTGCAAGTTGGCTATCCTACCATTGGCGTTCATATAGAAGTACTGTGGCATACCGATGTGTAATTTCCTCATCGCCAAAGCCTTCATGTTGCCTTGCAGTGTTCCATCTACGTTAATCCGTTTCGTAGGAATGGCACGCAAAATATTGGTTGGCACAGATGCAAGAAGGAGGGGTTGCAGGTCGTCTTTTCGCACAAATCCCTTTACCGTAACGGCTATTTTACCCGGCTTTTCGTCGGCAAAAGCATTCAAATCCATTACAATGTCGCTGTGGATTTCGCTTTCCGGCATACGCAAGTAGAGCGGTTGCAGATACAGACGCATACTATCGAGTTTGAAACGAGTGCGCATATCTCGCACTGTCAGTCCGCTACGTTCCACAAAATTGGCTGCCCGAATGTTTGCCGAAATACCCTCATCGCTATACGCAAGTGAGTCGATGCCAATATTAATCTTCCCGAGTGCCATGTGGGCAGCATCGAAACCACTCCGCATCTTTGGCTCGTAGGTCTTGTCATAGGCAAGCGAGCCTCCCTGCCAATCTATTTGGCGTACCCGATACACATTATTATATAGGTCGATAGCAGTTCCTCCTACCGTAGCTTTTGCGAAATTGGCACCCACTACCATCGTGTCGCCGGGCATACGCAGGCGGAAAGCCGTTCGATAAAGGCTCAGTTTGTCGATATTAATCTTCCAAATGGTCTTTTCTTTCGATGTGTCCTTCGGCATCGTGTCGCTGAGAGCAATGTCGAGAAAGCCCCCTTGAATGTCGGCTTGGTTGAGCAATGCCATCGAGTTTTTAAGGTCTATGCCGTGCGAAACAACGTGCAATCGCTCCAAGTTGCCCCGTATCTGCAAATCACCAATGTAGTTCATGGTATTTGCTTTCAGCCCTTTAAAGGTGAGCTGGTCTACTTCTACCTTGCTTTTAAGCAAGGGAAGCAACTGCACATCTACTATCAGCTCCTTCACATCAGCTACAGTGTCGCGCCTTTGCGGAATGCTGTCGTTGGGTCGCAACATCGTGAACCTCTCGAGCTTAAGGTCGAGGGGGAAACTAAGCGACACGTGGTCGAGACTGATTTCCAGTCCTGTTTGTTCAGAAGCATAGCTTATCGCCTTCTTTACAACCCATTTCTGAATAGGGGGAAAGTAAAGAAGAACGAATAAAAGTATAAACAACGAAATGGGTGCTAACACTATGGCTATCAACCATTTCAAAGGTTTCCGTATGCGCATGGGCAACTCTCAGCAGTTGGGACGATACATTTTAGATTGCAAATGTACTAAAAAAAAGAGTGCTAATGCAACAGTTTGTGAGAAAAAGTTGGGTGTAGGATTGTGTTTAAGGCATGGC
>NZ_BAJY01000052.1 GCF_000613945.1 Prevotella falsenii DSM 22864 = JCM 15124
CTTGTGAACTTTCGGATATACCAATCTATAAAATGGAGGAAACGGCATGAATACGAGCAATAAACCAAAAACAATGACTGGCACGGAGAACCATCGCAGTTACCTTGATTGGGGCAGTAATATGCAGGTTGTCCGCAAGGGAAACGGAGAGGTAGCCATGACGGAGAGCGAACTTACGAGGTTCTTCGGGGTGACGTGGAGAAAACTCAATCACAGGCTTCAAACGATAGTGAAATCTTCCAACCTGCATCCCGATGAAAGGAGTGCAGGTCAAAAAGAAGTTATCAAGAAGGGAGAGACAGTAGGCTATTCACCACTTTATCCCCTTCCTATTATCATCGCCCTGTCCTTTCTGTTGGACAGCATGGAAGCGTATTTGTTCAGAAAGTATATCTGTCAGAGATTGCAGAAACCTGCATCCTTGATAACACCGATATTCTTAATAGGAAAGACGGATAACTGATACATTCTTTTCTCTTTCACTGATATTATCTTACTACATAACTACACTAAGGGATACTACGTTGAAAAAGAAAAGATTAGAATGTAGTTGGGGAATATCATTTCTTATTACTACGAAATGACTACATACTACATCAATGACATAAAAGGAATACGATTGCGATGTGGCAATATCTACGAGTTCCATTAGTGAAGGCCCTTGCGAAGCGCTTTGGATTTGGCAAGCCGGTAGTTGTCGCTGATTCTGGGCTGCTCAGCAAGAAGAATATCGAGGCACTGACTTCGGATGGCTATGAGTATATCCTCGACGCAAGACCAAGATCAGAATCCGACAATATGAAAGATCGTATTCTGGCATTAGATTTGAAGTACGGCGACACCGAAGAAATCGATAAGGGCAACGGTGTGCGTCTGATATTGTCCTCGTCGGAGAAAAGAGCGCACAAGGACAAGAGAAAGCACGAGAAGGAACTTGCAAGACTACAAAAAAGTAAAGAGCGGGAGGCTTACAAAGCAAAGTATCAACAACAGGGGCTATAACAAGTACCTCAGACTTGACGGCACCGTCGATGTCAGCATTGACATGGGCAAGTTTGAAGTAGATACCGCATGGGACGGCATAAAGGGCTACGTCACCAATACGAAGCTTACACTAGAAGAAGTCATCGATTCATATGGTAATTTGTGGTTCATCGAACGTGCCTTTCGTTTCAACAAGTTTGACTTGGCTGTCCGCCCGATATACCACAGGCTTCGCAACCGCATTGAGTGGCACATTTGCATCTGTTTCACGGCTTACACGATACTGTTGGAGTTGGAACGAATTCTGAAGGCTGCCAAATCGGACATAACCATACACCGTGCGCAGGAGCTTACGAAGAACATGTATGACATCAGCTACATACATGTGCGTTCCAAACAGGCCGTGAAGAGAATTCTTGGAATGGATGAGGAACAACGTAAACTATATGCTTTGGTCGATATGGCTACCCGACTTTGAAATTTGGGTGTCCCAATGACGAAAACAGGACAAGCACTCCCATCGTGCAGCCAGGGATTTCTTGTACCTCACAGCCAAGCAAAAAGGGAATTTGGACAGCCGGGAACAAATCAAAGCCAAACGGGAAATAGATAATGTGGTGGATGGGCATTACGACTATGAGCAAAAGAGGGGCTTCTCGGTGAGAAGATAATTCTCATAAATACAAGATATTTACCACCAAGAATTACGCTTCACATGTTCATATAAAGGATTACAGTTATCTCCTTCAATATAGAGATTTGCACGTTTCAAACGAACAACAACCGCTTCTTGAGAAACATTAAATTTAGATGATAGTGCTCCAATTATAACCTTACAATCTCGTATATTGCATGGTTGATAATCGTGATAAAGCCTACCTGTTGTAATTCTATTTTTTCTAAAAAGTTTGTCTACCTCCACATAGAATGGGGTTTCAGGCATAAGAAGAAACGATGCAAAGGTGTTAGCCTGATATTCCATTCTTCCATATGTGGATTTTCCTATGATTGTGTTTTTGTCGCTTTCTCTATCTTCAAATGAACGCAAATTTTCTATAATGGATGAGTGTAATGCAATGTGTCCTAATTCATGAGCAATAGTGAAATTCTGACGATGTTCGCTCAATACAGAATTAATGGTAATCACATGATCTTTGAAATCACACTTTCCTAAGCAATCATCTTGCATTTCAACAAAATCAAATTTGTAATTAGCTGCAATTAAAGAAAAACAGCGATTTATAAAGTTTTCTTTTATCATGTACTTGGTTTCTTGTAAGATTTCATTTACCCTTATACGTATTTTATCATCTTCCATGAATGGTACATGTAAAGCATTTAACATCGGAATACCATATTCTTGCAACAAATCCGAAATTGTAATAAACGAATTTCCACAATATGCTATTGGATAGTCAATTGAAGCCTCTCCCATTAAGACTTTGTGTTTGAATTGTTTCTGTTCAAAACTGTTTATTTGTCTCCAAATGATGGTCTTCCAATCGCTATTTTCTGATAATACGACCAATGCGATGTTATCGCTTTGAGCTAATGTAATTACTTGTTGCGTAAAGCCTACTGATGAAATCATTATACCACGAACTCCTGAACGTGGATAATCGGCAAGATTTCCTACAAATTCACGATAAATAGAATTATCAATTTTTCTTTTGTGGTTCTTACATTCAACCACAAGAAGATTACTCCATCTTTTCTTGTCTGAGTTAGAATATATTTCTATGGTTATATCCGGGTTCAACATAACATCAGGAGCAGTTTTACTAGCATATTGCTTATGTAAAAAAATCTCATTGTACCGTGATATACCAGGTACATCTTGGCTTTCAATAAGTTCTTTTAGTTTTGCAAAAACTAATTTTTCAAAAGAGTCTCCTTTGTGTTGATTACTTGATTTACTTACCATAGATTGTTCCTTGAATTTTTTAATGTATTTTATTTCGTAAAAATTCTTTCATACAACTAATTAATACGATATATGTACACTCTAATATCATAAAATCGTTATCTGGTAAATTGTCTGTACATCACTTTTTATGTGTAAGGTCCAATAATTTTTTCATTATTAGGAAAATGGGGCTAGGAGCTCTATATGTTGTGTAATATAGTCAAGTGGTAATACTCTATCATTTCGATAGGAGTTTTGGCAATACCATATTATCGCCTCTTGTAGAGATTTCAGTGGTATAACCCTAGTTGACAGTAATAATTTGAAAGTATCTTTTGAACTATCATTGTTTTCAATTTTCTCTATCAACTCTTCTTTTTGATGTTCATTCATATCTAAATTATATGAGACAAGTAATCTGGCTGTTTCCCATACAATACGTCTAAATACTGTGTATCTGCTATATTCGTTTTCAATGAATATATTTCTCGGCAATGTTTCTTCTATATGATTTAACAATTCCTGTATAGACATGCTTTTACGGACTATTTGACTGTAAAAGTCGTTATCTGTTGAGCGAAAAAACATTAAAAATAAAATGATACTAGGGTTTACATATTGATTTTCTCTAAATGTCAAAAGTACAAGTCTTATATGTGCACATATTTTTTCCATCTGTCTTAAATTTAGATGCATATGTCCGAACAGAATATGAGCCATTTTTAAGAATTCTTCTTTTTCGTCTCCTTCCCGAAAATATTTACATCTTGATTTAGAGGCAAAGAAATCATCAAATCCATATACCTCATAAAGGTATGCAGTGAATTTATCTACATCAGGTTCGGGTAATTTATATTCTATATCTATGAATCGTTTCAAGTATTCTTCGGCATTTAAGTTGTCACTTCCATAGTATCCGCATATAGAATGACATAATTGTGTTTTATCTATCGAGAGAATAAACACAATGTTGGGAACAGAGAATAAATGTTTTACACGTTCTAGTACTTTGACTGCAAAGCGCGGATTACAGCGGTCTAATTCATCAATTATAAAAATCAACGGTTTCCCATCTTGAGCGATGAACTCAACCAGATTTTCAAGAGCTTTGCGGAATTCTTCCATTGACTGACATTGCTCAACAAAGTCATCAATTACTTTGTCAAATGAATCAGCTATTTTTTGAGTTGCTGATTCAATAACTTCCACGACATCTTCACCTAAATATTTTTTTGTTAAACCTTTGACTATAGATGGTAACATGCCTGTTGTCACTTTCCCGGCAGCAGCAGCAATCTTTGCAAATTTGACTTTGGCATCATCGCCTTCCGCCATGTCACGAAACTGACTAATCAATCCTATAATGGGATCAGTAATAAAATCATGTTCCCAAACATTAAAATACAAAACATGAAAATGTTGATTTACAAGACTTTGTTTCCACATTTTTACAAATGTAGTTTTTCCGCTTCCCCATTCTCCATCAATTGCAAATACACAACCATGATTCAGACTGACAACCTTTGTTAAAATATCAGCATATTGTTGACGGTCAAGTTTACAATTCTTGAAGGGTTTTTCCTTATCTATGATGGGTTCAGGCAGTTTAGAAATCATATTTATATTCAAAAATTATATTTGATTACAGAATAAGTTTGGAGTTGTTTGCATGTATAACCAACTTTGATATTCTTGTATTTTCTTTTGCGAAATTCCTATGCTAGAATAATCCACTGTTTTGGAAAGCTGATAAAGATTGATTCTCATTAATAATTCTCTGTTCACTATACGCTTTGCATCCATAAAACATATATTTTGTATAAACCGTTTAAGCGGTTCACTTTGTAGAATGAAAAGAGTGAGTTTTGCATATTCAATCTTTTTAAAGCCTAACAGGTAGCAAGTATCGTCAACCATTACAGGTTTACCGGCAATGGGTTCTACTAAAGAAAACATCAAATCTGAATATAGAGCCGAAATTACTATCTTATATGGAGCAAAAGAATAATCACCTAATCCAAAAACGCTAAATCTCGGTTTATTCTTATATATAATGCTCTTTCTTCCGTCCAGATATGTGGCATGAGACAGAAGATAGGAATATGTTTTGGGAGCCCTTTCTTTTAGAATTGAGGTGTTTTCGGAAATATTAGTTTGAGGTAGTATCAGATATTTTCTAACACCTTTCAATCCTTTTCCTATATCAGAACTTTTAAGTAGGGGAAAAACAGTGATGTCATCGACATCAACAACCTCTTTAAGTCCATTTAGATAGATAGAATCGTTCAAGGAAAGTTCCATGACTTTCGAGCAATCGTGTTTTATTCCAGAACGCCAAATCAACGGAGATTGACCATCAAGGAAACTTGTTCGTCCGTAATCCTGAATATTGGAAACAAAAGCCTCATTGACCCATCCAAATGAATGGGTAATCCGTTTTGTATAAAAGTCATACGATATACATTCTTTTTGACAATCATTTCCAATATGGCACTCAAATAAAGATGCTGGAACGGAAACGTTAAATTCCTTTTTAGCATCGAAAACGAGTTGTCTGACATCTTGTATACGACGAGGATGGGAATGTTGTCTATGTATAATGTTTTTGACAACTGAGTTTTTTACAAGCAACGCTATGTGAGTGTTGCTATGATGTGAAAAAGCGTCAATTATCTGATCGCAGATACTCTCCGCAATATCAAAATTACCTTTGCCTGTGATAGCTTCTATCCCTTTTGTTTTATTTATGTTACCTTTTACGGGCAAATTCACACCGTCGTTTTTTCCCAAACCGCTATTTGTCACCCATGGTGGATTACCTATAACCAAGATGTTTTGATTAGGATTTTGATTGGCTATTTCTCTAAAATCGAAATTAAACACATCGGCATTGTACAATTCATAGCTGATAATGAGATTGTTCTTTTGGTATTCTTGAAGTTTTCTTTCTGTTTGGTCGACATAACCTTTAAAAATCTCTACTCCATACACTTTCTTAACCGTTTCAAAAACATCTATGGCAGCTGCGATGAAATTGCCGACACCACAAGTAGGTTCCACAACAATATTAGGGACAATACCTCTATTTTTTAAATACAGGCAAACACTTTTGGCGAACTCATAGTTAGTCTGCCAATCGCCATAATTTTCCCGGATTGTATCCTCTTTCTCTTTTGGGAACAATGGTTCTGGTGTTTTATTCACTGTCATCCGAATATTTTATAATTTGGGTTATACCATCAACTGTTTCTGTCAAATTTACGATTCTTCTATATTGCAATCTCCATTGCAAAGCATTGGAAATAGTCAGATAACCAACTTTTGGCGGATTTTTGAGAATATCCTCTGCCATTTTCATCAAAGTTACCTCGTCGGAAGGAATCTGATGGTCAATCAAAAAAGCAAAGATATCATCTGCATTGCCATTGTTGGCAATGATATTCAAAATACCTGTTGTTGTCTGATAATCTGCAGTTCGGGATGATTCTATAAAAGAACAGGAAAGGAAATTTAGACTTCCTTTCTTGGTTCTAGCATCATCGGTCTTTTGGTAAACAAACACAATTAGATTATAGCCAAGTCCATAAATTTTCTGTTTGCTATCTTTAAACGGACAACTTGATTGTGGCTGTTTAATTGAGGTAACTTTAATATCTGTATTCACAGAAGGTAAGTCAAGTCCGTTGGCGGAGCTACCAGCTATCATCTCATACTGTTGTTCTAAATATTCTTGGAACAGATGTTCGACAAAAGTTCCAACTGCCTTTCCGTCAGTAACGCCAAATAGTTCAGAACGATAAAGTCCACTTTCGTTTTCACAAAACTTTTTCGCTGCAATTTGAAGCTCTGCGATATTTAATGTTTTCTTAGTCATATTTCAAGATTTTATTTGCTTGGGTTAATTAATTCACGGCGGTCTACCTCTAAAAGCTCAGCAATGCGTGTAAGTGTCATTAAGTCGGGTTGTTGAGCATTGGTGCACCATTTTGAAACAGTCGAAGGAACTTTACCTAGTTTTTCCGCTAACCATTTACTGGTTCGTTTCTTTTCAACAAGGACTATTTTCAGTCTGTTTATGTCATTCATATGTCATATATTGATTTATATGCAAAGATAGTGATTTGTATTGAGAAAACTTCTATTTTTCATGAAATTCTTAGTCCTTTTTCCACTATTAGGAGAAAAACTGCTGCTAAATACCATTATGCAAGGGTCGATAAGCAGACAAAAGTAGATATGAAGATTTGGCCGATAATGAGGTTTCCAAAGATTTGAATTTGGAAATATAATTATTATAGATGATAGTACAGCACTTGTATAGGATGATATAATAATCTTTACAAGTGTTTTTTTCATATTTCTAATTTGTTGTTTTTATAGTTATTCTCCAACAATCTTTCCAAGTCCGAAGCCTTATAGAGTATCTTCCCTGCAAACTGCGTGTAGGGAATAACCCTCCTGTCCCGATAGTCCTGCAAAGTTCGGGTACTGATATACAGCTGCTCGCACACCTCCTTGCCCGTTAGGAAATGCTCACCTCCAAACAACGGTTTGTGCGTCTGTGCCACTTCCTTAATTCTTTTGCTTACTCCGCTAAGTGCGGACAGCACTACCTGCATATCGTCAGCCTCCATGTTCAAATCTCTTACCTGTTCCATTGTCTTCCTATTTATTTGTTGATTTTAGTTTGTCCGTTTTTGTCTTCTCCGATTTAGTTTGGAGCAACAGCTCCACGTCCTCACGCTTGTAATAACACTTATGTCCGATCTGGGCAAAGGGCAACACGCCCGTATCCCGATAGTGCTGCAAGGTGCGCTTGCTGATGTTGAGCAGCCTGCACACATCACCGTTATGCAGCCAATCGGTGTGCCTGCTCTGTTCCCCGAATGACTTGTGGCAGGTCTCGGCAAGGCTGAGTATCTCATTCCTCAACTTTGCCCAATTTGAATCCGTAATGATAAAATATCCCATTTTCTTATTATTGTTTTGTTTGTAATTCCTTTTTGTTTTGCGCCTTAATGCACGTTTCTACCTGCAAAAGTATGATGTGTTTTCCATACTTCAAAGCACGAGGGAACAGTAGGGAAATACAAGGAAAATAAGGAAAGTTGATTTTTGTTTTCGCTCTTTTTCTTAGCCTCCTTATGCCATTTTATCATATCCGTTTTAGCCGATGCGATACGATGCAGATTGGAGCAAATAAGCACCAACCTTTCCTGTACAATTTCTATACTTGTCCCCTTGTTTGGGGCTTAAATCCTTGTTTCCCGACCGTTTTCTGTCAGAAATCCGTGAGAAATTTATTGCCAATGTGCGCAACATTATGCAAGCACTCTCCGAATGCTTGGAACTTACCCATTCTCTTGACAACTTCGTTCTTGGAAACAAAACCAAGC
>NZ_BAJY01000051.1 GCF_000613945.1 Prevotella falsenii DSM 22864 = JCM 15124
GCCGGTTGACTCTACGATGAATTTCTTAAAAAGAAATTGCGAAAATGTTTGGATATGTATTTGAAATGTGCTAAATTTGCAAAAAGAACAAGACTAATTTTTCTTATCCGCATTTTCATCTGTTACATTCATCAAAAAAAATATAGTGCTAGCATAATGAAGAATATTTCCCTCGCATCATATTACAGATTACCAACGACGCTGTCTATTATACGTACATTCAAGTGTACTGCAGCATGTACAAACTGTTGTTTTGAATGTACACCGAAAAGAAACGAAACTCTAAAGACGGAAGATGTAACTCGACAGGTTAACTACATCTGCAAGCATTTTCCTTCTATTCATACAATTGTAATCACAGGTGGCGAAACATTAATAGATATAGATGCTACACTTGAAATTGTAAGAATAGGTAAACAGAATGGCTTGTCAACTCGCATTGTTACAAATGGTTTTTGGGAAAAAAATGAAAAAAGTGCCATTGATATAATATCTCAATGTAAATTAAATGGTTTAAATGAGATAAACTTCAGTACTGGCAATGAACATCAATGCTATGTTAAGATAGAAAATATTTGTAATGGTGTATATGCCGCATTGAAACATGATATTCGTGTTGCAATAAATCTTGAAACAAGAATAGACTCTGCGTTTTCAAAAGCATCTCTTGTCAAGAAATTATCTAAAGACAAAAATATTAATATTTCTGAGGTGTCTATTATTAATGGGTTATGGATGCCATTCACAACTGAAGGATTGTGTAGATTACCAAAGATTGAAAAACATTCATTTCATCCTGTTATGGATCGTTGTGATAACTTATTTACAAGTTTAACAATTGCTCCTGATAATCACTTAATGGCATGCTGTGGGTTACCAGTCAGATATATCCCTTATTTTGATTTGGGATATGCTTCCGTTGAACAAATTAAAAATAATTATACAACTCAGTTTGAGGACTTTATTAAAATATGGCTTTTTGTAGAGGGACCCTACAAAATACTTCGTTTTTAGAAAACAGAACCAATGAAGAAATACCTGAACTAAGAGTTCTTTCTCATATGTGTTTCTATTGTGCTTGTCTATTAACCAATAAAAAATATATCCATCTAACACAAAAATATTATACTGAAAAATATGACTCCGTTATGATGAAATTTTATTTATATAAGAATTCCCATTCTTAAAATATTATTGGTATGAAAATTGGAAACACAACAACAAGAATCGTAGTTTGGACTCTAACTGGCAGTATTCTTACTACATCATGTACGAATGGTAACATGTATGCTTTAGAGGAAATGGAATCTTCTGTAAATGAAAAAGATTTGAACAAGCAGCTTCATGTTATCCACATACAACTTACGAAAGAACAACAAATATATTTAAGCAAGCTTTTTAATTTGTCTGATAAGATAGTAAAAGACAGAAAGTTCGCAAAAATTTTTGGCTAATCCTAAATTATATTTTCATGACATACAGACAAGGGCGGGCATAAAGATGGAAACTCCAAATGACCTTTCAACTGATGCATCACTTCAGAATATTGTTAAAGCTCTTGCAGATGATGATATCGCAAAAGCTATTGAACAAAACGACATCAAGCAATACCTTTCTCTTATGTATGAAAAGGGATATTTAGATGAAACTGCAAAGATAAACGACTATTACAATCTATTAAGCACAGAAGATAAGAAGGCAATTTTAGAAAGCCTTGGGCTTGATACAAATGAAAGTGCATTAATTTCCGTAGGAGCGGTTGTGGCTGTTTTTTACATGGCAGTTATTGCCGTTTCTTGGGTGGGAGTTGCTTATACAGTTGCTGGTGTCGTTAATGCAGCAGTAGGTGCAACTGTAGTCGCTTATATAGGAGCCGTTGTGAAAACAAAAGTAAAGACATCTGGCTTGTCGAATAAAGTAAATCTAAGCTCTAATTTTGATGTTTATCTGTTGACTGCATCAGAAAAAAATAAGAGAATTTTATTTTCAGATGAAAATATAAACACAACTGTAAAAGATGTTGTTCAAGCTTACTCAGATATCTTTATAAAGGATGCAACAAAGGCAAATGTAGAAGATTTGGAGAAGTTCGTAAACCTTAATCTTAGCAAACTTCCAGAATTTTCAAGTAAGTCATATACTTTAGAATAGGATAAGATGGAAAAAAAATATAATTCAAAAGTTGACTTGTGGTTATATCTGTTTATATATATAAGTATAATATTACCTGCAGTACCTATTCTTTTAATTGATTTTAATTGGATTGTTCCTATTTTTCTATTTGTTATCCTCGCAGCGTTAACCTTGTATCCATTAGGAATTAAATATACAATTAATGGAAAAGTCTTATCTATTCATTGTCCTTTCTTTTCAACACAGGTAATTGATATTTTTGATATTTTATTAATAGAATCTACACACACTTTAGTTTCGTCACCTGCAGCTTCAATTGATCGATTAAAGTTAACGTATAAGCATGGTTGTGTCATTATTTCACCTAAGAAAAAAAAGGATTTTGTAAATCATATTTTATCAATCAACTCAAAGGTTCATATAAAAATCAATTGAAGATATATAAAAAAGTATTGCTGTCTGGTAAAACTTTTTAGGAACGTCTAAAATTAGGATTAACACTTCTCACGAAATATCGATCCTTTTGGTTATCTTTGATTTTAGAAAAAAAATAACCATGGGCAAAGATAGTCATTTTACCGGACAGCAATAATACAAATACAAACATGGGTCGTTTTGATTGCCAATTTACTCATCACTGTACATTCCAAATCGAAGTGCAATAAACAGCCACGTTTTCATAGTTTCTAATCTATGAAAACACCGCAGGTTTGCCCCGTGGCCGGGGCGCGTAGCCCCGAAGAGCTATACCAGCAATACAAAAAAGGAGTCCACAAAGAGGGGGCCGAAAATTCAGAGAAAAACACCCAGAATAATACTTTTAGGAGCATTCTTTATTATAATGAATTGGAATGAAAAGTTTTACCGGACAGAGCAATATATTTTAGTATAACGTAAGTTAGGCGTAATGGATATTTGGTAGGCTGGCAATTCCGGCATAAGAATGTGTATATTGGAAACGAGGGTAGATGTAATGGACATTTGGAAGGCAGGCAATTCCAGCCTATTTTTTAGGTACTGTCTGCAAAAGTGTGTAAGTCTCTTTTTATCTTCAGGCAACCATTTATAAATTTCTGTTATTAGCCCCATTCATTCCATTACGCATAAGTTAATATATATAAGAACAGGCAAGGAATTAACATACGTTTTAATCAGTTTAGAAAAACTTATTTAGAAATTTTGGTGGTTTGCTCTAAAAGCATTTACTTTGCATCCGTTTCCATGACATCTTTTCTGCTTCACAGCAGTAGAGGGCTTGGTAAAGAGATTTATATTTTAGTATTAACAAATTAATTTTTAAAGATGAAAAAAGTTTTAATGACTCTTGCAGTAGCATTTATTGCAGTTGCTGCTAATGCACAGGTTTATCTTGGTGGTAGTGTAGGTGTTGCTACTTCTGAAGTTGGTGGTGGCGATGACGTAACAACTTATCAGGTTCTTCCGGAAATTGGTTATAAAATCAACAAGGACTGGGCTATCGGAACTGTACTCGGTTGGGGTAAGGGTACTCCTGTTAAAATAGAAGGTGAAAGCCGTAACTATGTTACTTTCGAACCTTATGTTCGTTACACTTTCGCTCATTCTAAGTATGTAAATGCTTTCATCGATGGTGGTTTCGGTTATACCCATTTCAACCACGCTCATAATCCCGGTACTAAATCAGTTGATGCATGGTCAGCAGGCTTGAAACCGGGTATCTCAGTAAATCTCAGTAAGAAAGTTAGCTTTGTTGCTCACGTAGGTTTTTTAGGTTGGCAGTCTGTTAAGGAAGATGGTGCTGACAAAGATGCACACGTTTGGGGTGTAAATCTTGATGGTAACAACGTTACTTTCGGTGTTTACTACAACTTCTAAGGAATTGTTCTGAACATATTTAATCTATTCATATAAAGAGGGAACGTATCGTTTCGATGGTGCATCCCTCTTTTTTTATTGCTGATTTTTTAAGTTTTAGCAAACGTTCTGAACATATTTAATCCATTCATATAAAGAGGGAACGTATCGTTTCGATGGCGTGTCCCTCTTTTTTTATTGCTGATTTTTTAAGTTTTAGCAGATGTTCTGAACATATTTAATCTATTCATATAAAGAGGGAACGTATCGTTTCGATGGCGTATCTCTCTTTTTTATTGCTGATTTTTTAAGTTTTAGCAAACGTTCTAAACATATTTAATCCATTCATATAAAGAGGGAACGTATCGTTTCGATGGCGTGTCCCTCTTTTTTACTGCTGATTTTTTAAGTTTTAGCATACGCAGATGGGCAATATATGCCTTGCTTATATAAAGATAGTCAGCTTATAGCAACGGACTCAGCAAGCGTACAATCGATTCCCAAAGTCTGTAAATAAACGATTTGCTGTTTATTTCTTTTATTTTTTCTAACGGAATACACTTTGCTTCATCGGTCAGGAAAATGCTTTTTATGCGTTGTGCCATTACTTTATCGTAGAAGAAAGCGTTGGCTTCAAAGTTGTTTTCAAAGCTACGGAAGTCTATATTTGCCGAACCTATCGTTGCAATATTGTCGTCGGCAACCAGCAATTTGGTGTGATTGAACCCTTCTTCATAGCATAACACCTTTACACCTGCTTGTATGGTTTGTGTAAGATAAGAGCGAGAAGCCATCTGAACCAACTTTGAATCCGTCTTTAACGATACCATCAACCGAACGTCTACGCCCGACAAAGCCGCTGTGCGCATTGCAAAGAAGATAGGTTCGGTAGGCAAGAAGTAGGGCGTCTCCATATAAACGTATCGCTTTGCGCTCAGTAAAATCTTGATATAGCCTTGTTCCAATTCTTCCCAAACATTGGTAGGACTGCTCGTAACAATCTGTATCAGGCTGTTGTTGGGTGCTATGGTCGTGTCGGGATAATACCTGCGGTCGGTTATCAGTGTGCGGTCGGCGTAGAACCAGTCTATAAGGAAAGCACGTTGCAGCCCATACACCGCTGCACCGGTTATCTTTACATGTGTGTCGCGCCACATTGTGCCTTTATACCCCTTTACATAGCGTTGTGCTAAATTCATTCCGCCAATGAACCCCACCTTGCCATCGATGACGATAATCTTACGATGGTTGCGATAGTTCACCTTGCCCGTAAAGGCAGGAAAACGCACCGGCATAAAGGGGTGCACCTCGATACCTTCTTCACGCATCTGTTCAAAAAAGCGGTTGGGCGTCTTCCATGAGCCTACATCGTCGAACAGCAAGCGCACTTCTATTCCTTTGCGTGCCTTGTCGATAAGTGCATCGCGCAACAAACGTCCCAACGGGTCGTCGTCTATGATGTAAGAAACAATGTGGATATGGTGTGTAGCTTTGCCTAACGCTGCCAAGAGAGCCGAAAAAAACTCATACCCCGACACGTAAACATCGGTTTCGTTGTTCTTAAACGGCAGGGCTAAGTTCTGATTCATGAAGAGCTGTATCAGCTCTTTGTGCTCTTCGGGCAGTTCCAACTGCTTCTGCTCCGCAAATTCAATCATCGAACGCTTTGTCAGTTGGTTTAAACTCTTTTCCCAAATGTGCCTGTCCTTGCGCGTGCGACGACCGAAGAAGAAGTAAAGAACAATGCCCACCAACGGCAAGAACGACAGTACCAGCACCCACGCAATGGTTTTGGCAGGCTGGCGATGTTCCATCAGCACCGTAATCATCGCCACAATGGCAATCACGGTATAGGCTACAAGAACTATCCAGTGTATGTAAATCATTCTTTTTCCTCCCCTCCTTAATGGTTATTTCCTATCCGTTACACCACAATATCGTTTCCCAATTTGCGTGCAAGCACATTGCGCATATCCTGCATCTTCTTTATTTCACCCATTATTTCCATTGTCTTGTTCAGGTCGCTCTCTGTCGATAGACTTGCCTGCAACTCTTTTAGGTGTTGCTCCACATAGTCCATACGGTAGTCGAGTATAAGGTGCACAATGCGGTCGCGGAGGTCTACCTCCCGTTCTTTCATCTGCATACTCTCCGATAACTGAAAGCGGTCTACACTCAACTTCACTGCCAGCGTTGAAATAAGAATGTCGGAATGATGCGTAAAATACTCTTCCGCCTTGAAATCCTCGTCGTTGCTGTGCTCAATCGCTTCGGTAAGAATCTGCACCGACAGCGGATTGCTGAACGAAAGATTGTCCAGCCCGAGGTCGTAAGCAATGTATTGCGCCACGTTAAGGCTGATGCGCTCACCCGTCTCGTCGTTCTGCACGTCGCGAATGATTATCTTTTCGCCGTCGCGCACAATGGCTTGCACCAACATTGTTTCTACTTTCGATGCCTGCTGCATAGGCGTTGCAGGGCGCAACACTTGTTGTTCGCTCGCAGCTTGTTCGGCTTCTCGCACCTGTTCCTTTCGTTGCTGTTCTCTGTCGTTATATATAAAACGGTTCATCTGCGCAATGAGCGTGTTTTCTTTCATACCTGTTCTGTGCGCACACTCGCGCAAATAGGTGTCGCGCAATATGGGGTCTTTAATCACCGCAATGCTTTGCACAATGGAGTTTATGGCTTCCGACCGCTTCACGGGGTCGGTTACGCCTTTCAATAATACATTTATCTTGAAGACGATAAAGTCCGTTTGGTTCTCCTCAATATACTTTCTGAAGGCTTCGGCAGTCAGATTGCGAGCCAATTCGTCGGGGTCTTTCCCATCGGGCAGCAACAATACTTTCACGTTCATGCCTTCCGAAAGCAACATATCCGTACCGCGCAAGGCTGCATGCTGCCCCGCCTCGTCGCCATCGTATAGCAACACAATGTTTGAAGTAAACCTACGGAGCAGCTTTATTTGGAAAACCGAAAGTGCCGTGCCGCTGTTTGCCACCACGTTCTCTATGCCGCATTGGTGCATCGACACCACATCGGTGTAGCCTTCCACCATATATACAAGGTCGAACTTGGCGATAGCTTTCTTCGCCTGATATATTCCGTACAGTGCATGGTCTTTCTGATAAATCTCGCTACCCGGCGAATTGACATACTTTTGGCTTATTCCCTTTGTTCTTGCATCGAGCAACCGACCGCCAAAAGCAATTACTTTCCCGCTTACGTTCAGCCAAGGAAATATAACCCTCCCATTGAAACGGTCTGATAGTTCGCCATTATCGCGCTCAAAGCAAAGCCCCGTCTTTACAAGAAACTCTTTCTTGTAGCCCGCTTTCAGTGCGGCATTGGCAAACTCCTGCTTCCCTGCAAGACAAAAACCCAATTGGAACTTCTCTATAATATCGTCTCTGAAACCACGACTGCGAAAGTATTGCAAGCCTATGGCCTTGCCGTCTACGTGGTTGTGCAGTATGTCGCTGAAGTGTTTTGCCGCCCATTCGTTTACAAGAAACATCGACTCGCGTTCGTTCTCAAGCTGTTTCTCCTCCGTGGTAAGCTCTCGTTCCTTCACTTCTATGCCGTATTTCTTTGCCAAAACCTTCAGTGCTTCGGGGTAAGTCATCTGGTCGTGCTTCATAATGAAGTTTACCGCATTGCCGGCTTCGCCACACGAGAAACACTTGTAGACCCCTTTTGCAGGACTAACCGAAAACGACGGAGTACGGTCGTCGTGGAACGGGCACAGTCCTTTATAGCTTGTGCCTGCCTTTTTCAGCGTAACATATTCCGAAATCACGTCCACAATGTTTGTGGCTTCCAATATTCTGTCTACCGTTGGTCTATCTATCATAGTTTATTTTCAATCATTGAAGTTGCTACAAAGATACAACAACAAAATAGGTATTCCAAATTTGAAAGCCCCGAAAAAGAAGTTTATGCCGACTTTTTCGGGGTTTTCAATGTTTGCCGTGTGTTTTCCCGATGTTTCATAAGCTGACAAAAAACTTATGGGCAAGCAACTCTTCCCCTGCTTGTTCTAAGGTTTTATGTCGTTTTTGCAAAGTACAGCCAAATTATTTACACGTAAAGAAATATTTCTTTACGTGTAAATAATTTCTTACTTACGTGTAGAAAAATATTTATTTACACGTAAGTAATTTAATAAACCTACGCTACAACATACCTTTTCAGATTTTAACAGACACCTTTTCCCTTATTTGCTAATTCAGCAGACACCTCTTTTATAGTCATACGAGACAGATAGGCACACACCTAATAAATTATACGGATAAAGTAGACGCTTGGTCTGATACCCGGCACACAGCACTTTGGTTTGGCAAAAGCGCACGAAACGGATTGCACGAAACATTT
>NZ_BAJY01000050.1 GCF_000613945.1 Prevotella falsenii DSM 22864 = JCM 15124
GTAATTATTTATAAAAAAAAGCGAATAAACTTTTACTTTTCACTGTGTTTTTTATCTTTTGGGGATAATAAAAGCTGCATTCCACATAATTATATACACACATTATAAAATTATATAAACACGTTATAAGCATACTCCGCATATTGATTACGTTGCAAAAGAAACGTTACCAATGCCCCATTTAAGCAGTCGGAACAATAAAAAGCACGGTTTAGCAACCGATTATGTACGTGAAAATCAGATTATCTAAGCTTAAAGAAAGAATTATTTAAACTTTGAAAAGTATTTATTTAAGCTTAGATAATTATTTATTCAAACTTAGATAATTTAAAAACGTAAGCCGGAAATAACATTATATACGGCTTCCCATAAACACAGAACCTATTAAAAATAACATCGAAACCATTCTCAGCCACACATATCGGCGCAGAAAACAAGAATACAACTTACTGAATAGCAATCTGACACAGGAATAGTTTTGCCAAGCTCTCTATTATATAAGTACATATAAGGACAAATATTAACAAAAAATGTAGTAGCAAAACTTTGGCATTTGGCATATTTACGCTATCTTTGCAATCTAAGGCAGTACTTCGGCACTGTCGCTGGTGTTGCAAGACACGAGAGGAAAGTCCGGGCAGCAAAGAGTATCCTGCTTCCGAAAATGAAAGCTATTGGCAACAGTAGATGTAGGCAGAAGAAAACAACCGCCTTGGAAACGAGGTAAGGGTGAGAAGGTGGTGTAAGAGACTACCGGCACGTAGGCGACTGCGTGGCTGTGCCGTTCAGGAGCTGCAAGTTCATGTAAACCGTTGTTTGAGGGCTGCTCGCCCGAGCCATACAAGGCACAACGGAGGGTAGAACGCTAAAACGCACGGGGCGACCCTGCGGTTAGATAGATGACAGGCGTCCTTGCTTGTCGAAAGACGGTAAGGAAACAGGACCCGGCTTATAGAAGTACTGCTTTACACATACTCGCTGCCTCCCCCGTCGCGGGGAGGGAGTTGAGCTATGAAAAAAGAGCCGAAACAGCCCGGCAGCACAAAGGCTGTGGCGCAAAAGAAAAAGAATAATAAGCCATTGGTGCAACGTTTATGGAACAATTTCAAGATTATCGATACGTATTGGACGATTTTCAGCATCAGGTTGAAAACAAGATAAAAAATCATAAGAACGAGCCCGGTTTCCCGCAAATGGACGGAAAGCTGGACGAAGAGGAATTGGGCAACTACCTTTTCGAGCACCAAGCCGCACTCGACAGCGAGGGAACGGAACGCACGCAATACACCGTTGCAGGGGTACTGATAACGTTGCCCATCATAGTGCTGTCGGCTTTCCACGAAGAATCGTTGCCCGTGAAAGGCTATCAAGTAGTGCTTCTCGGTGTCGCCATAGGCTTGCTGCTCTACGGCATCTACCGGGTAGCGATGAAAGCCATTGTGCGCAAGAAGGTGAAACGTGCAAAAGAAGAGCACCCGGAAGCCTGTGCATACGTGGAAAAGGTGATGCGTTTCCAACCCATCACATAACAACGACTTCGGTATAAAGCCCTAACAAAAAAGAAGAAATATGGAAATTCCTGACTTAACCAAGTATAAAGAGAAGTTCACAAAGAACGGCTTTATTGAGAAAATACACCGCATAGCCAAACGAGCAGGAGCAAAATTGGTTTATGCCGCATTGATATTGTACTACTCTGTTGAAAGCGACAAGGTTTCAATCAAGGATAAAGCCATCATCATTGGGGCGTTGGGGTATCTCATCTCGCCGCTCGACCTTATTCCCGACGCCATTCCGCTTGCAGGATTGACCGACGACCTCAGCGTACTTATATATGTGTTGCAAAAAGTTTGGGGCAACATAGACGAGGAAGTGAAGCAAAAAGCAAAGGACAAGCTGTCGCAATGGTTCGACGAAGACGAAATGAAAGCTACCGAGAACCTGTTTTCCGACAACGCAGAAGACCAACCCGTGTAAAAGAAAGGAGGAACGTATGGTACAGTACATCATCGTTGGCATCGTTTTGGCACTGTCGGTAGCTTACGCTATCCGTATGCTGATCAGAACCATAAAAGTATCGAGAAACGCCTGCGGAGGGTGCAAAGGCTGCGCCATTCGCGAGCAAATGATGCGCAAAAGAAGCATGCAAGCACAAAAGAAAGTAAATTCTTATTGCAATAGTTGATAAAATATTTGCATAAACAAATATCTTTTATTACTTTTGCACTCGCAATTAAGGGAATTACTTTAGTTGTATCGACAAATTATTATGGTGCCTGGGCCGGTCGGTTAGGTAACGGTCTGCAAAACCGTGTAGAGCAGTTCGATTCTGCTAGGCACCTCAAAGCCCGAAAGAACAACTCTTTCGGGCTTTTTTATTGATTACTTTGATTCTGTAAAGATAATTCTGAAGAAAAACGATAATTTCGATTTGACGTTGCGAAAGCGGCTGTTTTGCGATGCAAAACCTACGCTTTTACCGTGCAAAACAGCCGCTTTTGGAACGCAAAACAACAGGTTTTGCAAAGCATTGATAACTAAGCTGTTATATAATGGATACGCTTATGAAAAATCTTTACACAACTATCCGCTGTTTTCCGTCTATAAAACGAGGAACACAGGCGAAGTTGCAAGCGAGCCGGAAGGTGTTTTCTACCGAGAAAAGCGAAACGAAACAAAAAACAACAGGCAGTCCGCCTGTTTCTCATAAATTAATAGTATCTTTGCAAAAGAACAAAACAGTAAAGCAATAATAATGGAAAATAAAACACATAAATTCATTTCTGCAAGCTACGAATTGTATAGCATTGAATACGGAAACGAAGTTTTGATAGAAAAGACAGAAGAAAACAAACCTTTAAAGTTTTACACGGGTTGCGAAATGGCATTGCCGGAGTTTGAAAAAATAGCAATGGAAACTATCGCAGGCAACGACTTTGCTTTCGATTTGGCAAAGGGACAGGCTTACGGCGACTACAAGGAAGAAAATGTTTTAGACCTTGAAAAGGCTGTTTTCTCGCACGAAGGGGAATTCGACAGCAGCAATGTGTACGTTGGAGCAATGATACCTTTGCAGAACCAAGAGGGACAACGATTTATGGCACGCGTTATCGACATAACGGAAGACAAGGTGAAAGTAGACCTTAACCACCCATTGGCAGGCAAGGAACTGAAATTTAAAGGACACATAATAGAAAACCGTGAGGCAAGCGAAGAAGAGGTTAAAGACTTCTTTGAAAAGCTAAACAGCTGCCACTGCGGTGGGAATTGCGGTTGCCACGGTGATGGTGAAGGGCACGGAGATGGACATTGCGGCTGCCACGGAGAAGGCGAAGGGGGAGAAGGACACTGCAGTTGCCACAATAAGGACTAACAAGCATGCTCCCCGAAGGCTGTTTGTATGTGCCGGACCTACTCTGCAGCAATACAGCCGACCCGAAACAGCAGTCCACAGGCGTTTGTAACGAAAAGAAAAAAGGAAAGGGAAACAATATGCCCAATGTAATTGGTACACTATATACCTAACTACCTTTGGCGAAAGCCACGGCATAGCGATAGGCGGCATAGTTGATGGTATGCCGTCAGGCATAGATATTGACCTCGATTTTATTCAGAACGAACTGAACAGACGCCGACCGGGACAAAGCAAAATAACCACCGAAAGGAAAGAAACCGACGAGGTGGAACTGCTTAGCGGAGTGTTTGAAGGCAAATCGACTGGTACGCCGATTGGCTTCATCGTAAAGAATAAGAACCAGCAAACAAAGGATTACGATGATATTCGCGACCTTTTCAGACCATCGCACGCCGACTATACCTATTATAAGAAATATGGCATACGCGACTATCGCGGAGGCGGACGGGCATCGGCACGCATCACGCTTGCAAGAGTAGTGGCAGGCGCATTGGCAAAACTTGTGCTGCGAAAACACAACATAAGCATTCAAGCATACACGTCGCAGGTGGGAAACATTGCCATAGATAAGGATTACAGGAACTACGACTTATCGCAGGCGGAGAACAACGCCGTGAGATGCCCCGACGAAGCAAAGGCAAAGGAGATGGAAAGCCTGATAGCAGAAGTGAAAAGCGAGGGCGACACCATTGGCGGCGTGATAACCTGTGTGGTGAAAGGGTGTCCGGTAGGATTGGGCGAGCCTGAATTTGGCAAGCTGCACGCACAATTGGGTGCGGCTATGCTAAGCATAAATGCGGCAAAAGGCTTTGAATACGGCGAAGGTTTCGACGGAAGCACATGGCGAGGAAGCCGACAAAACGACAGTTTCGCAACGGCAGCAGAAAACGAGAACGACGATATAGCAATACGAACCAACCACAGTGGAGGAATACAAGGCGGAATAAGCAACGGAGAAGACATATACTTCAGAGTGGCTTTCAAGCCGGTAGCAACCTTGCTGATGGAACAAAAGACAGTGGATATTGCCGGAAACGAACAGACAATAGACCCACGCGGAAGGCACGACCCTTGTGTTCTGCCACGAGCAGTGCCCATCGTAGAAGCAATGGCAGCAATGACAATATTGGACGCATTATTAGTCTATACTTCCAAAAGAATATAACTTTTTGCGGTAAAATGCAAAATTAATGTATAAAAGTACGTTTTTATAATTCTTTTATCGTATATTTGCAGCATGTTTCATTACTGTTTGAGAAAATGGTATGAAAACTTTTAGTTAAGTCTAGTTTAGTTTTTGTGTTGGTTGAGAGCGTTCGGTTGAACGCTCTCAAATTTTTTTTATAGATGATTAAGCCTGAACCAACGTGAGTTCGGTATAAGATAATGCCTATGTCCGAACTTTAAACGGGGTGTGAAACGTATTAGTCTACGCAACCAATGATTTCGTTTACCGACTTGCAACCGTGGCTGTCTAACCACTCGTTGATGCCATTGCGCACCTTCAACGTTACTTGCGGGTCTACGAAATTGGCAGTACCAATCTGTATTGCCGTCGCACCTGCCATAAGAAACTCTATGGCATCAGCAGCTGTAGATATGCCGCCAAGTCCCACAACAGGTATTTTCACGGCGTGGGCAACATCGTAAACCATACGAAGGGCTACGGGTTTAACAGCCGGACCGCTGAGTCCGCCGGTGCGAATGCTAAGCCGATGAGCGCGTTTCTCGATGTCGATGGACATGCCCATAAGGGTGTTGATGAGCGAAACTGCATCAGCACCTTCTTCTTCGCATGCACGGGCAATGCTCGCAATGTCGGTAACGTTGGGCGAGAGCTTGACAATAAGCGTTTTATGGTAACGTTTGCGTACCTCGCGAAGCACAGCAGAAGCCCCTGAACAAGTTACACCGAACGCCATACCACCCTCTTTCACGTTCGGGCACGATATATTCAGTTCGATAGCAGGAATATGGTCGAGGTCGTTTAGCTTTTCAGCCGTCTCAGCATAATTCTCCGGAGAGTTGCCACTGACGTTTACAATGATGTTGGTATCTATCTTGCTGACTTCCGGGTAAATATGTTCGATGAAATAATCGACACCCTTATTCTGGAGTCCCACGCAATTAAGCATACCCATAGCCGTTTCTACCATTCGGGGATAATCGTTTCCCTCACGAGGCTTAAGGGTGGTTCCCTTCACGATAATGCCGCCAAGCCGGTCTAACGGAACGAAGTCTTGGAACTCAATACCGTAACCAAAGGTTCCGCTGGCGGTCATTACAGGATTTTTTAGTTGCAGGTTGCCTATACTTACATTTAAATCTGCCATCGCTTTTACTTATTTTTAAATTCGCTATTATATAATATGTGAACATCAATAAACTGCCATTAAAGACGCAACTACCACAGCAATTGGTTTACATCGAACACGGGTCCTTCGGTACAAACGCAAAGATTACCCTCCGTAGTCTTCTCAACGCAGCAGAGGCAAGCCCCCAATCCGCACGCCATAAGGTTCTCTAAAGAAGCCTCGCAGCGTATGTTGGCTGCTTGTGCATACTTCGCTACCGACACCATCATAGGCTTAGGACCACAGGTGGAAATCTGATTGAAGTGGCGTTCGTGCAATATGGAATGATTGGTAACAAAGCCTTTTTCGCCCATAGAGCCGTCTTCGGTGGTAACAAAGACTTCGCCATACTTCTTAAACTCGTTTAATTCCAATAAATCGGAAGCCGTACGGGCACCCAACAAGAACGTAACGGCAATGCCACGCTCCTTGCAAAGCATACCAAAATAAAGCAGAGGAGCAACACCAACGCCACCGCCTATAAGCAAAAGATTATCGGAAGACGAAGCCGGATAGGTGAAACCATTGCCCAACGGAAGCACACAGTTGAGCGTGTCCTTGGGCTTTACAGCTGCTATAGTACGTGTTCCATCGCCAATTTCAGCCACAAGCAGCCACAATTCGTTGCGTTCCTTATCAACAAAATTAATGGAAATAGGGCGGCGAAGATAAGTTGAAGCCGAACCATCAACCCTTACTTCGACAAACTGACCGGGCATCATATCAGGCAATTCTGCATCGTGAGTGAGCTTTATCAACACGTTTTTCGCATTCAAACGTTTTACAGACACTACCTTTAGGTCGAGAATAAACTTCTGTTTCATGATGATATAATAGAAAAATCTTGATGCAAACTTACATAAAATTATCGAATTATATACCGGTTGGACAAAGAAAAGTACTTTTTCTTTATAGGAAAGAGAGACTAAAAAGTTGCAGAAAGCCATCTCTGCCCATTCTACAACAAAGTTGCGGAGCACAGTTAAGAGAGAGAAAAAATTGCAGAAAGCCGCCATTTTTACCACTTTTATCAAACAATGCAGCAGCTACAACAGTAAAAAACACAGAAAAAAGTCAAGTAAAAAAGTTGGTATTACAATGCTATTTCTTTAAAATGGCAATGCTATTTCTTTAAAATGGCAATGCTGTTTCTTTAAAATCGCAATGTTGCTTCTTTGAAATGGCAATGTTGTTCCTTCGAAATGCCAATGTTGTTATATAATAATGTAAAATAAAAAGCAATGAAAGAGGACAGCTTTACATTATTATGCACACCTTAAATACATATTTATTCTTAAACTTGCGGATATAAAATAGAGAGATTAAACAAATCAAGCGTATCCTAATAGGAAAGAAAATCCATCTTAAGGTAACAAAGACAATAAAGTCTCCGAGCCATTTTGAAATAGGCAAGGAGACTTTACGATGTCACAATAACAGTAATTAGCAAAAATGAAATGTTAATTTTTAGAAGATAAAATCATTTTTTAGGGACAAATGTTTCCCAAGTTTGGTCATCAAAAAAGATGCGAATTTCGGTGATATTGCGCTGTAGTTTGTCAATATATTTCACCTCTGTTTTGACTATATCTTTAGGTTTTGAAGAAGCATTACGCTCTGTTTGGGGTTCGTCTACCGAAAAGGAGAGGGGAGCTGAAGGAATTTCATCGAAGAGATTTAAGTTGGCTGGTAGTGCCCCCGTCGTATTCTCATTTTGCGATTCAGCCACCTTATCTTTGAACATAGGCTCTATTCCATACATTATCCAATCAAGACTGATAGTCGGAAATTTTCCTCTTATCGCCTCAACAGTATTTAATGTCGGTTTTGTTCTTCCGTTGAAGATGCTACTAAGCGAAGCAGACGAAATTCCAATGAAGTCTGCAAAGGTTTGTTGCGTCATGTGCTGACTCTCCATTAAGCGTTTTATTCTATCTTTCATAACCAATCAGTGCTGTTTAATGCCTATTCGGGCGTAATTCAATAACTTTACAAAGGTAAAACAAATAATTCATAAAACCAAATAAAGAAGATATATTTTTGTTTTCAAAACTTTGTCTTTTGATATTTAAAAATACAAAGATAAAAATCTAAACCGTGTGCAATTGTGATTTAGATATACAAATATAAATAATCGAAGACAAATCTACTTTAAGTTTAAAAATCGTCTTTTTTCATATAATACTGGTTATTAATGGTCTTTACAGCTGTGTTATGGGGTTTATGCAGAATTATCTTTGTTTTATCGTAGAGTTGTCCCTTTTTTGTCGCAGAAAGGTTAATGTTTTGTTATAAATACATGGTTATTAGCTGTTTAATACTCATCAAAGTACATTGCATATTTAAACGTTTACAAATAAACACTCTTTGATTTAGTTTTATATATGCAAATATAAATCACAATGTGCACTTTTTAATATTCAAAATATCGATATTAAAACATAAAAACGATGTGTTTAGTTTTCAAAAGTAAATATATCATTCAGTAAACTAAACGTTAATAAAAAGTAATCGTAAATATTTGCTTTAAAAAATGAGCTGAAAATGGCGTAATTTAAGTATTTCGGAGCAAAGTAAAGGTTGAATTCAAATAAGCTAATCACAGAGGAGATAAAACCGTGTAAGTTACCTATTACTAATTAATTAAGAGAAAAAAGCAGGTAAAATGAGCAGCTTCTTTTAGCTCTAAAAAGTACGAAAAAACGGCATTTTTGGGCATTTTACCCATTAAAAACGTCCATTTTGGGGCTTCCAATACCTCAAAATGGACGTTTTTCGTTCTATTTCCGATGCTAAATCTATGCCTTTTTCAATGCAAAATGAAAAAGATTAATTCTTTCATTAAATCCCCTGCCCCGGTGCTTGGATTATCCAATCCTTTGCTTTTCGCATCTACTTCTCTAATCTTAGCTATTATGTCCATCGTCTTCCGAGCGGTGTAATTTCTCATTCCGGTATGGTAATCTTTCGCTCCCCAGCTGCTCCTTAATTCCAATGTCTGGGCTATTTCGTTTTCCGATTTATTGTTTGGTGAATAGAAAACTATCATTAAGTTTTGGAAATAAGAAAAGAGTAAAGGCAAAAAAGAATAGAGTGAACCAGCCTTTGGGTTCTTATCAAAATAGTTTACAATCTGATTTGCCTTGAAAACGTTGCGATTTACGATTGAATCGCGCAATTCAAAAGTGTTAAAATCCTTACTTACACCAACTTCTTTTTCAACGATTTCCGGTGTAATTCTTTTATCGTTGTCGGGTAAGGAAAGTGCAACTTTATCGAGTTCCGACGTCAAACGATTCAAGTCGGTTCCGATATGGTCGGCTATCATCTGTGTTGCTTTTGGCTCAATTGTTATTTTTTTCGTTGCCAAATAATTTTGCATAAAACCTGCAAGTTGGTATTCTCGTATTTTTTTACTTTCGAATACCACCCCATTAGCTTCTGCCAAACCAATCACTTTCTTCCTTGCGTCAATCTTTCCATTCTTATGACACCAAACAAGAATTGTGGTTTTGGCTGGATTTTTTAAATATTTCTCCAATGCATCGAGCGAGCGAATATTTTGCGCTTCCTTCACAATGACAACTTGATATTCTGCCATCATCGGGAAACGCTTCGCCATATCGGTTATCTGCACTGCCGAAACATCTGACCCGAAACACACATTCAGATTAAAATCCTGTTCGCTTGGCGTCAGCACATTCTCTGCAATATAATTTGTTATTTGGTCTATATAATAAGATTCCTCGCCCATCAATATATAAATAGGTGAGAATTTTCGTGCTTTCAGGTCTTTCATTATCCCCTGAAATGTTGTTCCTTGTTTTGCCGACATCTATTTCTTTATCGCTATTTCCACTGCCCTTACCGTTTATTTTCTATATAAACGGATGCGCATTCTCGGAAAATTTATCTATATTTGTATTGAATTTGCACGCAAAAAGTTGCCATAGGCAATTTCGGGGCAACATTCTATCGTCTGCAAAGTTAATTGATAAATAAGAGAAAACAAAATATTGCAGGGTTTTAAATGCCCT
Organism: Prevotella falsenii DSM 22864 = JCM 15124; assembly: GCF_000613945.1. Classification (GTDB taxonomy): domain Bacteria; phylum Bacteroidota; class Bacteroidia; order Bacteroidales; family Bacteroidaceae; genus Prevotella; species Prevotella falsenii. Next base: position 9,807 of record NZ_BAJY01000050.1, read on the forward strand.
TTGCAAATAGAAAAAAGACAGATAACGATGCTACAATTGAACCTCCCACCCTATAATATAAAGGTGAAAGAAGAGAATGGGCGACGCAAAATCTTCGATATTTTGCGTCGGAAATATCTTGTAATTACGCCTGAAGAGTGGGTCAGGCAGCATTTTATTCACTACCTTATCGACCACAAAGACTACCCGATGAGCCTGCTTGCCAACGAGGTTTCGCTTCCCGTCGGCGACAAAGTTATCCGTGCCGACAGCGTTTTGTACGACAACCATTTATGCCCGCGAATGATAATAGAGTACAAAGCCCCCAATGTTCAACTCACGCAAAAGGTTTTCGACCAGATTTCTGTTTACAATCTCCTACTCCACGTCGATTATCTTATCGTGTCGAACGGCATAGACACCTACATTTGCAAGATGGATTACGACCGCCAAACCTACACTTTCCTGCCCTCAATACCCAATTACAAGGAGGTATAACCACTTCTAAAAACTTGAAAACAAGTTAATTGCATCAATAAGAAAGCCATCTTTGCGAGCAGTAGAAATTCGGTACGGGAAATCATGTAATCCAGCCATGCCGAATAAAAAAGAACTTTTCATCTGCTGTTCCGTTCCGCCTGCATACCTTATTCTAACGTGAGTTCGATATAATTCCTATGCAATGAGACTACTTTTACCAATGGTTTCAATGGTCGTGGCTGCTTTCTTGAGCAATAAATTGTGAGCTATCAAGTTTGTTGTAAAGTCATTAAAGAAGCAATAACCACTTTTTAGCCATCTGTACCAATACCTCTCTATTTCCCATTTTATAGACAGAAAAGAGACAATAAAATTGTAAATATTATTCAAAGACATATCTTTCGATTAACTCACTCGCTGTCAGCGTGTTACAAAACCTT
>NZ_BAJY01000049.1 GCF_000613945.1 Prevotella falsenii DSM 22864 = JCM 15124
ATCACTGTTGTTCGATTCCATAATTCTTTGTTTTTAAGATGAATAAATTGCTATCGAACGGCAAATATATAAGCTATAATCCTCCTTTAAAGGCATAGGGAAATCACGGGAAAAGGGGGAGGGAGAAAAAGAAAAAATAAAAAGATTATCATAAATTTGGAGATTTCATTTTTTATTCGTATATTCGCAAACAAGAAATAATTATTACGGTAATACTAATTATTAAACCTAATGAACAAAAAAGAAGAAAGGAAAAACAATATATTCTTGGGAGCATTCAAACTCTTTATGACCAAAGAGTATGCAAATGTTACAACTTCCGATTTGGAAGAGGCAACGGGAGTATCAAGAGGTGCTATATATTATAAGGTGAAGAACAAAGATGGTTTATACCGAGCTGTCATTGACAAATTTGTCTTTAATCTTATAGCTGATTCTCTGAATAGGGATATATCCGTTTCGCAGAAGACTCCGTTTGGGGACTTTATTATGAATGAATTAGAACTTATCCGAAGCAGAATGAGCCTGATCAGAAAATCAAATATAGATGCAACTTCTACACAGTATCTCAACTTGTTATCTTCTGCTTGCTTTCACTATGAAGGATTTAAGGATAAGAGCAAGGATTTGGAGGAGGATATTTTGAAATTGTGGTTAAACTATTTTCATAAAGGGGTCGAGGCCGGCGAATTGAAAAAGAATGTCGATCCGGACTTGGCTATTTCAGCTTTCCGCTCCCTTTACTACGGAGACGCATTCAGTTTATCCATCATCGGGGGTGAATTGGATATTGAAAGCCTAAAGAAAAAGTACTTACTATTATATAATACCATTCGTCTATGAAGAATATTTATATCAACCAAGTCTCATCTTTCCTGCCCAACAAGCCTGTCGGCAATGAGGAAATGGAGAATTATATCGGGCTGATTGGTGGAAAGCCATCAAGAGTGCGTTCAATCGTCCTCAGACAAAACGGAATTAAAACGAGGTATTACGGGTTAGACAAGCAGCATAAAATTACCCATTCCAATGCACAGCTTGCAAAACAAGCGGCAGAGAGTTTATTTGCCGATAAAACAATACCCGAAAACGTAACACTCATGGCTTGTGCTACGAGCACTCCGGATCAGCTGCTCCCCTCACACGCCTCTATGGTTCATGGAGAATTGGGGAATTTCCCGATGGAGATATTTTCATCTGCGGGAGTGTGCCTAACCTCATTGCAAGCTTTGAAGATTTGCTATAGTAATATTCTTGCAGGATTGCATAAAAAGGCAGTTTGCGTAGCTTCTGAGCTGACTTCTCCTGCGTTAGTATCGAAATTCTATGACCCCGAATACGAAGCAACTCACGATAATCCGGACAAAGACCCCTATATGGCTTTCGAAAAGGATTTCATGAGGTTTATGTTGTCTGATGGTGCGGGGGCAGTATTAGTACAAGACCATCCCGAAGGAACACTCCTTTGAGAATAGAATGGATTGAAATGACCTCATATGCCAACGAACTGCCTACATGTATGTTTATGGCATCAGAACTACAAGCTGATGGACGTTTGAAGAGTTGGAAAGAATTTTCTCCCGATGAAATCAAAGAACGAGGAGTACTTGTAGGGAAACAGGATATTCGCCATTTGAAAAAGTTCGCCATTAAGTATTGGGTAAATCACATAGAAACCGTGCTTGCCAAACATAATGTAAAACCGGAAGAAATAAACTATGTGATACCCCATCTCTCCTCTATGCTCTTCTATGATAAATTGAACAATGAATTTCTTACTCGTAAAATAGCTCTGACAAAGGAGAAATGGTTTGTCAATCTTCCTTCTGTAGGAAATATTGGCTCGGCAGCTATTTATGTGGCACTGGAGGAACTCATAAAGACAAAAGAAATAAAACGTGGAGACAAGATACTTCTTCTTGTACCGGAAAGTGGCAGGTTCTCATACGGAACAGTGCTGCTTACAAGTGAATAGCTAAAACTTTTGCTTGGAATTCTTTGCAAAAATATCAAAGTAGAATTACAATAATAAGAAAATAAGTGTGTTTATTAACACTTTAATGTCTCATTTAATAAAAACAACTATGAAAAAAGATTTAAACTTTTATTTGTGTTGCTTTGTTGTCTGATTAGTTCTTCAGCAATTGCACAACAACGATTACGTAATGTCTCAAAGCAAGAGGCTTTTTCCGTTGTTAAGGGGATTTTCTCAGGGCAGGATGTTGATTATTATCTTTGCGAGGACCCCGTTCTTAAAGTCGAGGGTGAAGGTAATGACCTTAATTTTTCCCAGAGCGGTACTTGGACATTTTTCGTGGATGCTGAACCGCTGAAAGGTTGGGAACACGACTGTTATATAGTTCGTGTTGTAAAGAGAATAGGAGAATATCAATCTCCTGCACCTCAATCAACGAAGCTCCGTCTTCCACCTATGGGGAATTTCTCTCCGTTGGAAGTCAAGAATCGTTATGGCACACATGCCAATCTAAAGCCTTATGTAAAAAAGGAGTCCCTTTCCAATGAGGCTAAAAGTACTGCAGAACGCACCTATGCCGTAATACTCAGTGGTGGACATAATCAATATTCCAATCACGAACGTTATTGGAATGACTGTTCTTTCGTCTATCAAACATTGGTAAATAAATACGGTGTGCCCAAAAATAACATTGCAGTAGTGATGTCCGACGGAACAGACCCTGCTGCCGATATGCATCTAACGACCGGGGGCTATAAATCTTCTCCATTGGATCTGGACTATGACGGACAACCGGACATACAATATGCTGCAACACGTACCAACGTGAAGAATGTTCTTTCCAAACTTTCACAAAGGATAGGGAAGGATGACCATCTTTTCTTCTATGTAATAGACCACGGAGGAACAAAAGACTACAAAAATCAGTCATATATTTGTCTATGGAATGGAGAATCTTTACACGACTATGAACTTGCAGATTGGCTTCGTCCTTTCAATGAGAAACAGGTTTATGTAAATGCGGTATTAGGGCAGTGTTTCTCGGGTGGTTTCATTGAGGAATTGACGAAAGTGGGGTGCGTTGTGGCAGCAGCTTCTGAAAGCGACAAATCTTCATATGGCTGTTATGACATTCCTTACGATGAGTTTGTTTATCATTGGACTTCTGCCATAAATGGAAAAGATGCTTATGGAAAGCTAGTGCCTTCTGATGTTGATAATAACAATAGGGTGACAATGGATGAAGCTTTTACGTATGCCAAACTGAAAGATCGTGCACCGGAGGAGCCTCAATACATGTCTAAGCCTGTATCCGTCGGAGAAGACTTGGCTTTCAATAACCTCCCAGAAGCAGTAGATCTTTATATCAAAGACAATGACGAAGACACGGGAAAAGAACCTAACTTAACTACAACTGTATTTTGGGATAGTCCCTCTATATGGGTGAGAAATGAAGAAGATGGCATAGAAAAGCATGAAAATCCTTATTATGCAAAAAATCATCTTGCTGTAGTTGTTTATGTCAAGATTCATAATAGAGGGAAGGAAGATTATAATGGCGGAAAATATCTTCACATGTATTGGGCTCGAGCTTCTACAGGATTGACAGCTAAAGCGTGGCGAGGACAAGAATATTATATAGACAATGACGTTACAGGAGGACGCATGAATCCTGAATATATTAAACCAATAAAAGCAGGTGGATACAGAATTGTACCAGTTACATGGTCTTTACCTCGAGGTTTAATGTCAAAAGATAATGGGAAAGAGAAGCACCATTTCTGTTTGTTAGGACAGATTTACGACGAAGGGGACCCCGAATTAAAAGGAGATTATCCTGCAGTACAATGGAGTAATGACATTGCTCAGAAAAACGTATCGATTATTTCTAAAGAGGATCTTTCAAAAGGAATCACTGTTTTTGTACGGAATATTTACAAAGATAACCACAAATATTCTCTCGAAATACATCCTCGCACTTTAGCCGACAAACCTCTTCTATCCAAGGCAAAATTAAAAATGGAGATGGCTACACCAATCTATGACGCTTGGAAACGTGGAGGACTTCGAGCAAGGAGCATAACCTATACCCCATCCATAACTCCCCATAAAGTGGAGTTTAATTCATGGGATGGTCGTTTGGAAGACATCTGTATGAATGGTTCGGATTTTGAGAAAGTGACAATGAATCTTGAATTCCAAAAACCAGCAAATTTCCCAGGAGAAACCTATGCTTTCTATCTGGTTCAAAAGGATAATCAGGGTAACATTATCGGAGGGGAAACCTTTGAGGTGGAAGCCCCATTGTTCAGCCATGAGCCGATTGTAATTACTCCCATTAATCTCGGGAACGGAAAGTTTGAACTTTTGACGGAGTTTAAAGAAAAAGATACCTTTTTTAGGTGGACAGATGGGAATGGGAAATCTGTGGGAGAAGGAAACAAAGTAACGGTCATTCCAACCTTAAAGAATAATGAATTCTCCGTTACGGCACTCTCTTCCCAGGGTGAAATGGCGCAGAAAAGCATTACATTGGAATCTAAGATAGGATTAAAATCGGTTACTCCCATATCGGTCAATGACTTTATAAATGTTGAGTTGCATAATACTGTTGAATCAAAAAATGCCGTTCTTCAAGTAAGTGCCTTAACACAAGGGACAATTCTATTGAGCAAGAATGTTCCTGCTGGAACAAGAACGTTACAAATAGATGCTACATCCCTATCAAGTGGTATATACGTACTTACTTATTCCGTAGAAGGACAAATCATAGACAGCAGAAAGTTTACCAAGAAATAGTAAACCTAATCTCGGTAACAGAAGCATTGCCTTCTGTTGCCGTTTTTATATATAACATAACATTGAAATAATAATGAGAAATATAACACTTCTATTACTGTCTCTTATATTTTTCTGTCCCCCAAAAATATGGGGTCAGGTGAGTTTTTTTGATGCGAGGGTGAGCGAATATGGACAATTGGAGCAGACCTTGGGCGATAAGTGGAATACAATAGACTCTTTGGTAGTACACGGACCAATCCATGAAGCTGATTTTAAGACAATCGTTCGTTGTGCGAGAGATGGAAAATTGCGAATAGTCAATTTGCAATTTTCACAAGTAGAGAACAATAAGATTCCTGATTCTGGGTTTGTCGATTGGGATTGGTACACTTCTGGGCACTATTTGGATATTCGTCGCATTATCCTACCCGACAATATTACAGAATTTGGATTCTGTGCATTTTTAGGATTGACATTGAGAACCATCAATATACCCTCCTCATTGAAAAAAATAGGAGAAAGTTGTTTTGAGGACAATAAATGGCTTGAAGTGAATCCTCTAATAATCCCAGAAGGAATCACAGAAATTCCAGCTCGATGTTTCCAATGGTGTGACAGCCTTAAAAAGATTGTTCTACCCCCTTCGCTCAAAACAATCGACCAACTTGCGTTCTATTACACAAAGGTGAAAGAGATGAACTTCCCCGAAGGCTTGGACAGTATCGGATTTTCTGCTATATATGCTACAGAACTCATAGAGATTGTCTTGCCTAATACCGTAAAAAAGATAGGTAATGCTGCATTTTCTGACAACAAGAGATTAAAGAGGGTTGTTTTACCAGAAGGGCTCTCAGAAATCCCCAAACGACTATGCAGCTTGTGCTCGGATTTGGAGGAAGTAGAAATCCCGAAATTTGTGACTAAAATTGATCGCAACGCATTTCAATGGTGTTATAAACTTAAAACAGAACTTCCACCGAATTTGATTTGGATCGGCTGTGATGCTTTTAGTTATTGCGCTTTGGATTCCATTGTCTTTCCAGCTACTGTAGAATACATTGAAGGCGGAGCTTTTGAGGACTTGACTTCTCTACAAAAGATTTACTCTCTTTCAGCAATGCCTCCTATTTGCACAGAACATCCGATGGGAATCAACCCTGGAGAAGGACCTTTTCATAGCTTTACTCCTAATGATATACCGGTTTATGTTCCAATCGGGTCAGGTGAAAAGTATCGTCAGGCTTTCGGCTGGAACTATTTCACGAATATCATTGAGACGGACAACTTCCCAACAGGAATAGTGATGCCTAAGATGGGTAATAGCGAGCAATACAAGGTGTACGGAAAAGACGGCAAATTGGTCATCGAACTGCCGGAAAGGCTCGCTTCTCCCGTTCGTTACTCTGTTTGCAGCATAGCGGGCGCAACGTTAGCGCAAGGTTATCTCACAGCCTCGCACACCCTGCAAATGCCATCAAAGGGTATTTATATTGTACGTGTTGGCAATACTGCACACAAAATATTTCTGTAAGTCATTATTATAGGACACTTAGTTCGGTATAAGAAAGCAGGTTAAGCAAGAACATCTCGCAAATGTTTTTAAGCAAGTTTGCTAATGAGACAGTGCGAATTTTTCGGTTTAATCTTGTAAAGATAATTCTGTTAAAAAGTGATATAATCGCTTTGGCGTTGCGAAAGCGTAGGTTTTGCATTGTAAAACCTACGCTTTTACCATGCAAAACAGCCGCTTTTGGAATGCAAAACAATAGGTTTTGTAATGCATTGGCAGATAAACAGTTAGATGGTAACTGCTCTTGCAAAAAATGTTTACACGTTTATTGTCTTCTTTTCGTTCTTTTCTCGTTCCTCGAAAAGTGCGTTTTCTCGCCATGGCAATGCTTAAATTAATTTGGCATTGCTTATTTGGCTGAACGAAAACATTCATAAATAACGTGAGTTCGGTGTAAGAGTTCGAGAGCGAAGATACTTCACTTCTTATTGATTATAAGTATATTAAATCATAATCAACTCTTTCTTTAAGTCTTATGGATAATATATTGGCGTAATTCTTACATCGACCTCACGTTCTCATAGATTTTGAAAAACCAAATGATGGCAGCCAGCAAGATAATCGGAGACTCCACAAAGAAATCTCCTGCTTCTGAATCCAAGAACGGTTTAAGTTGAGCATGATGGTATAGGAGGAATATCATCGATATACCTCGCATAAAGTCCATGACCTTGCCCAATGCCCTTAATCGTTTTCCTATGCCATAATTGAATAAAAATTCGTATCCGCCCTTATGTCTAAAATTGTCTTATAAGACTTTTCAAATTGTCTTATAGGACAATTTTAATTCTCCTATAAGACAATTTTCGGGCGGAGGTTTACATTGTTGTTAGAATACTTTTTGATTGCTGTTTGAACGAGAGATTTACCTCTTTCTTCGTCTAAATCTGCGTGAGTGTATCGTCGGATAATTTCTCGTCCGGGTGCGGATTAAGGGAACAATGGAACACCGTTTTCTTGGTGCGGCATTTCTTCGGAATAAGAGTCTCCATGTTGGCAAACACCTCCTCCATCGTATAACGTTCCTCCTTGTTCTGATACAATTCAGCGGCAAGAAGAACGCTTGCTTCCTCTTTCTCCACCTTTTTGAAGTTATAGCCCAATAACCCCACCGAGGTTCTCCGTTGCTGAAATCTTCGCTATCATTTTTCTAACTAAATTCCCAATACTTCTTCTTTCTATAATCAATGGATAGATTGATAGCCTGCTCTTGCAAGGCAATGATTTGAGCCGACAGTTTTTCTAATTTTTCAAGCAGAATTTGTGCGGTCTTGACCGAATGATAGCTGTTGATGGCACGCATGGTCTGGTTATACAGCACACCTATCTTATGGATTTGTGCTGTAAGTTCGGAGAATTTGCAATAGTATTCCACAGCGGATTTATCCACCGTGATGACCTTAAAACTCTCTCAAGAATGCGACCACGCACAAAATCCGACTTGGTTTCCGCTCCCGATTTATGGAACAAATCGATTGCCCGTTGCTGGTCTTTCGGATTGGGCAGTCGTACATGCCAGTTGTCCCATCGGGCTCATCAGGGTCTTTTCGCCCACTATTCTTTTTTGTCTGTTTATCCATCTGTTGTTGCTTCTTTTAATTGCGACTTTGGAGAAATTCATCTCCCCCTTTCGGGGCAAGGGACTTTGTGGTACAAACGGCGGTTTGTGTTACAAAGACACACATTGCCAATATCAAGAACTGATGCGATGGAAGCATCCACCTTTTTTGGGTATCTGCTTCGGGATATAACCTCCATGTATCATTCTCGCCTGCAAAGTTACGGCGGATTTTCAAATATCTCATTATCAATGACATTCACTCTTTTTCCTTTCATTTCTCTATACTTCACAGGTAGTTGAAACTTAGGATAAAACCTTGTTATTTTGCAAACGGATTCAGTTGAAAGGCAGCTTGAAACCAGTATGGATGAAGAGTCCAAAATAATGATTTCAACTTGAAAAAATCACACTGATGATGCTCCTGCTGGTGACTGCACCGTGGGAGCATACGCATAGGGCAACGGTATGGCGGGCATCAACGAAGCCACAAAGATGGTAACAAGTTATTTTGATCCGGGTACAAAACTCATCTATGCCATCGGTGCCGTAGTGGGCTTGATTGGTGGCATAAAAGTGTACAACAAGTTTAGTTCAGGCGACCCCGATACAAGCAAGACCGCCGCGAGCTGGTTCGGTGCGTGCATCTTCCTGATCGTGGTCGCCACTATCTTACGTTCTTTCTTCCTATAACCATCATGGCTAATTGGGACGAGTTGTTGAGAGTTTTGCTCGAAAAAATCAACAAGGGTGTAGGTCGGACGGTGGAGTTCAAGGGCTTGAAGGCGCAGTATCTCTTCCTCTTTGCAGGAGGCTTGCTTGCCGTCTTCATTCTTGTGGTCGTGCTCTATCTCTGCGGGGTCAGTCAGATAGTTTGTCTCATCATAGGCGTACCGGGTGCCACTCTCGTGGTGTGGAAAACGTTCGCCATGAACCGTAAGTACGGGCAGTATGGGCTGATGAAACAGAGAGCGGTGCGTATGCACCCACGCTACCTTGTGAATCACCGCACGGCCTTTCACCTTATCCGTAATCTCCAATCAAAGAAAGCGAAGAAATGAGACGTATTGTTGAGGTCTTTGACCGAAAAAACAGAAGCAAGATAACGACCTTGGAATCGAAGTTCCCGCTGCTCTCCATCGAGCAGAGCTGTATGGTAAGCAAGGATGCCGACATCACGGTGGCTTTCCGTGTGGAACTGCCCGAACTCTTCACCGTCACTCCTGCAGGATATAAGGTAATAATCATAAAAAATGAAGTACTAATGAAAGTATAGCAATTAAGCTAATAGCTACCTTATAGGCTTTTGTGTCAAAAATAGTTTTTTTGTTAATTTCTTCCTGTAATAAGTCAATTCTTTTAAACAATTCATCTATTCTAATATTAACCGTTTGCATTGCTTTAATAACTTCTTTTTCAACACAAGAGATAATTTGTGTTTCAAGTTCAGATACTTTGGAGTCTATTTTATGATCTAAATTATATTCTAAATGGGCAAATCGTTCTTCTAATTTATCAAGTGATTCACTTACATTACCTTTAAGTTCTTCAACAGAACTAAGCATTTGTTCTGCATGGTTTATTGTTTGCTGACATGATTGCTCGAACTTGTTTATTGAACTACGAATTTTATCAATATCTGTATGCGCAGTTTCTATATCTAATTTATGGTTGCGTAATAATTCGTCATGACCATTTATTCTTTCCTGCATATCTTCTTGTGCACGTAACTGACAGATGACATTCTCTAATTCTTGTCGGGCAAAATCGCTCAATTCTTCTTGAGATGCATTCTGTAATCTCATTTGTAGTTCTCTAACAACCATTCTATTTGCTGTTATATCAGTGGCACCCAAGGCAAAAAGATATCTTATAGCTTGACTTATGTCTTTTTGATTATTGAATAGTTCTTTGCTTGCATCTATAGTTTGACTAAGGGCTATAGCATGAACAACTGCTGTAGTTTGAAGAGCTTCAATTGCTTCTTTCTTGTTATTGCCTGTTAATGACCATCTAGCACTCTTTGTTTTTGCAATATCAGCGGATTCCTTGGCTTTCTTTGCTTTATCCTCAGCTTCCTTTTGCGCTTTTTCGATTTTAGTTATACCATCAAGAGTTTTAGTTATTTTATCAGGAAATTCTGTAGGGAGAATCTTGACTTCTGTGGGGAGAATATTGGTCTGTAATTGATAGTTATTATTTTCCATAGAGCAATATTTGAGAGATATTTGTTAATAAACCAGGATTGTTTTGTTCAATCTCTTTATAGTTTGAAGCTATTTTATTTAAATCAATTCCAATTTCTAGAAGTGAATTTCTAAGGAACTCTAAAGAACTTAATGCTGTTTGTTTCATCTGATTTACAGCTTCATTCGCTTCTTTTGCAGCAATCCACATATCTGCCTGTTTATAATATATCTTTGCTGTTCCTAAAAAAATATGTTCGGACATCCTGTATAATCTTTCATCTCTTAGTCTTTCACGTTTATAGCCCATATATGTATCAGATCCTATTGCGATGGCAAATCTTCCTACACCAACAAAATTGACTCTTAGTACCATATTTGCAAAAAAAGTAGCAGGTTCACCTCCTGATTTCAACGATGCTCTAATAGCTGCGTCTGCTGCATCAACAGCAACAAATGTTCCTGATGCAATAGTCATCATTCGTGTAATCGTCCTGTTGCGCCAAGGTACGACATAGTCCCACTCAATGCCTTTCCAGTCATCATTCTTCTTGTATTCAGAAATGAGGTGACGAACGAAATAGAATGTACGCACGAGTAATTCATTTAAGATGATAGGAACAGCTTGTTTTCCCGCATATTCCATTATTGCCATTTCAGATCGCAAATCCCATTTCCTTTTAGAATACAAGTCGCTAACAAACTTTGGAAGCTCGCTCTTATTAAGAAACGGCAATGAAGAAATTTCTTTTAGTAACGAAATAAAAATACCAGAAATACCCATTCCTCCATCTGGAGTATTCTTGGATCCTCCCATGTCGCTGACAAGATGACCAAACCAATTGTCAGTACACTTCAATACTTCAATAATAGCAGGAGAGCATGATAATGAGCCAATTAACTTTTGGATAGGTTTGGGTAATTCTTTCGAGTTCTTTTCTGTATATTTTGACTCAGCAAGATGGACAAGCCATCTTAGGATGCCACTTATAACAATTGGTGCCCAGATTTTTGCTATGTCTTTCATGTCTGTTTTCAACGATACAAAATGCCGTTTACCTTCTTTATCTACAAAAACTGCTTTCCTAAAGAAGGCAAGAACAATAGATGCTACGAGACCAAGGATAGTAGGATGATGGGCTATATCTTCAAGATGATGAAGTTTGGAACTTGATATGCCTAATCCCTTCCATATATTATCTTGGTCAACAGGGAATTTGCGTTCTAAAAATGCTATTGCTCCTTTAAGGCCTTGTCCTTTATCCTTATATCCTCTTAACTTAGCATAATTTTCAATAAACTTATTGACGTGTTTATCCGCATTTGCTTTCAACTCTGCAAAGTTAAATTCACCTACAAAAAAAGAATCAATAAGACCAGCTATTATACCAGATGCTACTGCAACTGTATAGTCTAACCCATCCGCATGATTGGTAAGTTTATCTATTTCATTATTAATATTATCAATGATTTGTTGATTCTTAGCTATACATTGATCTATTGAAAATAATTGTTCTATGACTTTCACTTTCTCGGCTGTTATAGATTCATTTATCTCAATAGCTGAAATTACTTCATACTGTACATCAAGATCTTCATCTTCTGTTCTTAATGATATAATACTGTTCATAATAATTAGCTTCTTCGATTCTATAATTAGGTTTTTGATATATTCTTATTATTCAAAACAAAGTATAACTATTAGAAAAATAACTTCCTATAGTCCTATAGTCTGTCCTGCTTCTCATTTGATGGTTGTAGGAATTTAAAACTAATAGTCTCTAC
>NZ_BAJY01000048.1 GCF_000613945.1 Prevotella falsenii DSM 22864 = JCM 15124
TTAATAATAAAAAGTATAAGATATGGAAAAGACTATCAGACTAAGTAATGGAATTGAGATGCCACAGTTAGGCTATGGCGTCTATCAGGTAACACCCGAGGAATGCGAACGATGTGTTGGCGATGCGTTAAGTGTGGGCTATCGTATGATAGACACGGCACAAGCGTATGCCAACGAAGAAGGGGTAGGGGCTGCCGTCAAGAAGAGCGGAATTGAACGCAAGAACCTCTTCCTTGTGTCGAAAATATGGTTGTCCAACTATGGATACGAACGTGCAAAAGCCGCCATCGACGAGAGTTTGCGCCGGTTGGACACCGACTATATAGACCTCATGCTTCTGCACCAACCCTTCTGCGACTATTACGGTGCCTACCGTGCATTGCAGGACGCCTATAAGGAAGGTAAGCTACGTGCCATCGGCGTAAGTAATTTCCTACCGGGACGGTTCATCGATTTGGCAAGCAACGTTGAAGTTCCGCCTATGGTAAACCAAGTGGAGACACATGTCTTCAACCAGCAATGGAAAGCGCAGGAGTATATGAAGGAGTTCGGCACTGCCATCATGTCGTGGGGACCATTGGCTGAAGGACGCAACGGCTTCTTCACCAACCCTGTTCTCGAGGCTATCGGGAAGGCGCATGGCAAAAGTGTGGCTCAAGTGGCATTGCGGTATATGTTGGAGCGCGATATTATACTCATTCCCAAGAGTACGCACATTGAGCGCATGAAGGAGAATATGGACATCTTCGACTTTGCACTTACCGACGATGAAAGAGAGCAGATTAAGGCACTCGACACCGGGAAGAGCCTTTTCTTCGACCATAATGATGCTGAAACAACAAAGATGTTTATGGGCTGGAGAGGCTTGGTATAAAGGTTAAAAACTATGAAGAAGTTATTGATTATTGCCTTGGCAGCATTCGTGGGATATTGTAATATCTCGTGTGCACAAAACAACAGGTCGGACAAAAACAATTCAAACAATATGAAAGATAAGAAAATACTGGTAGCATTCTTCTCGCGCGCCGACGAGAATTATAACGTAGGCTACATAAAAGTGGGCAACACACAGAAAATAGCCGAAGCGATAGCCCGCGAGACCGGTGCCGACACGTTCCATATTGAGACGGTGAAGCCTTATCCCGCTGCTTATAATCCGTGCATAGAGCAGGCAAAGGAGGAGCTGCGCACCAACGCACGCCCTGAAATAAAGGGCGACATAAAGGTTGAGGACTACGATGTCGTCTTCATCGGATTTCCCAATTGGTGGGGCGAACCACCGATGGCACTCTACACTTTTATAGAGAAGCATAACTGGGAAGGCAAAACCATCATTCCGTTCATTACCCATGAGGGAAGCGGTTTTGGCGGTACCGACCGACAAGTGGCAGCTGCTTGTAAAGGTGCAACAATGCTGAAAGGCTTGGCAGTTCAAGGAAAAGCAGCTCAACAAGGGGCAGATGCCACTGTGAAAGAGTGGCTCAAAGGACTGGGATATTAAGTATCACCGGGCAGCAAGTGTCTTGTAAATATCGCCACTAAGCGTTTTTACAAAGACACAAAACCGCACTTTCTTTGTAAAGATAGTTCTGTTAAAAAGCGGCAACTGTGCTTTGTCGTTGCGAAAGCGGCTGTTTTGCATCGCAAAACAGCCGCTTTTACCGTGCCAAACCTACAGTTTCGGAATACGAAACCCATTATTTTGCAATGCACTGATAGCGAGGTAATTATTCAATAACTGTGTCTGTGAAAAATATTTATGCTTCCCTCGCCTGCTTTCCGCCTATGAAACGAGGGGCGCAGGCGAAGCAAGGATAGTGGAAACGCATAATGAAGTATCTGCGAAAACGAGCGTTTCAGATGATGAATTTTACAATAAACAGCCATATTCTGAACAGAAAAACAAGCAAAAAGTAGTTTTCTGTTCAATTTTTAGCCATCTTTGAATTTGATGAGAGAGATATTTTAAAGCAGTGGTTGCGCCTTTCTTCTGTCTCTCTCTATAAATCCTTAATATGGCTTTCGATGCGTAGAGAATAGCCTGTTTCATCAAAAAAACGTTGCATTCTCTCGGCGTATGAACTTTTGGAACAAGGCTTACTGCTATTTGCAATGTAAGCCTTTTTTATATCAAACGATTGCGATTGTTCTTCTTGCTCAAAATGATGAATGGTAGAACGCAATTGTTTTTCGCCCTGTCTTATCCAATCTCTGCTTTTACTATTATTTCTTTCTTTAAGTTCAACAAAAATAATGGTAGTATCGTAGAATAGGCAACCATCGCATCGGTTGTCTGTTTTGCCATCTTCTGTCAGCAATTCTATACAGTGGTCGATGGGAACAAAGCTGATTTCTTTTTGGTTGTCATTATGCACAACCGCAATCCATTCTTCTCCGTTATCCTCCGCAAGGAAAGCAGGCTTGCCCGAATTGTCCGGAAAATCGCACAATCCGAATATTCTTTTCTTTGAAATAGTGATATGCTCTTGGGGAAAGAAGTCTGTCATAGCGTTTGTTCTATTTCCAGTAAGTCGGCAAAACGGCTGTTGCTATCTTCAAGTTGGACATTCAGGAAGTTCTCGTCCGATGGAATGCCCTTATAGTTTCCCAGCAAGGAGAAGCATGCTTCAGGCTCATTATGTTCGTAAACAGCCACATCGTTTGGTACGAGAGACGATGAAAGAGGATAAACCGCATCAATTCTTTCTTTTGTTTCGTCGTTTATTTCTTTCTCTGTTTGCAGCAGACCTGCCTTGATTGCTACCGTCAGGTCGTTGATTAGATAGGGGCTGTGGGTCGTTATGATGAGTTTGTTCGCCGGCAAAGAGTTGTTGAAGCGCAGCAAACTTTGCAGCAAAAGGCTTTGCGATTTTGGGAACAAGTTTTGTTCGGGCTCTTCTACGATATTGATGAATGCGGATTTGTTGAATTTGGACGAAAGTGCAGATAAGGCTATGCGTCTCTGTTCATCTGTAAAATGCTCGTCAGACCAAATTCTTGAAACCTCCTCCTCAAAGCGTTTCGCTTCGTCGGTACTCATTTTGTGAGATTGGACAGCTTGGTTGCGGACGGATTTTGAAAGAAAATCGGATACGAGATATAATGGAACAATCGACTGAAACCCACTTGATGCTTCCTGCAATTTAACTTTGTAGTCGCCGCCTTTGACAGAAACGGTGTCGTTTGTTTTGTTATATTCGAGCGAAGCACTATTGATAGGGAGGTCGAAGTTGCCCTTTATAATGCTTTTAGCCTTGTCGTATTCGGACAGGAAGGTAAGCAGGGAGTATGGAAGTTCTTTTATCAGGCTTGGATTGTTTACTATACTGATGAAATTGCGCTCTGCCGGCACATACATTATCTGCGGTAAAGAATACGATTTAAGTGCATTCGTATTCTTCTCGATATTAAATTCGCCCTCTTTGGTGTAGGTGAAATTATATGAATCGCCCTCGTAATATATCTCAGTACGGTCTTTTTTGAAATAGCTTGAGACGCGATGATAGCCGCAATATTTATTTCTGAACTTGGAAGCCGTAAATTCTTTTTCCTTGAAATCGCCTCTCGTCAGCACCTTCTCTATCCAGACGCAAGTGGAAATAAGTTTGGCGATTGTGCTTTTGCCGCTCCCTTGGTTACCGACGAATACCGTAACCTTCTTTATTTCCAGCCAACCGTCATTTCCATTTGTTGAGATGGCAAGCGGTCCGAAGTTCTTTATTTTAATTCTGCTCATGTTACGCCTTTATTGGATATGTATTGTATGCTTTTAATAACTGCACTGCAAAGATAGCGTTTTTTTTCGATACAATGTTGATAGGAGCGGTTTACTTTTATGTGTCAGCGTTTTAAACTTGAAAGACGAACTGTATAGTCTGCCGGTCTTTGCGGAATTAGACCACCTTATTTTATCTCTTTTTTAATTATGGCAACTCCGCCATAATTAAAGATAGCGGATTTCTGAGAATAATGCACGTTATGTTGTTAGTTCATAGTTCGTGCTGCGCCCGCCCTCATCGCTTTTCCGCAGCACTTTTTTTGTCTACAAGGTCGTTCAAATCTCTTATGGCTGTGTCTTGCGAACAATGGTTTATCTTGTACCATTTGGAAGAGTTCAGTTTGCCTTCGAAGCCATCGAGGAGCATATTGAGTACTTTTCTTTGTCGCTCGTTCAGCTTTAAGTCTTTATGGTTGTCCCAAAAACGGACTTTCCGCATGGTGTTTTCGGTTTTTTCAAGTGCAACATTCAGGGCACTGCGTAGCGTGTAGAGAAACCACGTTATCCATTCCGTGATGTCGGATTTGCCGTGCTGTGCCTTTTCCAGTTGTGCATAGTAGTCCTTTCGGTGATTGAGTATTTCCGAAGAAAGACTGTAATATCTTTGGGAAGTATCGTCGGCTCTCGACAGCAACATTTCTGTTACGGTGCGACACAGTCGCCCGTTGCCATCGTCGAAAGGGTGAATGGTGAGGAACCAAAGGTGGGCAACAGCCGCCTTTACCAATGGGTCTATGGCAGACGCATCGCCCTCTATCCATTCAAAAAAGTGCTGCATCATTTGCGGAACCTCGTTGCTCGGTGGTGCTTCGTAGTGAACTTTCTGCCCTCCCATAGCCCCCGATACCACCTGCATAGCTCTTCGCCCTGTCGCCAATTGCCTACCGTTATTTTGTACATGCCGCTATGCCCCGTAGGGAACAGAGCCGAATGCCAGCGAAATAGCCTTTCCTTGTTGATGGATTCGTCGAAATGCCGGGTTGCATTTACCATAACCTGCACCACACCTTCTGTGTAATGGTCGGTCTTGGGCAGTCCTTCGTATTCCAAGCCTAACTGTTTAGCAACGGAAGAACGCACACTGTCGCTGTTGAGTCTTTCGCCTTCTATCGCTGATGAATGAACAGTTTCTTCGGTCAAGGCGTTCAACATAAAGTCAGACTGTTCCTTAAAACCAAACAGTGAAAGCCTGCCCAACAGCTTTCCACGAAGCAAATTCACTTCGGAAAGAAGGCTGCTGAAAGCACTGTCTTGCCAAGTCATGTTGCGCAAGTCGGTATCTTGCCATATAAATTTACTGTTCATACAACTTAAACCTATTTGTTGGCAAACTTAATACATTTTTGCCACAACTACAAACTTTTGCAGATAAAACGGCGTTTATTCTACGCAAATTTGCGAAGAATAAGGCTTTTATTCTCCGCAAACGAGTCGTTGCGGGCGTGTTTATGGTTTTTTCTATCATTCCTATACGCTATAGTATAGACCATGAAAACAGCTTTGCTTTTGCAAAGAAACTCCCAAGAGAAAACGTTGATTTCGTTTTGACATTGCGAAAGCGGCTGTTTTACATCGCAAAACAACCGCTTTTACCGTGCCAAACCTACGGTTTCGGAATGCGAAACAATGGGTTTTTCAATGCTTTGATAGTGAAATGATTATGCAATAACTGCGTTTGTGAGAAATATTTACGCTTCCCTTGCCTGCTTTCCGCCTATGAAACGAGGGGCGGAAAGGCGGGTAGGGCGGTGGAGGGGCGGAGGTATTTTGATGCCTGAACGGTTTGCGGTGCCGCTGCCCCTTGTGCCGTCTCTTTCTGTTTATCGGTCAGATGTGTTGCCTTTTAGCCGGTTTGCCTTAAAGTTCAAAGCCGAAACCAAGACCGAAGGGGTGGCAGGCAGGACCGCTGTTCATCAGTTTGGTAAGACTGTAATGGGCATAAATAGAGAACGAATTGAAGCCGAAGTAGGCTTCGAGGTTCACACCCACGGGGTTCGTGTCCAAGTTACGGCTGACGGTGTGGCGTTTGCTGCCTATTCTGTACTTACTTCTTATTTCTCCCTTAATATCGAACGAGCAGCCCAAACCCATGTACATCTGCTTTCCGGGCGACATTTTCTTCCACTCCAGCATTATCGGCACTTTGCAGTAGCTGTATTTTATGAAACTCGTCTTTACTTTTTCAGCCGTATTTCTTACAAGAGTGGGCGTTCCGTCTACGTCGGTCAGCATGTAGTTGGTTTGGAAATGGTTGTGTATGAAACCTGCTTGGAAGCCCGAAACAATGCCCAAGGTGTTGGCATCGTTGAGTCCGACGCCTACTTGGAGGAGGGTAATGCCCCATTCCAACGATTTTACGTCTTTGCTGTGCATATCTTTTCCTCCGTTCAAGAGGTTCACTCCGATGAAGAAATCGGGGATATGACCGTAGAAAGTGCGCCCGCTCTTCTTGCGGACAGGCACAAACGGCGAGGAAACGAAGAAGCGTTCCACCTCCTGACCGTCTACAAAGCTCGTCTCTTTCGTCTTTACGAGGGTGCTGCCGTCGTTGTTGAAGACAGCCACGTTGAGCGATACACTGTCCGTACTCACCACTATCTGCTTGTTGGCGTAGTGGATAGTCGTGTCGTTTTCTTCGGCAGCCATTGCCGGAACAGCTGCGATAAGTGCTAAGGTAAATAACAGATGTTTCATAATTGTATTTTTTTTGTTTTTATTCTGTGAATGTTTGTTGCTTCCCGTCAGCGTTTGTTGTAGCATAACTTCATAATTTCGTCGGGACCGAGCGTGCCTTCTATGTAGATGATGGCACCGCTGTCGTTTGCCGTATTGCTGAAAAGGATATATCGGTTGTACCCCGAAGGCAGCGGCGGCAGCATGTAATAGCCGCTCGTAACCTTTCCGTCGTCTACTATTTCGCGTATTTTCCGGGCTTTCTTCCTGTCGGCATTCAGGTACGGAGCTATGCTTGCGCCAATCTTTTTATACGTCAGCGACTTGTACACCTTTAGTTTGTAGCCCCTCAGCGTGGCGTCGTTCAGCACCACCATCTTGCAGTTTCGTGCCTTGCCGAAGCGTTCGAAGGCGATGCCCGTCTGTAAATCGCTCTGTGCAGATGCAGGTATCAGAACCGCAAACAGGCACAGTGTGAGCAGGGTTCTTATTGTTTTATTCTTCATCGGTTGTTCCTCCTATCAGTGAAAGTGCATTGAAATCCTCGTTACCGTCAGCCGAAACCATGTCGAGAGCTGCCTCCGCTTCGCTCTGCACCACCTCCTTGTTGGTGATACATTTGCCGTCCACGATGGCGTAATCGCCTGTTTGAGTTACGTTGTGGCGCACTACGAACATCGTTACAACCACTGCGGCAGCTGCCGAAACGGCTGCCACAATCCGGCTCGGCATGCGTTTCCGTTTCTTCGTGGTGTGGGTTTCTGCTGTCGGCACAGTCTTTTCCGTACCTTCCTTGCAGCGTTCCGCAGTCTCCCAACGAAACAGCGCGCACAGCGGTTTCAGCTCGTTGGGCACCAGCAGCGGGTCTTGTGCGAAGAAGTTGCGCAGCTGCTGCTCCTCTGCCGTTGTTGTTTCGCCGTCCAAATACTTCTGAACCAAGCTGTTAATGTCGTCTATTTGCATATCTTGTTTCCTTCCGTTGTCAGTCTTATAAACTCCTTTTGAATGCGCCGACGTGCTCTCGACAGGTTCTGTCGCAGTGCTTCCGCCGTGCAACCGCATATTTTTGCTATCTCTTCGTTCTCGTATCCGTCTATGTCCTTGAGTCGGAAGATTTGCCTTTGAAGCGGTGGCAGATGGTCTACTATCAGCCGTATCAGTTCCATGTCGTCCTTTTCAGCCATCGTTCGCTGCTCCGTGGCGAGCTCTTTCGGGTGTTCGCCCTCCGCGCATTCGAACTGTCTGTGCCGCCAATGGTCAATGGCTATGCCTTTGACAATCTTCGTTGCCAACGCCTCGATGTTGGGGTGGCTGTCCAACCGTTGGCGCATAGCCCACAGACGGAGGAATGTTTCCTGCACGAAATCTTCGGCTTCAACATCTCCACCCTCCAACGTTGCTGCCACACGGAGCAGTCGGCTGCGCAGGTTCATCACCATTTGGTTGAATGTTTCTATTTCCATCGCTTTTCAATAGGTAAACGGACGACTCGTCGTTTTGTGACATTCGGGAGTAAAAAAATCCGCTTTTCGTCTGTATATCGTTCTTTCATAGTTTTAAAAACAGCTTTCATAGTTTTTTTAAACAAGTTCCCCCCGCTCTTTGCAAGCAAGGCAGGAGATGGAGTAATGGCGTTGCACTTTGCTCAAAACCCAACTTGCGCTTCGCCGATGCGTGCACCTTTCTTGGCTTCACCCATGCAGCGTTATTGCTTTTTAGCCGTGTACGGCTGTTGGTTTTTACCCGACAAAAATACAAAATACTTTCGGATAATCCTTAATTCAAGCGCATATAAATTGTAAAGATAATTCTGTTAAAAAGTGATATAATCGCTTTGGCGTTGCGAAACCGTAGGTTTTGCGTTGTAAAACCTACGGTTTAACCGTGCAAAACCTACGGTTTTACAATGCCAAACAATAGGTTTTGCAACGCACTGACAGCGAGATAGTTACGCAACAGCTATGCTTGCGAAAAATATTTACGTTTTTATTGCCTTTTTTCCGTCTGTGAAACGATAAATATAGGCGGAGTGGGGCAATGGCAAAACGTAATGAAGTATCTGCGAAGAACGATAACGGAAGGCTCTCCACAGCCGACATCGAGCAAGTAAAGTCAGACGTTCTGCCGTTTGTTCGTAAATGCGACGGAATTCGATATTTAGTGGATTGACTGTTGGTTTCAGTGGACTGATAAAGTAAAATTTTAATGGTTCTTTTATTCTTTTTCGTTTTTTTCTTTCTATTTCGGAAATTGTTATTATCTTTGCAGGTCGAAACCGCAAATCGAATAGCTTAAGCTATTAACTTAAAATATGCGATAATATAAAACAATACATTATTTATAATAAACTTAATTTACAACACTTATGAAAC
Organism: Prevotella falsenii DSM 22864 = JCM 15124; assembly: GCF_000613945.1. Lineage (GTDB taxonomy): Bacteria > Bacteroidota > Bacteroidia > Bacteroidales > Bacteroidaceae > Prevotella > Prevotella falsenii. The sequence continues at coordinate 8,824 of NZ_BAJY01000048.1, forward strand.
GAATTTTACGCTTTTTCGTGCTCATGTCCGTGCTCGCTCTGCCGTTGCAGGTATTTGCAGACACGGTTACATTCGATTTTAGCACCGATGAAGGACTCAAAGCATTGGGAATAGCTAAGCCTGCCCCGAAGAAATGGACAGACCTGACGGCTCCGGCTTACACCTTGGGCAGTGTCAGTATGTCGTGTACTCATGCAAAGACGCATACGCGCGTATTGAATAGCAAAGGCAAAACCGAACTGCGCTTCTATAAAAATGGTGGCAGCATCACTTTCAGCGTGCCCGCAGGGCAGCATATCACGGCTGTCGTATTCACGGGAACAGTGAGTAGTAATGCCAATCCGGGAACGCTCAACGGCATGGAATGGACCGACAATGGTACGTCCACAGCTTCGGTAACTTTCACTGCGACTGACAAAAATTACATCGAGACTGCGTCATCACTTATTCGGCTGACACGCCGGCGCAGCCTGTATTCACCGTAAACAGCATTCAGGAACTTAAAGCTCTGCAGAGTGGCAGTCGTGCAACGCTCTCTCTGACCGACGGCGACGATGGTAGTATGGCACGTGTGCTCTATGTACACGGCACGGGCGACACACAAGAAGCCTATGTGCGCGACCGTACCGGTGCCGTGTGCTTCTACGGTATCAATCCCAATGTGCCTTTTGTATGCAACCAACACATGGCAGGAAAGATAACGGGCGAGTACGTAGTGGAGAACGGCGTGCCACGTTTCAAGGCTGTAAGTGCCGTTACCAACACGTCGCTGCTCGTTATTGCGGCTCCTGTAACGGAGGCTGAAGTGCAGCCGAAAGCAATAAAGGCAGCCGATTATGCCGCCAATGTTGCCGACTGGATTAGCTTGGAGGGTCTTCATATCGCTGCCGACGGTCTCTCAACGAAGGAGGGCATCGCCGTGCACAACCGCTTTGGCATCACAGCCGACAAGGATAAGTATGTTGCGCCCTATGCCGGAGCCATCGTAGACCTTGCCGGTATTGCCGTGCCCGCCGGCGAAAAGCAGGAAATAAACCCATTGTTTGAAAACAACCGGCGTCCTGTTGTCTTCGTGATTGATGAGGAAGAACCCTTCGTTTCGCCCCAACACGACCTGCCTGATGTAGCTGTGCGCCTGAAACAAACGCTCACCTCGGGGCATTGGAACACCTTTTCTGTGCCCTTCGACATCGAAAAAGAAGCCCTGAACGATGCACAGATAGCCAAGTTTACGGGCAAAATGAACGGCAGCACGATGATTTTCGATAGCGAACAGACACGCATCGAGGCCGGCATACCCTACCTTGTGAAGTGGGAAATGAAAAATCCGACCTACGAAAACATAACCCTCAAGGCTACAAAAGCCCTGACCGTGAGTTCAGCCGACGGCAAATACAGCTTCGTGGCGACCTACTCTCCGGTCGAGTTAGCACTCGATAAGACGGAGCGTTTCCTCTCTTCCGACGGCAATCTCTATTATCCCACAGGGTCAGACGGGCAGGCGAACCGCCTCAAAGGGTTGCGCGCATATTATAAAGTACCTGCCACGGCAGAGACCAAGATAGCTTTCCACGACGAGCCTACGGACATTACGCTTCCCGAAGCGCACACCCGGCCACGCCCATTCAAGGTGTATAACCTCAATGGACAATACCTCGGAAGCAGCATTAACGGCTTGCCCAAGGGGCTATATATCGTAAACGGTCGTAAAATTGTCATCAATTAAGACAGAGAACACGTTTATGAAGAAAAGACTTTATATAGCTCCGGCGAGTATAAACATACTCGTCGGCACGGCTGACCTTGTTATGAGCACTACCGACGTGAATGCCGACGGAACGCAAGTAGACACCGGAAACGACCACGGAAGTGGCAATGCGTGGGAAGATGGGTGCGCCAAGGACGGCTTTTGGGACACAGACGATGATAATAACCTAAATTAAGGAAGAAGATAAAAATGAAGAAAAGTGTATTTATTTCGCTGGCACTGCTACTTAGCATGGCAGCTACGGCACAGAGCAATAAGCAGAAACTCACCATTACCACCAAGCACGGAAAGGTGCATACCTACACCACGGGCGAGACTATAGACAGTTTCCGTGTTCTCAAAGATGTGGGCATAAAGGTTTATCCCAAGGGTAAGAAGGTGTCAGACGACTATCTCCTCTCGCAGGTAAGCTATACGCTGACCGATGAACCTGCTCCGACCCCCAACCCATCAGGCAAAAACGCCAACCGTAACACTGCCGCCGACCTGCAGAAGAACCGCGAAGGGTGGCGATTGGAGTTCCCACGCTTCTATCAAGGTACTAATAAGATTTACGAGATTACCCACTTCACCACCGAGAACGGTGAGCGAATGAACAACTATTCCATAGAGTGGGACGCCACACGCAAAGCCAATCGTTGGACTTGCTATCAGATGTACAAGAAAATTATGCAGCCGAATGTAGATAGGGGAGGCAAGTTTAAACAAGACCCTGATATTCCATCGGACATGCAGACTACTCTCAACGATTACAAAGGTAGCGGATTCGCTCGCGGACACCTCTGCCCGTCAGGCGACAGACGCTATTCCATCGAGCAGAATGACCAGACTTTCTACCTGAGCAACATGCAGCCTCAGATACAGGGACATAACGGTGGCGTATGGCAGAACCTCGAAGGAAATGTGCGCACGTGGGCCGGCAAATGCGATACGCTCTATGTTGTAAAGGCGGCTACCATCGACAAGGCTGAGTATATCTGCAACGCTGCCGACATCGAAAATATTGCCAAGGCAGAAGGAAAGTCTCCAAGCAGCCTCCATTTCCCCGGTATTGTGCCCAAATACTTCTATATGGCACTGCTGTCTTACGACAAGCCGACCAAGAAATATCGTGCCCTTGGCATCTGGTCGCCTCACTATAAGCAAAGTCAGACCGAGTATATCACCATCGAGGAACTGCAGAAACGCACCGGTATCGACTTCTTCTGCAACCTCGACGATGACATCGAGAAGGCTGTAGAAGCCACCGTAGACGCCGGTTACTGGGGAATTAATATCCCTTCCAAGCCTTCTCTTTCGGGCAAGAAACAAGTAAAAGGTAAGAAAAGAAAGTCTGTTACTTTAAGAAAACAAAGGTAAGGCAAACCCAAAGTCCGTTAGAGGGAAAACTTCTGACGGACTTTTTCTTTCTTTCCGACGGCCGGCAGCCGCACCTTTATAATTATTTGCGAAAATATTTACACCTTTCTTT
>NZ_BAJY01000047.1 GCF_000613945.1 Prevotella falsenii DSM 22864 = JCM 15124
GTATATTGTAGGTGCTCCATGTCGGTAATAGCCAAGCCTGTAAAGCAAGCAAAGACAAACATCAGCCTTGCCTGTTCAGCCTCCTTATCGTTTACTTTTAAAGCCATGAGTTTAGCTACATCGTTCTTTTGCAGGAAGCGTATCTTTTGTTCCGTTTTCTCGTACTTGGCATTCTCAAAGGGATTACAGCGAATGAGCCTTTGGCTGACCGCACGGTACATCAACCTGCTTAGCCAGCAAAGATAGCGGTTGATGGTTGCAGCTGCCAATCCTTGCTTTTTAAGATAAAAGCGGTACTCTTCAAACAAATCTTCCGTAATGATGGTTACAGGTATATCCTTTTCTCCTTTATCCTTGACAAACTCGCATAACAGCTTGTCGGAATAGCAAAGATTTTGGTACGTACTTTCTGCTTTTGACTTTCCCACACACTCTTTGACGGATTGCAGTTCTGCCCTGCTCATGGCAAGCAGCGTTGTCGGATTGGTGGCAATACCTTGCAAGTGGTTCTTGATAAGTTCCACGCTTATCACTCCGTCCTTTATCAGTAAATCCCGATAAGTCTTTTCTACAAGTTCTCTGAACTCTGTTAGCTTTTTGTTTATCCTTTTGTGGATAGTCTGTCCTTGTTTGGTATTCCACTCTGCCGGCAGGCATTCCTCGCCTGTGGTTATGGCGGAACTCTTCCCGTCTATGGTGATACGGCAGAGAATGGCTGTCTTACCATCAGCCTTTGTTTTCTGTCTGTTGATATAGAACAGTATCTTAAATGTACTTCTCATTGTCTTGATGATTTTGAATAAAATGGATAAGAAATAAAGAAACAGAGAGATTAAATTGCCAACTGCAAATCTTCTGTGAAAGAAAGGAAGCGACCGAACTCCTCAAAGAGCTTTTGCGGTGTCACCTTTGCGTAGCGTTCTGTCATGCTTACATTGGTATGCCCGAGCATCTTGCTCACCGTTTCGATGGGTACGCCTTGTTCAAGCGTGATGAGCGTGGCAAAGGTGTGCCTTGCTGTATGCGTGGTAAAGGGAAAGGGGATACCTGCGCGAAGCCGTAGGGCTTTCAGACAGGTCTGATAGTTCTTGTACTTGATATAGGGGAGCTGTGTTTCCCTTTCATCGCTGTGAAACCTCTCTATCAGACTAATGGCTTCGGGCAGCAATTTGATACGGCATAGTACACCTGTCTTCTGACGGTTGAACTTCAACCATAAATTTCCCTCGTCATCACGGACAAGATGAGATTTATTTAGTTCCATCAAATCGCAATACGCGGCACCTGTATAACAGGCAAAAAGAAAAATATCCCTTGCCGTTTCCATTTCCTCCTCCAAATCATCAAAGCGGAGAGCCTTTAACTTCTCCAAGGCTTCCTTGTCGAGTGCCTTCGGGGCTTTCTTATCTCCTCGCTCTATATGGGCTTTGTCAAACATCAGGGTGTCGGCTATTCCCTCACGATACGCCAACCTACAGACCGTTTTCAAATGTGATGCCACTGCGAAGAAGGAACTTTCTTGGAAGCCGCATACTCCCAAGTAGTATTGGCGAAACTCATAGATAAAGTCCTCCGTCAGTTGGGAAAAAGCCATGTCTGAAACTTTGTACTTTCTTTGAACAAACTTCTGCAAGTGGTTTCTCGTGGAATGATAACTTGAAAGGGACTCTTTCTTGATGTCCACGCCGACATGGATTTCTTTCTCTTTGATGAGCATATCCAGCCTTTCGATAAGCATACACCGTGCCTGAATGCTTCCTTGGAATTGTTCCTTTACATCGGTTGCGTCAAATGGGCAACCTTTGGTAATCAATGATTGATAAGCCGATTGAATGGAAAGTAGCAAATTCTCCAACTTTCCGTTAACCTCCACCGCCTCACGGCTCTTGCCGTCCATCCTGCTCTCACGTGGATTCCACAAATCGGGATTACAAGATAGTTTACAACTAAATTGGGCAATGGAACGCCCAATCGTTATTCGTCCCATAATCGGAGCTTTGCCAGACTTGTCCAAGCCACTCTTTTTGAGGTAGAGCAACACCTTCATCTTTTCTGTTTTCATACGCTTTAATATTTGTGGGTAAAGTTACCCGAATTAAAGCGTTCTTTAGTTACGCAGAAAACTGCCGACCGCAGCAACAGCCACACGAGCGAAAATAATTCAGTTACCGAATACTGCACCATCGTTACCTACATCAAAACAAGGTAACACTCTGGTAACTGAACTTCTGCCTAAATCTGCACTTTCCTGCCTTTTACAAACAATGCAGCGTTATGCAAATCAGAGCATTCCCTCTTCATTATCAGTTAGTTTACATCAACATCGATATTCCTTCATTTTCGTTGATTAGTTACCTTTCGAAGCGTAGGGTTTTGCATCGCAAAACAGCCACTTTCGCAATGCCAAAACGACTATATCACATTTTAATAGAATTATCTTTATAAAACAAACGTGTTTTCAATGTGTTTTTAAAGTTAAGAGGAACAACCAGTTTTTCGCCGGCAAGTGTAGATAGTTCCAATAATGAAACGAGGGAACAGCGTATTTAATGAGCTGTCCCCCCCGTTCTTGTATATTATAGTTTTACTTTATTATGAGCCTTTATCAGATAATTCCACGTAAACGGTCATCGAATGCCGAGAGGGCGGCCTTGGCACCTTCGCCCATAGCAACAATGATTTGCTTGTACGGAACATTAGAAACGTCGCCTGCAGCATAGACGCCCGAAATGGCAGTACGGCAAAATTCGTCTACTTTAATCTCGTTGCGTGGTGTCAGTTCCAGTTCTTCTTTGAATACATCGCTGTTGGCTGCAAGACCTATTTGTACGAAAACACCATCAAATTCGTAGTCTTTTTCTTCCTCTGTCAGGCGGTCTTTAACAGTCAGTGCTGTCAGTTTGGTGCCGTCGCCCTTAACATCGGTGGTCTGTGCATTGGTAAAAATGCTCATGTTTTCTATTTGCTTAGCCTTTTCCTGCAATACGGTATCGGCACGAAGGGTATCGCCAAATTCAAATACCGTAACTTTATTGCAAATGCCTGCAAGGTCGATGGCTGCTTCCAAACCGGAGTTTCCGCCACCAATCACGGCTACATTCTTGCCTTTATAGAAAGGTCCGTCGCAGTGTTGGCAGAAGTGTACACCGTGTCCGATGTATTTAGCCTCGTCGCCGACGTTCAGTCTGCGCCAGTTTGCACCTGTTGCGATGATTACGGCAGGAGCCTTGAACACTTCGCCACCTTTCACCTTGATGCTCTTTATCTTCTCTTTCAAGCTTACATTTATAATTTTTCGATGTTCAAAAAGGTCGATAGGATAGTCGGCAAGATGCGCTTTTAAGTCGGCGGCAAGCTGTGTTCCGTTTGTATTGGGCACAGAAATAAGGTTCTGAATGCCTGTTGTGTCGTTCACTTGTCCGCCAATTCTTTCTGCAACCAAGCCCACTTTCAAGCCTTTACGTGCAGAATAGATTGCTGCTGACGCACCGGCAGGACCGCCACCTACAACAATCACATCGTATTCGCGCTCTATTGATTCTTCGTTTTCAAGTGCCTCGCTGCCTACCATATCTTCCAACTCTTGCAAAAGTATGCCGAGGTCGCCTCGTCCGATGTGCAACGACTCGTTGTTGCAGTACACCGCGGGCACTCCTTGTATGTTTAAGTCGCTTACTTCCTGCCGGTAAATACCGCCATCTACCATTTCGTGCTTGATGTTGGGGTTGATGAGCGACATGAGGTTGAGTGCCTGAACAACGTCAGGACAGTTGGTACAAGTAAGTGAAACGTATGTTTTCAGTGCGATTTTGCCTTTCAGCGATTTTATTCTGCGCTGTATTGCCTCGTCGGGAAAGTTCTTGCCCTGTCCGTCGGTATTGAGAACAGCCAAAAGGAGCGATGTAAATTCGTGTCCGTTTGGTAGCCCACGGAATGTAATACCTGTTTCGTTGCCGTCTTTTAGTAGTTTAAAACTGAGTTGTGCGTTCTCTTCTTCAGTGAAACTAACCGACAATTTTTCTGATGTTGAAGCTATATCGTTGAGAAATTCTTGCAGTTCGCCTTTCTTCTCATCGTCTTTTTTGCTTGTTGCAGCAAAGGTTATCTGCGATTTAAGCGATGCAAATATACCTTTTACTTGGTCTAATATATTCTTGTCTAACATATTTCTGCTTTTAAAATTAGTGTGTATCGTTTGTTATAGAATGCAACCTTGTTATTCTTGTCGGCAGATTAAAGAAAAAGTCTCTTACTTTCCTATCTTGCCTTTTTTATCTTTTGGAAAGAAGGCTGATAGGAGAGTGAGAGACTGTCCATAATGTTTTGTATAGTGAAAACCTTTCCTGTCAGTCGGTTGCTTAAATCTTACCTACAAGGTCGATGCTTGGTTTCAAGGTTTCAGCACCTTCGTTCCACTTTGCAGGGCAAACTTCGCCGGGGTGAGAAGCTACGAACTGTGCAGCCTTAACCTTGCGAACAAGCTCGTCAGCATTACGACCGATAGAGTTGTCTTGTATTTCAGCCAACTTAATCTTGCCTTCCGGGTCTACTACGAATGTACCGCGATAAGCCAAACCTTCGTCTTCTTTGTAAACGCCGAAGCCCTTTGCCAATACTGCGAGAGGGTCTGCAAGCATAGTGTAGTTAATCTTCTTGATGCTGTCAGAAGCGTCTGCCCATGCCTTGTGTACGAAGTGAGTATCGCAGCTTACTGAGAATACTTCAACACCCAAGCCCTTCAACTCTTCGTATTTGTCAGCAAGGTCTACAAGTTCTGTAGGACAAACGAATGTAAAGTCAGCCGGATAGAAGAAGAAAATAGCCCACTTGCCTTTAATATCTTCGCTTGAAACTGTTTTGAACTCACCGTTTTGGAATGCCTGAACCTTAAATTCAGGAGCTGTTGCATTGATAATTGTTTCCATTTTTCTGTTGTTTTGTTTTCAACGGCTTTCGGTTTAGCACCGTCGGCTCATCAATAATTATTATTGTTAGTTTAAATTTTCAATTTTATTGTCAGTTGTTCTGTTTGACAATGCAAAGGTAGACATATATATAATATTGCACAACAGATAATATCTATTGAGCAATTGAAAATATCTATATATTACTTTAATTGTTTAATTATCAGTGTTTTATATTATTGAAACAATGTTTCCGGTATTCTTTTTTTGTATAAACGATATACAATCTTGCTATTTTCAGCATCGGTATATAACGAAAAAAGGGATAGACAGTTGGTCTATCCCCTTGTTGTTGTTCGTAAAAAAGATGTTACTTAATCTTATTGTAACCGTATTTTGCTGTGCAGCAAAGTTCTTCTTCGATGCGGATAAGTTGGTTGTACTTAGCCATACGGTCTGTACGAGACATAGAACCTGTCTTAATCTGACCTGAGTTTGTTGCCACAGCGATGTCTGCAATAGTTGTATCTTCTGTTTCGCCAGAGCGGTGTGAAGTAACAGAAGTGTAACCGGCGCGGTGAGCCATGTCAATAGCTTCGAGTGTTTCGGTCAAAGAACCAATCTGATTAACCTTGATAAGGATTGAGTTTGCTGCACCCATCTTGATACCTTTTTCAAGGAATTTAACGTTGGTAACGAACAAATCGTCGCCTACCAACTGGCAGCGGTCGCCAATCTTAGCTGTAAGTTTAACCCAGTTTTCCCAGTCGTTTTCGTCGAGACCGTCTTCGATAGAGTCGATTGGGTATTCGGTAATAAGTTCTTCCAAGTATGCAATCTGCTCATCGGCAGTGAGTTTCTTGCCGTTAGGGTCTTTAGGCATGCCGTTCTTGAGATGACTGTAGTCGTAGAACCACTCGCCGTTTTCCTGTACAGCAAATTCAGAAGCAGCACAGTCCATGGCAATCTTGATGTCTTTGCCCGGTTCGTAGCCTGCGTCCTTGATAGCCTGCATGATAGAATCGAGTGCGTCCTTGATGCCTTCGAACTTAGGAGCGAAACCTCCTTCGTCTCCAACAGCTGTTGAGAGACCGCGTTTCTTCAAGTTTTTAGCCAATGTGTGGAAGATTTCAGCACCCATACGCAATGCTTCGCGAATGTTTGCAGCACCAACAGGGCGTATCATAAACTCTTGGAAAGCGATAGGAGCATCAGAGTGTGCACCACCGTTGATGATATTCATCATCGGTACCGGCAATACGTAAGCGTTAGTACCGCCGATATAGCGATATAAAGGCATGTTCAAAGCCTTGGCTGCAGTTTGTGCTACTGCCAAAGAAACGCCGAGAATAGCGTTAGCACCCAACTTGCTCTTGGTAGGAGTACCATCGAGTTCCAACATCTTATAGTCGATTGCACGTTGCTCTGTTACGCAGAAGCCTTTCAATGCAGGCGCAATAACGTTGTTTACGTTTTCTACTGCCTTCAAAACACCTTTGCCTGAGAAACGACCTTTATCGCCATCGCGAAGTTCAAGTGCTTCGTTTTCACCTGTAGATGCACCTGATGGTACGCTTGCACGACCCATTACACCATTTTCGAGTGTTACTTCAACTTCAACAGTAGGATTGCCACGTGAATCGATAATCTCACGAGCGTGTACTTTTTCAATCTTCATAATTTTACCTTTGTGAATTGTATTATTTAAAAATGTTCTTTTTTCCTTTTGTATTTTATATGCTGGAAGGGTAACTGATTTGTTTTTTCAGACGTTAAACTAAATGTTATCCTTCTCTCAAGGTTGCCTTTTCACACTTCTGTGGGCAAATCTTGACGTCTTATTACGTTTTCGACTTCAAAATTATAAAAAAGAAATGAGAGTGGCAAACATTTCACACAAAATAACACGGGTGCAATTTTTGTATGCTTCCTATTGTTTATATTGCTATCTGCACTGAACAATCTAACGTGTTTTCAGGTGCTTTGAATGTTCTGATAGCACTTGTTGGAGCTTTTTATAATGCTTGCTGCGTTTTGTTCATTTGCAGCATACCGGCCGGAACAGATGCGCGAATTTTGTCTGTGATGAGTTGTCGGAGCGAAGTGCGGAGGAAGTTCTTTTGTGTGAGCAATATGATGTTGCGCGTGGGAATGGGGTGGGCGAAAGAACGCACTAACTCTTTTTGCACTTCGGTAAGTTGCTCAAGCGCAAGTTCGGGAATAAATGTTACCCCCTTTCCACTCTCTACAATGCGCATAAAAGTTTCGATACTGCCGAGATTGTATGCTTTCTTGCTTTTCGCAGCCGACTTTAAATGGCAGAATTTTACGAGCTGTTCGCGGAAGCAATGCCCCTCATCGAGCAGCCAAAGATATTCGCCCGTCAAGTCGGCTGTGCGAATTGCCTTGTTGTTGAACAAGGTATCGCCCTTCGATACATAGACAAAGAACTTCTCAAAGTAGAGGTGGTCGCTGTCGAAACCTTCCTGTCCCTCCACCTGTGCAACGATGCCTGCGTCTATTTCGCCGTGTTTCAGTGCTTTGTGTATGTCTTCTGTCTTCATTTCCGTAACACGAATATCCAACTCGGGGTACTCGTTCATAAGTTGTGGGAGGAAGCGCGGAATAAGGTAAGGAGCTATGGTGGGCAATACGGCAACATGGAAAGTTCCCGAAAGCGAATGCCGCTCTTCTTCAACAACTTCTTTCAGCTGCTTTGCCCGTACGAGAATGTTCCAAGCCCGCTCTATAATGAGCATTCCTTCGGCAGTTGGTTTGATGGGTTGCTTGCTTCGGTCGAATATCTTTACGCTCAGTTCTTCTTCCAATTTCTGTATCATCGAACTTAGCGTAGGTTGGGTAACGTTGCAGTAGTCGGCAGCCTTTGCAAAATGTTTGCATCGGTAAACCGCCATAACATATTCTAATTGTTGAAGTGTCATATATATTAGGAGAGATTAATTCTTTTAGAAATACAAAGGTAATATATTTTTTTAAACAACCTTTCGAGGAAATGCTAAATGTAGAATGTTTTTCGTTTTTTATTTATTAATTTTGCGGAATGATTGGAAAAGATAAAATAAAACTGCTTGCTTTCGACGCTGATGATACCTTATGGGACTGTCAGTCGCACTTCGATGCTGCGGAAAAGGAATATCAGGATATATTGAGCGATTACGGAACACCTGCAGAAGTTTCTGCTGCGCTGTTCAAAACCGAAACGGCTAATATGCCCTTGTTGGGTTATGGTTGCAAGGCGTTCGTGCTTTCGCTTATCGAAAATGCCGTTTCGATGAGCAACGACAACCTGTCGGCTGATAAAATAGCACGGATTTTAGACTTTGGAAAAGACTTGTTGAATATGCCTGCCACTCCCTTAGAAGGGGTGCAGACTGTGCTTAGCACCTTGAGTAGCGCACGAAAAGATTATAAAATGGTGGTTTTTACCAAGGGAGAGCTGTTGGATCAAGAGAACAAGCTGAAGCGTTCGGGCTTGGAAACCTTCTTCGATGCCATCGTTGTGGTGTCTGACAAAACGCAGAAAGAATATGAAATGCTTTGCAAACGCTTCGATTGTTCTATCAACGAGCTTGTCATGGTGGGCAATTCGTTCCGTTCCGATATAGCACCTGTCTTGGAGTTGGGTGGTTATGCTATCCATATACCGTCTAAAATATTGTGGCAACACGAGCATGCCGACGAGTACGAACACAACCATCTTGTTACCGTAAGCGAGATAAGCGGCATCTTGCAGTATCTTTAAAACCATCTTTAAGAGGTATTCTGAAAATAGGGGAACATTCTAACAATGAGAATGTTCCCCTATTTTATATAACAAGAAGGCAGCAATAAGAATACTTCTCAAGTATATGGTAGAAAAATACGTGGGTATTACAATTCGGTTTGCCCAACAACATGAAACATTCTATGCCCTGCCAATGTAGGATTAGAATTAACTGTTTCTGTATAAGCCTTTATCGCTTCTTCTGTTTCTAAAAATATTTTACAACTTTCAACTTCACGAGCCAATTCTTCTTTCGTTACCTTCTTACGATAAGGACTAAGTAAAGTTCCTTGATTCAAACACTCCCAACCTTTCAACGAAAGGTAATTTTTAACTGCAGTACCACTATTGAATAATACAGCCTTTCCATTTTCTGTAACAAGTTCGAACTTTCCAAAAGCTGTAACTTTAAGAAGTGGCGCATAAGAATCCTTCATATTTCTTATATTAATTGAAGGATATGAAAATGAAGAATATATATAATAATACCCATCATCTGCCTTCTTTATTTGAGCAGAAACAGACAATGTAAGCGTTGTTACCAATAAAGCAAGTAATATTCTCTTCATAATAATATGTATTAGTTAATAATATACAAAGGTAATAAAAGTGTTAAGGTATCACAAACGTTTATCACTTTTTAACTCTGAAAAGTAGAACTCCTCATAAAACAGTTATTCTATGCACTATTAAGAAAGATTTAAAAGGCTTTGATATGTAGGTGTTTAACTCGTTATGATGGAAGTCTAAAGAATTACTTACACGTAAATAAATATTTTTCTACGTGTAAGTAAATATTTCTCTACACGTAAATAAATTATTATTTACATGTAAATAATTTCAGTAACAAATGTTTTTGCAGCGTACAACCCCTTTGATTATCTGTTTTTAAAAGGTGAATGGTCGGCGTTTTCTGAAGCCTTATTTGCGTAAGCACGAAAAAAGACCGAACCCTGAGCGAGGATTCGGTCTTTTCTTTTTATCTTGTATGTTAGATTATTCGGTAATGTTTGGCAATTCCAAACCAAGACCTTTCTTCTTGTCCACAATCTTGAGGATAAATCCGATTACCAATGCTGCTACACCAAGACCTGCCAACATAAGGAGCGGATTGGTGTAATCGTACTTCGTTGGGTCGGTAATACCAACATTCGAGTTGTCGAGCACCTTACCGATAACCAATGGGAACAACCACAAACCGATGTTCTGAATCCAGAAAATAAGTGCGTAAGCAGAACCGATAATCTTTGGGTCTACGAGCTTTGGCACACTTGGCCACAACGAAGCCGGCACAAGCGAGAACGAAGCACCGAGCACGAGGATTGTTAGGTAAGCTACAACAACACCGCCAATGGCATTGCCCTTGAATGCAGGGAGAACGAATGCAAATGTGAGGTGGCAGCTAATGAGCAGCAAAGCACCCAAGATAAGCATTGTAGCAGCCTTGCCCTTGTGGTCTACATAGCTGCCAAGGATAGGTGTGATACCTACTGCGAGCAATGGGAACACAGCAAAGATAGACTCTGCAGACTGACGCATATAGCCCATATAGCAATAACCAATGAGCGAGAGGATAGAGATGAGCAGCACAGAGTATTTAACGTTCTTGTTCTTCATGAAGTTGAACATGAATGCTGTTATAGCAACTACCAGCATAATGCCGTACTGGATAATTGTAACTTCGGTTGAAGCCCAGAACGAATCTTTATCGACAGGAGTGAAGGTAAGGTTACACTGCAACATGTTTACCGCATACTTTTGGAATGGGAAGATGGCAGAATAGTAGAGTACGCAGAGCAAAGAAACCAACCAGAAGCCCATACTGCTGAGGATTTGACCGAGGTCGCTGAGCTTGAATGGGTCGTCTTGCTCTTCAGACTCGCCGGTTTGAGAGTCGAGTTTCTTATCCATAAAGAAGTAAGCAACGAACATCATTACAGCAATACAGATAAGAACAACACCAAATGCCACTGAACGAGAAACGTCTACGCTGCCGCCTAACTTAGCAAAGAAAGGTGAGAAAATCATACAGGTAGCAACACCTAAACGTGCAAATGCCATTTCAGAACCCATGGCAAGTGCCATTTCCTTGCCCTTGAACCATTTTACGATACCACGAGAAACCATGATACCTGCCATTTCGGTACCGCAACCGAAAAGCATAAAGCCGATGGCTGCGAGCTTTGCAGAGGCCGGCATGCCTTCGTAGAAAGGAGAAACGCCTAACTGTTCGAACAAAGGAACGTGGTTCAGGTTCTCGGTAAACCAAGTTTCAAGTCCGCTGCCGATGAAGCTTTCGCTAATGGCATAATACTTGATGCAAGCACCTGTAAGCATCACGGCACCGGAAAGGAGGGCTGTGAAGCGTACACCCATCTTGTCGAGAATAATTCCTGCGAAGATAAGGAAGAATACAAATACGTTCAGGAATGTTTCAGAACTTTGCATTGTTCCGAATGCTGTTGAGTCCCAACCTCTTTGTGAGAGCATCAAGTCTTTGATAGGCGACAAGATGTCTACAAAGATGTAAGAACAGAACATAGCGAGAGACAAAAGCAAAAGGGCTGTCCAACGTGCGGCAGCAGAGTCTCTAAGTGTTTTGTTTATTTGTTCTGTCATAAAAATATAATTGTTATTGTTTTTTCTGTTATTTATTAAAGTTCATTTAAATCTGCCTTTTACTTCTTTAACCAGCGGTCGAGCCAGTTGAAGAATGTGCGTTGCCAGAGCACGCCGTTTTGTGGTTTCAGCACCCAGTGGTTCTCATCGGGGAAGAGCAACAGCTCTGCAGGAATACCACGCAAGCGGGCAGCGTTGAATGCACCCATACCTTGTGTTGCATTAATGCGGTAGTCCATTTCGCCGTGAATGCAGAGAATAGGAGTGTCCCACTTGTCTACATCAAGGTGCGGACTGTTCTTATATGTGCGTGCAGCTGCAGCTGTGCGGTCTTTGTTCCAATATGCGTCGTCGTATTCCCAGTTGCTGAACCAAGCCTCTTCTGTATCGGTGTACATGCTTTCGAGGTTGAAAGCACCGTCGTGAGCAATGAATGCCTTGAAGCGTTTGTTGTGGTGCCCTGCCAAATAGTAAACAGAGAAACCGCCAAACGAAGCACCTACTGCACCTAATCTGTCCTTATTGACGTATGGAAGGTTGTTTGCAGCGTCGTCGATAGCCGACAAGTAGTCCTTCATGCACTGCCCTGTCCAGTCGCTACTGATGGCTTCGTTCCATTCGCTGCCATATCCGGGAAGACCGCGGCGGTTTGGCGCAATCACTACATAGCCGTTTGCTGCCATCATTTGGAAGTTCCAACGGAAGCTCCAAAATTGTGATACAGGACTTTGTGGACCACCTTCGCAGTAGAGAAGAGTAGGATACTTCTTGTTTGGGTCGAAGTGAGTAAA
>NZ_BAJY01000046.1 GCF_000613945.1 Prevotella falsenii DSM 22864 = JCM 15124
TTTTTGTATTGCCGGTATCGCTCTTCGGGGCTACGCGCCCCGGCCGCGAGGCAAACCTGCGGTGTTTTTCATAGATTAGAGACCATGAAAAACGTGGCTGTTTGTTGCACTTCGATTTGGAATGTACAGACAAAGTTAATATCTCTTAAATGTAAATAAATATTCTGCATATATCCATAGATTTATATTGGAATTGGCTAATTTTGCTCAAGAAAAGAATTACAAATATGAAGAATATTCTAAAAAACAGCATTAAGGTTTCTATAATTCTATGCGCGTTGGTAGGCTTTGTTGCTTGCAATTCACCCAAAGCAGCAATTGGCAATGTAGATGTCAGTCAGTTTGAGAAGATAATACAGAAAGGAAATGTCCAGATTGTTGATGTCCGCACCGAAAAAGAATATAAGGAAGGATACATAAAAGACGCACAGAATATAGACGTACTGCAGGAATCGTTTGCTGCAACAGCCAAACAGAAACTTGACAGAAGTAAGCCGGTAGCCGTTTACTGTCGTTCAGGAAGACGCTCTGCACAGGCGTGTGAGATTTTAAAAGCATCGGGCTTTAAAACTTACAACTTGTTGGGCGGCATCTTAGAATGGAAGTCTAAGGGGAAAAGTATAGAGCAATAATAACTTTGGCTAAACCAATTTCACTTGCGTTTTGCTTAAGTTTTCTATTTATCATAACTAACATTAGTTAATAAAAGCATAGGTTTTAAGACGCAGGAAATATGTAAAGATTTATCGCAAAGATAGTTGTTGTATAACCATCTCGTTATCAGCGTTTTGCAAAACCTATTGTTTTGCATTCCAAAACCGTAGGTTTTGCACGGTAAAAGCGTAGGTTTTACAACGCAAAACCTACGCTTTCGCAACGTCAAAACGTAGTTATAATTTTTTAAGGGAATTATCTTGACAGAACGAACAGTTGATTAGTGCATTCTGCCGTCAATTTTCTGTACTGCAATCAACAGTTTGTTTGCTTTACCTTGACTGTTATCGGTCGATGCCTTCGCGCGACAAAAGTCCCTTGTTGGCATAGTAATGTTTCACTTCTTGCATATCGGTTACAAGGTCGGCATAGTCGATGAGCTTTTGCGGAGCGTATCTGCCAGTCAGCACAACTTCCGTTTTAGCGTCTCTGTTGTCGAGTGCTTTTATAAGTGCATCAATACCAACAAGTTCCATATTCAGGGCTATCGTGATTTCATCGAGCACTACCATATCCCAATCGCCCGACTTTAAGCACTCCGCACACTTGCGCAAGCCTTCCTGTGCACGCTGCTTATCCGTTTCGTCGGGTGCACGCATCAGCATACAGCCATAGCCAAATAGCTCGACAGATATATTCTCAAAGTAATCTGCAATGCGTGTTTCGTTATAGCGCATCGATTTTACGAACTGCCCTATAAATACTTTTTTACCTGACATACAGGCTCTTAGAGCCAGCCCGAAAGCTGCTGTCGTTTTGCCTTTACCATCGCCCGTGTAGACGTGTACCTGTCCACGGCTCACCATTTTCTTTGCACTCATTTGGTTAAGAGCTATATATTTTAGGTTTTCAAATTGCTTTTTTACACCTTATTATATATAGTAAGTCAAATATTATCTTGTTTTGATAGCTTTAATTCTGAATACAAAAGTATAAAATTAAACAGAAAACAACGAAAGAAAGAACAATAAAATTGTGGCGAAACCGAAAATATGATGAATAAAGACTTAATGGTTAAGGATTTCTTTCGCTACTTAACGTACTTTGGCATACTATTTGTAAAACTACAAGCAGATAGAAATTAACAAATAAAACATACAATTATGCAAAAAGGTAAAATAGGAGTAACAACAGAGAACATCTTCCCTGTTATCAAGAAATTCCTTTATTCAGACCACGAAATATTCCTTCGTGAGATGATTTCTAATGCTGTCGATGCAACGCAGAAGTTGCGCACACTCGCCGTAACGGGCGAATTTAAAGGCGAAACCAACGACCTTAAAGTAAGCGTAAGCCTCGACGAAAAGGCAGGAACGCTCACCATCAGCGACAACGGTATCGGTATGACAGCCGAAGAGATTGACAAATATATCAACCAGATAGCCTTTTCGGGCGTTACAGACTTCTTAGACAAATACAAAGACAAGGCAGAAGCCATTATCGGACACTTCGGTCTGGGTTTCTATTCTGCCTTTATGGTATCTAAAAAGGTGGAAATCATCACGAAGAGCTACCGCGACGGTGCGCAGGCAGTGAAGTGGAGCTGCGACGGAAGTCCTGAATTCTCACTCGAGAACACCGAGAAGGCAAATCGTGGTACAGATATTGTGCTCTACATTGACGACGATTGCAAGGAGTTTTTGGAGAAACAGAAGATTGAGAGCTTGCTCAACAAGTATTGTAAGTTCATGGCTGTGCCCATCGTATTTGGCAAACGCACCGAATGGAAGGACGGAAAGAACGTTGAAACCGACGAGGACAACGTTATAAACAACGTGGAACCACTGTGGGCAAAGACGCCGTCGGACTTGAAAGACGAAGATTACAAGAGCTTCTACCGCACACTTTTCCCGATGAACGACGAGCCTTTGTTCTGGATTCACCTCAATGTGGACTACCCATTCAACCTTACGGGTATCCTCTACTTCCCACGTGTGAAGAACAGCATAGAACTTCAACGCAACAAAATTCAGCTTTTCTGCAACCAAGTGTTCGTTACCGACCAAGTGGAAGGCATTGTGCCGGAGTTCCTTACCCTGCTCCACGGTGTCATAGACTCGCCGGATATACCGCTCAACGTGAGCCGTAGCTACTTGCAAAGCGATGCCAACGTGAAGAAAATCTCTACTTACATCACCAAGAAAGTGGCTGACCGACTGAACGGAATATTCAAAGAGAACCGCAAGGAATACGAAGAGAAGTGGAACGACCTGAAGCTTTTCGTGAACTACGGTATGCTTTCGCAACCCGATTTCTACGACCGTGCAAAGGATTTCTCGCTCTTTACTGACGTAGACGGCAAGAACTTCACATACGAAGAGTACCGCACGCTTATCAAAGACAACCAAACCGACAAGGACGGAACACTTATTTATCTCTACGCAACCGATAAGGAGGAGCAGTATTCGTATATCGAGGCGGCACGTGCAAAGGGGTATTCCGTTGTCTTGGCAGACGGACAGTTGGACGTTCCTGCTGTTTCGATGCTCGAACAGAAGTTCGATAAGTCGCGTTTCGTGCGTGTAGACTCCGATGTAATCGACCGCATCATTGTGAAAGACAACGCTGCCAACGAGCAGAAACTTGCCGAAAACGACACCGATTTGCTCACGCAGGCGTTCCAATCGCAGATGCCTAAGATGGAGAAAGCAGAATTTATGGTAGCAGTAGAAGCGTTGGGCGAAACCGCACAACCTGTTGTGGCAACGCAAAACGAATATATGCGCCGTATGAAAGAGATGAGCCAATACCAGCAAGGCATGGCTTTCTACGCACAAATGCCTGACACTTACACCATTGTGCTGAACTCCGACCATGCGCTCGTGAAGCGAATACTCGAAGAAGGCAATGCCGAAACAGCCGAAAAGCTGAAGCCTATCCTCAGCGAAATCAAGGGCTTGCAGGCTCGCGAAGCTGCTTTGCGCCAAGAACAAGGTAAGAAGAAGGCGGAAGAAATTACGCAGGAAGAGAAAGACAACCTCAAGAACACCGAGGAATCGCTCAGCAAACAGCGCACCGAAAAGAACGATGTGATAGCCAACTATGCAAAGGACAACAACGCCATACATCAGCTTATCGACCTCGCACTCTTGCAAAACGGCATGCTGAAAGGTGCTGCGCTCGACAAGTTCATTAAGCGTTCGGTGGATTTAATAAAGTAAAAGTTCAGATAAAACAGAAGATAAAGAGAAGTATATGGGCGCAATTATTGTTTCAATATTTGTTTCGTTGGTAGCAACGATTGGAGGTATTTACTTCGTATTACAAGATAAAAAGAACAACAAACTTTAAAAAACTGCGTGTGAGAGTTTCTAAAAGCTCCCTATATATTTATCTGAAAGTTGCAATATGCACAAATATAAAAAGGTGAAATCGTTGCTGATTTCACCTTTTTTTATTAAGTTTGCACAATAACCCCTACCCTTTTACGAAACAGGAACGATGATGAAGATAGACATAAATAACATAAAATACTTCTTAACCACAGGAATGTGGCTGAAAACAGAGCACCGCTCGAAACGCAGGAACATAGTTATCAGACAGCTGCAAAAACTCTATCTCGCCATAAAATTCTTTTGGGAACGCGACCATATAGCAGCTACAACGCAGCTTTCGTTCTCTACGATAATGGCAATAGTGCCCATTGCTGCCATGATTTTTGCAATTGCCAACGGCTTCGGCTTCGGTAAGTTCATCGAAATGCAGTTCCGCGAAATGCTTTCGGCGCAGCCACAAGCTGCCGATTGGTTGCTGACACTCACCCGGTCTTACCTTACTCACGCCAAAACTGGCATCTTCATCGGTATCGGATTGGTGATTATGCTTTACAGTGTGTTCTCGCTGATAAGCACCGTAGAGCGAGTTTTCGACAGTATATGGCAGGTAAAGGGCACGCGTCCCTTCAGTCGGGTGCTCATAGACTACACCGCTATGATGTTCTTCGTGCCCATTGGCATTATCATAATGTCGGGATTGAGCATCTATTTTTACAGTTTTGTAGAAAATCTGAACGACCTTCGCTTTCTTGGAACCATTGCCCGGTTCTCGCTCCGCTACATTGTGCCGTGGACAATTCTTACCTTTATGTTCATTGTGCTTTATGTTTTCATGCCCAATGCAAAGGTAAAAATCACGAAAACCATAGTGCCCGCCATGATAGCCGGCCTGCTGATGCTCTGTTTGCAAGCAGTTTACATTCACGGACAGATATTCCTTACAAGCTATAACGCCATCTATGGTTCGTTTGCAGCACTGCCGCTGTTTATGTTGTGGATACTTGCGTCGTGGTATATCTGCTTATTTTGCGCCGAACTCTGCTATACCAACCAGAATTTGGAGTACTACGAGTTCCTTGTAGAAACGAAAGACGTGTGCCATAACGACCTTCTCGTGATGAGTGCCACCGTGTTGAGCCATATCTGCCAACGCTTTTCCGACGGCGAAAAGCCCTACACGGCATTTGAAATAAAAACGCTGACACGTATTCCGATGCGTGTTGTGGTAGACATACTCTACAAATTGAAAGAGGTAGAACTTGTTTCGGAAAACCATTCCAATACCACTGACGAAGTAACCTATGCGCCTACTCACGACACAAACAACATAACCGTGGGCGAAATGGTAGCCCGTTTGGAAGCAGCACCCGCTTCTAAGTTTGCCCTTCTCGGCATTTGTCCCAACAATGCGTGGGACAGGGACGTATATAATAAGGTGGAAAAGGCGCACGCTGCCTATCTGAAAGAACTGAAATCTATCAACATAAAAGAGCTTACAAAACGACAGAAAGACTGAAAAACAGCCTCCAATAGAGTGGTAATTAATAATAAACACCTACATCAAAAGGAGGTTTTCAGCTGCATATACTTAGTGCGAGCAAGCGTGTAGTTTCATCTTTCCGAATCGAAAGAACTTTTTCGTTCAACCACATGAGCAATGCCAAATTTATTTAAGCATTGCCACGGCGAGAAAACACCTTTACCGCAAATCGATAATCTCTGCCGAGGGTGCATCGGAATGCTTGAAACGGAAGTAAGAGTTGGGCTGTGAAGCAGCACGGAAATTGCTGATATTAATCGTAACCCACTTCTTCCCTTGCAGCATCTTTATTTGTTGCGGATAGTAAGCCTTCGATACAGTAACATAAAACTCCTGCATGCTGCGTGCAGGGTGAATGGCTTGCAGGTGAACGATGTATGAGTCGGCGGTTGTTTTCATCGAAAGGCGGTAGCCATTCTTATACATTGTAATGAAAGCATAGGGGTTCATCGACAGGCGTTGCGCTTCGTTGGGCGTGGAAATGTTTACTTCGTTCGTATTCTTCATATATGCCCACTGCGTTTTACCGTCGAACCAAATGGTGGTTTCGGGCGTTACTGCCTTGAATTTGTTGTTTTTAATGGCAATGCTGCCCGATGTTCTGCCCATCTCTCCACCGGTGATAGAGAAGTTGGCAGCGGCTCCGCTACGGCGTCCGACGATGGCAGCCGCATTGTCTAACACCTTTTTTGCATCTGCAGAACTTTGTCCGAAAGCATTGACACATAGCATAAGTGCCAGTGCTGCTAATATGTTACGTTGTATTTTCATTGTCTTTATATCTCTTTTTATTCTTACTTATGCAATTTTAATTCTTATTTCTGTAAGTTCAAGCGTTGCTTACGCCGGACCGAACTCTTACTTGTGCAATGTTGAAAGCAACGAACTGAGGCTCGTTTCGTCGCCGATGAGTACTTCGCGGGGCTTCGAACCTTGCGCTGTACCTACGATGCCGGCTTTCTCCATCTGGTCCATCAGGCGACCGGCACGGTTGTAGCCGATGGCAAAGCGACGTTGTATCATACTTGTAGAACCTTGTTGGCTCAGCACAATCGCACGGGCAGCATCTTCAAAGAGCGGGTCGAGGTTCTCGTCGAGACTACCACCGCTTATTCCGCCCTCATCTGTAGCAGGTTCAGGTATCTCCAATGGAGCAACAGGACCGGGTTGCGTGGCAATGAATTTCGATATATCCTCTACTTCGGGCGTGTCTACAAAGGCACACTGCACGCGAGTTGGCTCGCCTCCGTTTAGGTAAAGCATATCTCCACGCCCCACAAGCTGCTGCGCTCCGGGGCGGTCGAGAATGATGCGAGAGTCCATCATGGCACCCACACGGAAAGCTATTCGACCGGGGAAGTTCGCTTTGATGTTACCTGTAATGATAGATGTGGTTGGTCGTTGCGTTGCAATAATCATGTGAATGCCAACGGCACGTGCCAGCTGAGCAATGCGGGTGATTGGCATTTCTATCTCTTTGCCGGCGGTGAGGATAAGGTCGCCGAACTCGTCGATGATAACAACGATGTACGGCATAAACTCGTGCCCCTCTTCGGGGTTCAACTTACGACTTAAAAATTTCTTGTTGTATTCCTTTATATTGCGCGCACCTGCAGCCTTCAGCATATCGTAGCGACTGTCCATCAGCGCACAAAGACCTTTCAGCGTCTTTACCACTTTCTGCACATCGGTAATAATCGGCTCGTCTTCGTTCTCCTCTACTGCCGCCATAAAGGGTTTGGCAATAGGCGAATAAATACTGAATTCCACCTTCTTAGGGTCTACAAGCACTATCTTTAAGTCGTTCGGGTGCTTCTTGTACAGCAAGGAAGTGATGATAGCGTTTAGTCCTACCGACTTACCTTGACCGGTTGCACCCGCCACAAGTAAGTGCGGAATCTTCGCCAAGTCCACCATATACACATCATTGGTAATGGTTTTACCCAACGCAATCGGCAGTTCCATCGTGCTTTCTTGGAACTTTCGTGAGTTCAGAATAGAGAACATCGACACGATAGAGGGCTTTGCGTTAGGCACTTCTATACCGATGGTGCCCTTGCCGGGCATCGGTGCGATGATACGAATACCGATGGCAGCAAGACTGAGTGCAATATCGTCCTCCAAATTCTTAATTTTCGAGATACGTACACCTTGCGCCGGCGTGATTTCATAGAGCGTTATGGTAGGTCCGACCGTAGCACGAATGCTGCGAATTTGCACACCGAAATCGCTCAAAACCTTTATAATGCGGTTTTTGTTCGCCTCTAACTCTTCCTTATCCACGAAGTTTACGTTGTTGTCCGAGTCGTATTGCTTTAGCAAACTAAGGGTCGGGTATTTCCAACGAGTAAACGGTTCGTGCGGATTAATAGGGGTTGAGAGGTCGGTAATGCCTGCTACCACCTTGCCTTGTGCCTTTTCTTGCTCCACAGGAATGTCTACCGTCATACCTATTTCAGCAGCAGTGGCGTCTTCAGCCTTGACCGTTTTATCGGTCTTCTTGCCTTTTGTGCTCGGCTTTATCATCGCTTCGGGCAGGTTGTCGTCAAGGAAATCCACTGTCTGAGGTTCGGTTTTCAAGAATTTTTCCACCGCCTCTTCGTCCATTCCATCGATGTTTTCGGTTATTTCCTCCTTACCGTTGTTGTGGTGAACAATGGTAAATTTCACCTTGTTGCGCAGATAACCCACAGGGTTCAGCATCTTTTTCACCACCGTAATGGTTTCCGAAGTAAGGTAAGTAAGGAACGCTATCATCGTAACGGCGAGAATTGCAAGCAGTCCCGGTGAGCCAATGATGTTTTCAACATACTCTACAACAAACTTTCCGTGGTCGCCTCCGGGGTTGAAAATGTTTTCGCTCATCAGCGGTGTCAGGAATTTGGCAAAGGTAACAGAACTCCATATCATCACCAAAGCCGTTCCAAAGAACCATTTCCAAAGGTTTATTTTCTCGTAAGCCTTCATCATTTTCACACCGCAAAGTATGATATATAAAGGTATGAGGAAAGCGGGAATACCGAAACAACGCGATATGAGAAAGTAAGAAAGCAACGCTCCCACCGAGCCGCAATAGTTCTGAAACTCTTTTGCACTGTTTTCTATCTCACCGGGGCGCAGCGACGTAACCAAACTTTGGTCGGCTTGACCTGTCGAGAAATAGCTTACAAAGGCAAAAAATATATAGACAGCAAGACAAAACAATACCAATCCAAACACAAAGCCTGTCTTATCGTTTATTATATAATGTGCGCCAATAGCCTCGCTAAATGTTTTCGGAGTTCTTTCCGTTTTCTTTTTTGCCATTATGAAATGTTTAAATCAAATGCAAAAGTAGTAAAAAATTGCCATATAATCGGGTATAATTTCAGAAGATTTTGCTAATTTTGCAAAACGAAACAGACATCATGATTACTAAATTATACAACAAATTCGATAAAAAGAGCATTCCGGAACTGCCCCGTGTTACGTTTCAAGGTAAGATAGTGGTAGTGCTTAACGAGGCAGAAGCCAACAAAGCCGTTGATTACTTGCTGTCGGCAGACATTCTCGGCATCGATTCCGAAACACGACCTGCATTCAAAAAGGGACAACATCATAAGGTTGCACTGTTGCAAGTGAGCACAAGAGACGTTTGTTTTCTCTTCCGTCTGAACCTTATCGGTATGCCGCCGTGCGTTATTCGACTGTTGGAAGACACCACCGTATTGAAGGTTGGACTGTCGCTGCACGACGATTTTATGATGCTGCACCAACGTTCCGACTTCAAGATAGGACGTTTCATCGACCTTCAGAATATCGTAAAGCAGTTTGGAATAGAAGACCTTAGCTTGCAGAAACTGTATGCCAACCTCTTCCACGAACGCATTACGAAACGCCAACAGCTGTCGAACTGGGAAGCACCTGTACTGACAGAGCAGCAGAAAACATACGCTGCAACCGACGCATGGACGTGCATTCAGATTTACGAACGACTGCAGGAACTGCACAAAACGCAAAATTACGAAACCGTAATAGTGCACGAACCACAACCAAAAAATGCCGAAAGAATCGATGAAACCGACGCTAACGGCACACCAAAGAGCGATTGATATGTACAAGAAAATAGTTTTAAAGAAAGGAAAAGAAGAGAGTTTGCTGCGCAGACACCCATGGGTGTTCTCCGGTGCTATCCTTAAAATGGACGAAACACTGAAAGAAGGCGAACTCGTAAAGGTCTATACACACGATGGAAACTTCATGGGTGTGGGACATTTCCAAATCGGTTCCATCACCGTGCGCATACTTTCGTTTCACGATATAGCTATCGATACCGACTTTTGGGAAAGCCGCATATCGGCTGCATTGGCGGTACGCGAGGCAATTGGCGTAATCCGACCCGAAGAAAGCGCAGCTGCAACGGGCGAAACCATAAATACAACCTATCGTTTGGTGCACGGCGAGGGCGACAATCTGCCCGGATTAATCGTCGATGTGTACGGAACGACATGTGTATTGCAGGCTCATTCGGTGGGAATGCACGTCGCTCGCTACGAAATAGCTGAGGCTTTGCGTGCCGTTCTCGGCGAAAAAATTGACAGCATCTATTATAAAAGCGAAACAACACTGCCGTTTAAGGCTGACTTGGGACAGGAAAACGGTTTCCTTTACGGTGATACCGACAACAATATTGCCATTGAAAACGGACTGAAGTTCCACATCGACTGGCTGAAAGGACAAAAAACGGGTTTCTTTATCGACCAGCGGGAAAACCGCAGTTTGCTCGAATATTACGCAAAAGGGCGTTCGGTGCTGAATATGTTCTGCTATACGGGCGGTTTTTCGGTGTATGCGATGCGTGGCGGAGCAAAGACGGTGCACTCCGTAGACAGTTCGGCAAAGGCGGTGGAGCTTACCAACGAGAATATTGCGCTGAACTTTCCGAACGACAGTCGCCACGCTGCCATCTGCGAAGATGCTTTCAAATATCTCGACGATAATGATGGAAAGTACGACCTAATCGTGCTCGACCCTCCTGCATTTGCCAAGCATCGCAGTGCATTGAAGAACGGGTTGCGTGGCTATACCCGCTTGAACGTGAAAGGGTTTGAACGCATTAAGAAGGGCGGTATATTGTTTACGTTCAGTTGTTCGCAAGTTGTTACAAAGGAAAACTTTCGCCAAGCTGTGTTTACGGCTGCTGCTCAAGCAGGTAGAAAGGTACGCATATTACACCAAATACACCAGCCGGCAGACCATCCTATTAATATTTACCACCTTGAAGGCGAATATCTGAAGGGGTTAGTACTCTATGTTGAATAAGGTAAAAACATACATCAACACTCACAAACTTCTCCGCCCGGACGGTCGTTACATCGTTGGACTGTCGGGAGGAGCAGATAGTGTTGCCCTTTTACTTATTCTCAAGGAGTTAGGTTACTTCGTTGAAGCAGCACATTGCAACTTCCATTTGCGTGGTAAAGAGAGCCAAAGAGACGAAGAATATTGCATAAACCTGTGCAAGAAAGAAGGTGTTAAACTGCACGTAATTCACTTTTACACAGCAGAATATGCAGAACAACATAAAGTAAGTATTGAAATGGCGGCACGCACCCTGCGTTACAACTATTTTGAAACCTTACGACACGATATTAATGCCGATGCTGTTTGTATTGCACACCATCGTGATGACTCGGTGGAAACGGTACTTTTAAATCTTGTCCGCGGTACCGGCTTGCGCGGACTGATGGGCATTCGCGCTCGAAACAAACACATCGTGCGACCTCTTCTCGCTTGTTCCAAAGCCGACATAGAGGCTTATTTGGCTGCAAAAGAACAATCCTTTGTTACCGATAGCAGCAATTTCGTAGCCGATGTAAAGCGCAACAAACTGCGATTGGAGGTTGTTCCAACGCTGAAAGAAATAAATCCGTCGTTCGATGAAACCATTATAAAGATGTCGGAAAACATCGGCGAAGCACAAAAAATCATCAATGCGTCGTTAGAAAATGCCTTTTCAAACATCGTGTCGGTAGAAAACGGCGATACAGACGCTTTGTTTTCGCAACTCCAAGACGGCATGCCCAAGCAGGCATTACCCAACTTTCGCATCGACACAGTAGCACTGAAAACCTACGTTTCGCCCGAATATTTCCTCTTTTACCTACTCATACCCTACGGCTTTAGTTCGCCACAGGTAAGAAACATCGCTTCTTCATTATCGTCAAAGAGTGGAAAAGAATATATAACAGATAGTTACACGCTTCTATTCGATAGAAAGATGATACTTGTTTCGCAGCGCGAAAAGACTGTTCCAAAGCCATTGGAACTGCCTGAAACCGGCAAATACATCTATTCGGAACAGTGTTGTATCGAAATAAAAGAAGAGGTAGTAAACGACATTTTTACCATTCCTACCGTGCCAAACGAGATAGTTGTAGACAAAAGAAAGGTGCATTTCCCACTTGTTTTGCGCCGTACGGCAACGGCAGACCGCTTCCGTCCTTTCGGAATGAGAGGTTCTAAACTCGTCAGCGACTACCTTACGAACTTGAAAGTAGATGCCGTCAGCAAACGCAAACAACTTGTTTTGGTCGATGGAAACGGTGAAATTATGTGGTTAGTAGGGCGTCGTTCCAGCGAAATATACCGCATCGACAGCACCACTACCACGGCACTGCGCATTCGTTTTTGCAATTTAAAATAGCTGATATTTTGGTGTTGATAACTTATTTTATAAGCGAAAAGAAGCCGGCATAACTGTAAAGGTTTTTTACAAGCATAACTATTTCCTAACAGTCTATGTATCAACATTTTGCAAAACCTGTTGTTTTGCCTGACAAGATAATCCTTAAAATACAACTTATTGAAAATAAAGGAGTTATCTTGTTGGCATAACTAAACAGGTAACGATTTGGAAACGAGCAAGCTACTTGGCTTT
>NZ_BAJY01000045.1 GCF_000613945.1 Prevotella falsenii DSM 22864 = JCM 15124
ACATTTATTGATACTGCAAAAATTCCTTTACTAAATGATGAACCATAGTGCATGGACACATTTCATGGGGGACAACATTGCGAGTTACGTGATATTTTTCTAATTTTTCTGCACGTTCTATCGCTGCTGTTCTGCGTGTTGGGTCTTGCAGAGTAGGTAAGATGTAGTTGCTAAAGCGTCTCTTCTTCTTAAAGTTATTGCAATAATTAAAAGTTCCTTCTTTTATATTTACGTGAAAATCGTTACTAATTTTCTTATCCATTTTCAGAATCTCAGTAAGTCGTTCATAGTATTTTTCTCGAAGTAAAGGATTCTTCTCGTCTACATCTTCGTAATGTAACAGCACCCAAAGCTCGAAACTATCGTTGCTCCATGCCACTTTTATATTATTCCTTTTGGCTGTATGTGGCGATTCATCAAAAGATATTTCATTTTTGTCGAGTTCGTTTGGTATGCCATTAAAGTCTCTATCAAACACACACCATATGTGTATACCCTTATCAAATACTTTATTCTTTTCACAATGCTTTATCGCTCTGAAGATATTCTCCATCTTACTTTTTTGGTCTTCTACTACATTGATTTTTAATTTCTCTGTCTGAAAAGATTCAAAATATAATTTTTCAGACATTGCATCCTCAGTAAAGATGATGAAAGTAGGTAGTTTATCTTCTATTCGGGTGTCGTCTGAGCGCAGTTCCCAAGGTTCTTTACTGTTTTCCATTCTCGTCCTCCTCCGTTTCCATATAGTTGTTTAATACTGGCAAAGCACCATAATAGCCTGCAAGATACTGTTTGGCAAAATCGGCATCGTTGCGTATTCCACGCAAATCAGCTAATGAATAGAGTCTTGTTGATTCGTCGTTTTGTTTCTCGGCGAAGTAGAATTGGTCGCGACGCATAATAGAAGGCGACATCAAATTAGTATCGTGGCTGGTGAACAATAGCTGCGAATTGTTTCTGTTTATTTTCGGATTGTTGAACATTCCAATTAATTTGATGAGCAGAGAAGGGTGGAAATTGCTGTCGATTTCATCAATAATAATTAGATATTGTTTAGGTTTCCCATATAATGCTCTTAGTAAATAACCTGCTAAATCGAATAGTTTTTTGGTTCCAGCTGACTCTCTATCTTCAAGATTCAACGATACAGACTTATTGTTATGAATAGGAGATGCCTTTTTTAATAAGACTTTATACAGTGGGAAATTAAGTTCATCCATATTTGCATTGCTTTTGTCATCTATCAATTCAATATCGTCATAATTCATATTGAATAGTTTTAGAAACTCAAGAAAAATTTCCTTATAATTTTTAATTGTATTTATGGAAATCCCTCTGAAAGCCCTTTTGCATGTACTATTATTTAATATGTAAAACGTTATGTAGGTTGAAATTAGAGCAGGAATACCCTCTGCGTCAAATGCAGCAGCGTGTACTAAAAACAATGTGTATGGATACGGAATCTTAGTTGGTATTATCATACCTTCTGATGTGGGCAGATTGTTTTCTTTCACTTCGTTGCCCACACGCAAAAATAAACGCTTCATATTTTTGTCCACATTGCCATAGAGCCACTCGCTTTCTATTCCTATACTATACGATTCACCATTCCCCGACGCCGTATTTACTTTGTTCACCACAAACCCATACCGATATTTCTTGCCGTTTAATAGTAATACGATTTGAAAAAAGCTGCCTTCGTCGGACGATTCAAAAAGAAATGGGTCGTAAAGTCTGTCTATTAATGCTGAATTAGAAGTGTTAGAATAAAGTGCCTGTGCAAAATAGCTTAACGCCATTAAGATATTTGATTTTCCACTTGCATTCGCTCCATACAAGCCAACAGTCTTTAAGAGCGATACACCATTGCTTGTAACAATATTGTTAGAGTCTGTTTCGCTGCCAGCTGGACTTTTCAGACCAGTTGCCCTAAAGCTGATTGTTTGCAAATCTTTTATCGAACGATAGTTCTTTACACTAAATTCTATAATCATAATATCGTAGTATTTATGCAAATATAGTCAGATTAAAGGATTTAAAAGAATATTTTGCGAAGAATTTGCAATAACTCTACAAATTTCCAAGAAATGCGAATAACTTGATAAAGTATATACTTAATCTTGCAGTAAATTTCCTACATATTTCCTCAAAATCTCCTTTCGATAATTGCGGAATATCTGTACAAAAATCGAGAGCTTTTCTATGGTTTTGCAAAAACATCTGTCTTTAGAGTCTTAAAGTATAGCTGTTGTTTGTCAAGACGTTCAGCAGACTTGTATATACCTTTTGGTAGAACGTAAAAATAATGTTTTATCGTAATTTAGCAGTACCTTGAGTGGTTTCTTTTGCTGTTCGTCTATGCAGCAACAGATTTTGCTTCATCGGAAGTTTGTTAGGAACGAAACAGATAGGAATAATCTTGATGTTTTGTCTTTATAGTTATTGGTCATCCAAGAGAGGAATGTGAAAGGACGGCATTCTAGCATTTTTATTTTCTTTCTTTTTCTCGTTTACGCTATGTAATTTCTATTTTTTATTTGCAGTGTGCAGGCAAAAACAGGGCATCAGACATATTTATGTGCAATGCGGCAACAACTATGATTTTGCTTAAAATCGTCCTTATATTGTAAAGATAATTCCGTTAAAAAATGATATTATCGGTTTGGCGTTGCGAAAGCGTAGGTTTTGCAACGCAAAACCTACGCTTTTACCGTGCAAAACCTACGGTTTTGGAATGCAAAACAATAGGTTTTGCAATGCGTTGATAGCGAGGTGATTAAGCGTTAGTTATGCTTGTGAAGAATATTTACATTTTTATTACCCTTTTTTCGTTCAAAAGACAAGTTGTTATCTCTGATTTTCTATTGTTTCTTAGCTTTGTTTATAAAATGAAAAACACTTTCTACCACAGGTAAGCAGGGAGGATTGATATGTTTTTAGCTTCGATAGTAAAACAAAAAGCAGCTCCAAATACACAACACGGCTTTTAGCAGTGATGAATATTAGCTTCAGTCTTAAAACGAAAAGCAGTCCCAAACACGGTGGTTAGGGACTGCTTCTACGAAAATGAAAGGGTTTTATTCTGTTGGAACTTTAAACTTTTATCTTTTCGAGTTTAAGTTCTTATTCTGCAGGAACTTCAAACTTGTCGCCTGTCTGCTCAATGAGGGCCTTGCGGGCAGCTTGGCTCATGCCGGGACGAGCGGGGCGAGCACCAAACCCTGTTGCGGTACGCTCGAACTTACCGTCCTTTTCGGGCTTCACAGCCATATCGTTGAACTTCACGATAAGGTAGGTTGCGAGTTGCTTCCATTCGGCAAGCATTTCGTTGCTCTTTGCTATTGAATAGTCGTTGAGGAGTTTAACGGCTGCCGCCTTGTCGGTATTATAAAGCTCTTGTGCTCTTGCTTCCATTTGTTTTTGCTCGGTTTCGTATCCTTTCTCCAAGCGGTCGCGCACGGCTTTCAATGCCGGGAACATCTGTGAATAGCGTGGGTAAACCATGTTTGCCACCCAGTTGCATACCCAGAATGCGTTCTTGTCCGAGAAAGTAACGGCGTCAGCACCGGGCGTGTTGAAACATTCGGCACGTTCTACGTTGCTGCAATAGATTGGAACGTAAGCTGCCATGTTGGCATCGTCGTTTGCAAACCAAATGATGCCGCCGATTTCGCGTGGCAACCATGAACGCAACTGGCATACGTATGAGAATGCGCTCTGCTGTGTAGAGGCCGGACGCTCGGTGAAATACTTCTTTCCGTTGTAGTCAAATGTAAGTGGAGTAGGGCGGTAAGGCATTTCCCAGTTACCCTGACCGCAGTCGTTAAGGGTGCTCAGCGGTGTTCCTTCGTAATGGTCGCGCATGCTCATCTGCATATCGGCGAGGGTTAGCTTGCGGTCCGGCTGAATCCAGAGAGGCATATCTTCGGCGTTCTTGTCCTTGCCGAGTGCCCAAGGCAAGTAGCGAGACATGTCCTTGAAATGGTTGAAGAAGCTCCATACGCGTGCATCGCAGTAGCGACGGCCGCCGAAATCGGGTGCTGCGTAAACCATTTTCCAGTTGAAGTCCTTGTCGTTACCTGTGAACCAGCCCTTTTCGCGAGCGAATTTGATGCAGTTCTTCGATGTAATGACGTCGGTGTTGTAGGTAGAGAACTGTCCGATGCGTGCTTGGTTGGCGTGTCCGGAAATCATTCCGTCAGGTATGCGCACCGCTACCCATACGACTTTCTGCTTCTTGTCGCCGCCGCAACCCATCATTTCGAGAATCCAAACCTCGTTAGGGTCGGCAATGGTGAAGCTCTCTCCACTTGAAAGATAGCCGTATTTCTCTACCAATGCGGTCATTACCTTGATGGCTTCGCGTGCTGTCTTTGCACGTTGCAAGCCGAGATACATGAGCGAACCGTATTCGATGATACCTGTCTTGTCTATCATTTCCTCGCGACCGCCGTACGTAGTTTCGCCAATGCTGACTTGATACTCGTTGATATTGCCGATGACGTTGTAGGTTTCGGCAGCTTCGTCGATGAAGCCGTGGCTTTCGCCCGAGTCGTAATCGATGATTTCACGCTTTGTGCCTTTGCGTGCTTGCCTGCAGCATAGTGGCAGAGGTTAGTAAACATACCGTAATCGTCGGCACTGTAAGTAACGAATACCGAACCGTCGGTAGTCGCTCCCTTGGTTGCAATGAAGTTTGTGCAAGCCTTTGTCGATGCGAAAGAGCAGATGGCGAGCACTGCTAAAAGTAGTTTCTTCATAATTATATAATTTAAAATTTAAAGTTTGACATTATTAATATATCAGTTTCGTTGTGTAGGTTGCCACGTTCTGACGTCGGTCGGTGGCTGTAATCTGCAATGTGCGCTGTGCCTTTGTGGGGCGAATAGGCGTTTTGCGCAGGTCGCAGAAGATGATGGAACGGTCTTTGCCTTGCTCGAACAGCACGAATTTTCCATCGATGCAGGCTTCGTAGTCCTTTATTCCGCTACCCGTATCGGACAGTCGGAAAGCAAGAAACGTCGGACTTGCCGAGGTTTGCCGTATTGTGGGCAGCGTGTTGTCGCAGGCTGCATAGTACACCAAGCCAAGGTCGCGAATGTTTCCCCGCAGCCAACCGCCCTTGTAAGTGCCGCCGCAAAACATGGGTGTGGCGGTTGCGCCACTGCCCGGTATAACGGCTGCCATATACAACTTCGACGGGTCGGCAGGCGGTGTGGCTATCTTGATGTTCAAATCGGTGTAGCCGAGCAGTGGCAAAAGCAAGGGTGCAAAGCGATAACCTGCCGAAAGAGCATCGGCTATGGTGATTTGTTGCGGTTGCAAAAAGCAGTTGCGTGCCAAAAGCGAGCCATCGACGTGGAGGAAAGCCGCACCAAAGGGTAAGCGGTTATTGCGGTTTGTGAGCAAAGCTGTGCTGCCTTTGCCGATGGGCTGTGCAGGCTGAATGGCTTGCGGAGTGCCCACAACGTATATGTCTTTTACGGTTTTGTTGCCGTAGTAATCGCGAAAGATGTATTGCAGGTGGTATTCCCGTTGTTCGTTGAAGTCGATAATGCCACGTGCATGGTTGGTCTTTATGAACGGCAGACGGTTGCCCGGCTCAAGGAAAGACTTTAAATACCACCTCCGATGGCTCGCAAAATGCTCGTAGTCGCCCCATACGTTTATCATTCGGTTGCACTTTTGGGGTATGTTGTTCACGTCGCTTTTGCAGACCAACTTGCCGTCGCAGTAAAGCTCGGTGTAGCGAACGCCGTAGTTGTTGTACACGCCGTCCATGTGGTCGTACGCCCATGTGCCGAAGCCAACCTTGCCCCACGCTTGGTAGCGGGCTTGTCCGAACGAACAGATGCGGCTTTCCTGTGTGTTTTGGAAGACACCCTGCCCACGTTGTGGATAGCTTTTGAACGAGTAGGCGGTAGGAGCCTCAGTATCGGGAACGATATGTGAAAGCCAGTTCAGCGGGTCCATTAGGTTGCCCGTTGCCGTCCGGTGCATTTCCAAATGCAGGTGCGGGCCTTGCGAAGCCCCCGTGTTTCCGCTGAGCGCAATGAACTGTCCCTTTCTGACGGGGATTTCGCCGGGGCGGAAGTGTATGTCGCCGTTAAACTTACGGTGCGCATATTGCCAGCGTTCAACGGCTGCCTGCACCTGCGGAGCAAAGCGGTTGAGGTGCACGTAGAAGCTGGAATAGCCGTTGGGGTGGGCTACGACGAGTGCGTAACCGAAGCCGTATTCGCCCACAATGGCACGCGAGACATAGCCATCGGCAACAGAATAAATGCCAAAGTTTACGCCACGCTCGGTTTTCACGTCGATACCGCCATGAAAATGGTTAGGGCGGGGTTCGCCGAAGTTGCCCGCAAGCTGTACGGGAATGTGCATCGGCGAGCCAAACGAAAGGGCTGTGAGCAGTAAACTAATAATGACCTGCATTTGCTTTCTTGTTGTTTTATTTTCTTTTTCCGTTCCTCAAAAGGTGCGTTTTCTCGCTATGGCAGTGCTCAAACAGGTTTGGCAATGCTCGTTTGGTTTAAGGGAAACGTTCTTTATGTTGTTCTTTGTTGTTGTTTATGTAGTTGCCCTGCTGTTTCTTTCCTTTCTTTACAAGGTGTTTTCAGCAAGTATCTTGCCGCCATTCGGAGAGTAGTTTGCCATCTTTATAAGCACGAAGGTTGCCCTTGCTGCCTTGTATGACGATCTCGCCGCCTATCCATTCCGTCATGGCAAGCTCCTCTGTGAGGGGAAAACAGCGTACCACCGTTTCGCCAACGAGTTCTATTACGGCAGGTTCTATGCGCCGGTTGCTGCAGATTGCCGTGTTGGCAGCCACTCTTCTCATTGTGTTGTCGGCGTGGGTATGCGTCTTTCGCGCATCGCATCTTGCGGTGTGCGCTGGTTTACGATAACAGGCCGGCTCTCTCCCGATGCACTTTTGCTGGTTTCCGTCATTTTCTCGGCAGCCTGTAGGGTTCTTTCGCCTTGCATTTTGTGTACGGCTTCGCCGCCCACGTTGCGTATTGGGTAGGTGGTGTCGGTAGAATCGCTTGTCGCGGTGGCAGTATTTTTCTGCTCGTGCATACGAATGAGCTTGATGTTGCTTACCATCAGGAGACGGAAAGTGGTTGATGGCTCCTGCGGTTGCGGCATATAGAAGTATCCGCGCACCCGCTTTATACCCACGTGGGCGTTGTCGCGGATGGAGAATACTTGGTGGTCTTCGTTATAGATGCGTATGGTTTCGGTGGCTACGCTGTCGTTTCCGAACGTTACGGAGAACACGGCGATGCCTTCACGTGTGCCGTCCTGCACGATGAATTGTGGGTCGAATTCGAGCGTTAGCTGGTCGCCCTTGTGATAGGTGGTATCTGTTTGTATTTCAAAATACCTGTAATTGTCAGGCGGTTGCGGCATCAGCACCATTGCCTTTGCCTTGTTCCATACGTTGGTGGTGTCGCCTTTGAGCGATGCTTCGCCGTATTGGCTGAAGTCGGACGCCGATGCGCCTTGTGCGCGGGCTTCTTTTTGCAACCTTTCGTCGATGTTTTCGTACATCTTCTTCAGCCGTTCGGTGTGGCGCATATAGTATTGCAACGACTTGCTGAAGTCGCTTTCGCTCACGTCGTATTGTTTGAATACAGCCAGTTTGTAGGCTTCCTGTTCGGTTGGGGTTGCGTTTTTAATGGCTGCCATCGACATAGCGATATGGTAGTCGTACAGCAAGTCTTCCATCTCGCCGGGCTGAATGTAGTCCGATGGTACGGTGGGTTTGCACGAAACCAACACGAGGACGAGCAAAATCAAGAGTTTTGCCCATCTGCCTTGTATTTTGTTGGGTTTCTGTGCGTGCATTTCTGTTGTCTATTTTTCAGTGTTCTTTGTTGTTTCTTCTATGCTTTCTGCCGTTGGCGGTGTTACTTTGACGTTGTTGAAGTCGTTTCGGTAGAAAAGGAAAAGTATGACTACGCCCACCGAAATGCAGGCATCGGCAAAGTTGAATATCGCCGAGAAGAAAGTGAAGTCTTCGCCACCCCACACCGGAAACCAGTCGGGGA
This sequence comes from Prevotella falsenii DSM 22864 = JCM 15124, assembly GCF_000613945.1. Taxonomy (GTDB): domain Bacteria; phylum Bacteroidota; class Bacteroidia; order Bacteroidales; family Bacteroidaceae; genus Prevotella; species Prevotella falsenii. The sequence goes on from NZ_BAJY01000045.1 coordinate 8,061, forward strand.
AAGTGCCGTGGAAGAGCGGAAACGAAAACATATCTACCACGTTGCCCATCAGCATAGATGCGTAGCCTTCGCCCCACGGTACGAGTTGGGCAGGCGGCAGGTTGGTATAATAGGGGTGCGACGCCGTAAAGATTTCGCCATAAAAGAGCGAATCGAAGATGTTGCCTGCTGCTCCGGCGTAAATCATGCTGAGTACGACGATGTAGCCCATGCGTGCACCCTCTTTTATCTTCTTATAAATGTACCACGTCAGTCCACCTACGGCAACGATGCGGAACAAACTGAGGAAAAGTTTGCTGCCGATTTCCATGCCGAAAGCCATGCCGCGGTTTTCTATGAATGAGATACGAAACCAATCGAACACGACGATTTCTTCGCCGATATTCATGTTTAGCTTCACTGCAATCTTTATTGCTTGGTCAATCAGCAGCAGCAAAACGATGATTGCTGCTGCGATTGTACATTTCTTTTTGTTGTTCATCTGAACCTTTAATGGTCTTTGTTTGCCTGCTTCGATGCGACGCTGAGTGTAGCGTGTGGCACTATTCTGAGGCGTTCTTTGGGGATTAGCTCGCCCGTAATTCTGTCTATGCCGTACGTTTTGTTGTCAATACGAACCAATGCAGCATGCAAACCCTGTATAAACTTCTGCTGACGCTGTGCCATCTGTACGAGTTCTTCCTTGGTTTGGTTGGTACTGCCTTCTTCCAATGCCTTGTAGGTGGGCGAGGTATCGTTCACGTCGTTGGTGTTTTTATTCATCAAGACCTTCATAGTTTCCTCGTAGTCCGACTTGGCAATATCTAATTTCTTGTTTATAATAGCGCGGAACTCCTCGAGTTCTTCGTCGCTGTAACGCTTTTTTTCTTCCATAGACTGTTAGTTAAATGGTGTTCAACTTAGATTTTGTTGTTCTCTATATATAATAAGGTGTACTGCTTCGTGGTGAAAGAGTTTTTCAACCACCACGGGCAGTGTACCTTGTTATGCTTTTTCCACTAAAATGTTGAGTTTGAAGTTGTCGAATTCCACTTCCGTTCCGTCGTTTTCAGCCACCACAATATCGTTTGCCAATACCTGTGTTTTAACGAGTTCGCCAAACGTTGCGATAGCTGCGGTGGTTTCTTCGTTAGGTGCCACGGTAACGATGATGCGGTCGGTGATTTCAAAACCTGTTTCCTTGCGGAGATTTTGAATGCGGTTCACAAGCTCGCGTGCCATTCCTTCCTTCTTCAGTTCGTCGGTAAGCTCTACTTCGAGTGCCACGGTGAGGTTGCCCTCGTTGCTTACGAGCCAGCCCGGCATATCTTCCGAGATGATTTCAACATCGGCTACGTCCACGTTGATAGGCTCGCCTTGCAGGTCGAAAGCGAAGTTGCCGCTCTGTTCGAACTGTGCTATTTCGTCTTGGCTCAAGCTGTTCATCTTTGCAGCAACGTCCTTCATGAGTTTGCCATACTTCTTTCCCATAACACGGAAGTTGCATTTTACCTTCTTCACGAGTATGCCCTGACCTTCCACGAAGTTGAGTTCCTTCACGTTTACTTCGCTCTTTATGAGGTCTGCCATGGCTGTAATGTGCTGACGTTGTGTGTCGTCGATGGCTGGAACCATAATCTGTGCGAGCGGCTGGCGCACTTTGATGTTCACCTTGCGGCGCAAAGCCAGCACCATAGAGGTGATGCGCTGTGCCATATCCATACGTGCTTCGAGGTCAAGGTCGATGGCTGCCTTGTCGGAAACAGGCCATTGGTCGAGGTGAACGCTTTCTTTCTTGCCCCCAAGGTCGTGATAGAGTTCGTCGGCATAGAACGGTGCGAGGGGTGCGACGAGCTTTGCCACCGTCATAAGGCAGGTATAGAGTGCATCGTACGCACTGCGCTTGTTGCCACTCATCTCCTTTCCCCAGAAACGTTTGCGGTTCAAGCGCACGTACCAGTTGCTTAAATCGTCGTTCACGAAGTTGTCTATCAAACGTCCGGCACGTGTCGGGTCGAAGTTTTCAAGCTCTGCCGTTACCTTGTCTATCAGCGAATTGAGCTTTGAAATAATCCAACGGTCTATCTCTGTCGCATCTTCCGTCAGCACCGGTGCACCTTCAGCCGGCACTTCGTAGTTGTCTACGTTGGCGTAGAGTGCGAAGAAACTGTACGTATTATACAATGTACCGAAGAATTTGCGGCGACATTCGTCTACGCCTTCGGGGTCGAACTTCAGGTTATCCCACGGTTCGCTGTTGGTCATCATGTAGAAACGCACAGGGTCGGCTCCGTATTTCTCCATCATTTCAAACGGATTGGTAACGTTGCTACGTGCTTGCTCATCTTGTTGCCCTTTGCATCGAGCACGAGTCCTGTCGATATTACGTTCTTGAACGCAACCGAATCGAACACCATTGTAGCGATGGCGTGGAGCGTGAAGAACCAACCGCGTGTCTGGTCTACACCTTCGTTGATGAAATCGGCAGGGTAGAACGCTGGCGGAACGGCTATTCCGCTGTATGATGAGTTGATTAATTGGTTGCGATATTCGTCCTCCGTCAGCCCGGTCTTAGCCAAACCGTCCTTGCAGATGTCGCCTTCGAACGGATAGTGGAGCTGTGCGTAGGGCATAGAACCGCTGTCGAACCACACGTCGATGAGGTCGTCTTCGCGGTACATCGGCTCTCCTGCGTCGTTTACAAGCACGATGTCGTCCACGTAAGGGCGGTGCAGGTCGATGCGATCGTAGTTTTCCTGACTGTAATCGCCCACGATGAAGCCGCGCTCCTTGAGTGGATTGCTCTTCATAACGCCCGCTGCAACTGCCTTTTCTATTTCGTTGTAGAGCTCTGCCACCGAACCGATGCACTTTTCGTTGCGCTTTTCGTCGCGCCAGATTGGCAACGGCGTTCCCCAGAAGCGCGAACGGCTCAGATTCCAATCGTTCAGGTTCTCCAACCAGTTGCCAAATCGACCGGTACCGGTTGATTCCGGTTGCCAGTTAATGGTCTTGTTCAGTTCCACCATACGCGTCTTGGCAGCGGTATCTTTGATGAACCAGCTGTCGAGCGGGTAGTATAGGATAGGCTTGTCGGTACGCCAGCAGTGCGGATAGTTGTGGGTGTGCTTCTGAATGTTGAAAGCTTCGCCCGCCATTTTCATCTCCATGCACATCACGATGTTAAGGTCTTCTGCCTTCTCGGAAGCTTTTTTATCCCACACACCATCAGGATTGAAGCGTGGGTCGTAGGCATTCTTCACGTAGTCGCCTGCGTGTTTACCGTAAGCATCTTTGTCTACGCAAGCTGCAATGAAGTTGTTGTCGAGTTCTTCAAGGGTATAATACTTACCTTGTAAGTCCACCATTGGTCGTGTCTCTCCCTTTTTCGAGATGAGGTAGAGTGCCGGAATGTTGGCATCTTTAGCCACTTTGGCGTCGTCGGCACCGAAAGTAGGAGCGATATGTACCACACCGGTACCGTCTTCGGTAGTAACGTAGTCGCCAAGAATAATGCGGAAGGCTTCGCTTTCCATTTCTACGAATTCGTCTCTGCCATCTTCGCTCTTGAAAACCTTATCGGCATGCGCCTTGGCGTAACTGTTCACGAATGCAGGAGCAAGCTCGCCGGTACGCTCAACCGGCTTAATCCATTTCATGAGCTGCTCGTAGTGAATGCCTTCGAGTTCTGTACCCATTGCCTTTCCTACGATACGGTAAGGCAACACCTTGTCGCTGCTCTCGTATGCAGGCATTTCGCCTTCTTTCACTTCGCCTTCGGGCTTGAAGTAAGCTGCCAGTCGGGTGGCTGCCACCACCACCGTTACCTTGTCGGCAGTGTACGGATTGTAGGTTTCCACTATCAGATATTCAATCTTCGGACCCACACAGAGTGCCGTATTTGAAGGCAATGTCCATGGCGTTGTAGTCCACGCAAGGAATGAAGCTTGCCCCACGCATTCGTCTTGATACCTTGTTTTTGGCAGAAAGTTGCCCAATCGTTTTCCACAATAGCAAAGTGCACCGTTGCTGTGGTATCTTTCACGTCGCGATAGCAGCCCGGTTGGTTCAGCTCGTGGCTCGAAAGTCCCGTGCCTGCGCCCGGAGAATAGGGCTGAATGGTATAGCCTTTATAAAGCAAACCTTTGTTGTAGAGCTGCTTCAAGAGCCACCAAAGTGTCTCGATGTATTTATTGTCGTAAGTGATGTAAGGGTGGTCGAGGTCTACAAAGTAGCCCATCTCCTCAGTAAGTTTGCGCCATTCGGCTGTGAACTTCATCACGTTCTCACGACATCTGTGGTTGTATTCCTCGGTTGAAATATATTTTTCCGACGCCTTGTTGTCGATGTCTTTCTTTGTAATGCCTAATTCTTTCTCCACACTAAGCTCCACCGGCAGTCCGTGCGTGTCCCAACCAGCCTTGCGATGCACCTGAAAACCTTGCATCGTCTTATATCTGTTGAAAGTATCCTTAATGGCACGTGCCAACACATGGTGTATTCCGGGGTGTCCGTTAGCAGAGGGAGGTCCCTCGAAGAATACGAATTGAGGTGCGCCCGCCCGTTCATCGATACTCTTGTGGAAGATGTCGTTCTTCTTCCACTCTTCTAATACTTCCTTGTTGATATTTACCAAGTTCAGCCCACTATGTTCGGCGAATTTCTTAGACATAATTGTATGTTTGTTTTACCTATTTTCTTTAAAAGTGCAAATTTACGCAATTTATTTTAATTATGGTGGAGAAAAGGCGAAAAAAAGACACAGCCGAATTTTGTAGGAAACAAGGC
>NZ_BAJY01000044.1 GCF_000613945.1 Prevotella falsenii DSM 22864 = JCM 15124
CATCGGCATACCCTTTGGCATGCTTTTACCCATTGCAGGCATCTTGCCGCCGTGCCCCATAGACGGAGCACCGCCTTGTTTGCCGTGCATAGACTTGCCCATCGGCATGCCTTTGCCCATTCCTTTAGGCATTCCCATACCTGCCGGCATGCCGCTGCCGCCTTTGCCTTTCTTGCCCATTGCGCCCATTCCCATCATCATCTTCATCATATCCGACGGTGCTGTGAGGTCTTCGTATATCTTATGGGCACGCTGAAGGTCGGCAGGCGATAGATTTCCTACCTTGCAAACGTAGGCATCTGTAACTTCCGACGAACTGCCGATGAGCGACTGAACCAACGCTTTTGCAGGGTAAAGGTAGCGGCTGTTGAACTCGGAGCGGTGTTTCAGCAATGCTTCGGTTGCTTTTCCTCTCACTTTATCGAGCGTGAAGAGCGAGTAAGCCACAGGGTCTGTACACATTTCGAGCACGCTGCTGTTGATGCGTGCAGCCTCGTAAGGCACACCCAAAGTATAAAGCTGCCCTGTTATCTTCTCGTTCGAGAGTTCTTCGGCAAAGTTGTCGATGCGCAAAATATCTTCTTCGGTGTAAGGACGGGTAAGCACGCTGTCCAAGCCCAAGTCGCGATGGAAGCCCAAACGAACCACAAGTGCCTTGATGGCAAGCGAGGTACGCTGAAGCAATGCTTTGTCTTTACCGATATTCTGTGTGTAAAGTTTCAATTTAGAAGACAGTTCGCCATACGCGCCACGCATTCCGCTCTCCATGAACGGCGGTGTGAGGTACGACTGTAAGCCCGCATACGAGCGGCGTTTGGCTATGAGTCCTTCGCCAACGTTGCCGATTGTGTAGAGATAGAAGTGCGGCAATGCACCCACCAAACGGTCGGGCCAGTCGAGATTGCTTAATGCTACCTGCTTTTTCGGTGTAAATTCAAGACTGCCGTGTGTACCGAAGTGTATCAGAACATCGGCTTTGAAACCGTATTGTGTCCACAGGTAAGAAGCGATGTAAGTGTGCGGTGGTGCAGCATCGGTACCGTGTACGATTTGAAAAGCATTATCCCCTTTGCCCGCAGCATTCTGCGGAAGCAGTACAACGTTGCCGAACTGCACGCGTGCCACAGCAAGTTTGCCGTCGGGTGTAGCCATAAATTCGCCCGGGAACTCGCCGTTTGCTTTCACCACTTCTTTATATTTCTCCGGTCGGAGTGTCTTTTTCACCCAACTGTCGTATTCTTCTTTGCTGACGAGAGCAGGCTTTCCGTTCTTCATAAAGTCGTCGAACGCACCTTTGGCATAAAGGTTGAACACTGCGCCCTGTCGCTGAATGGCTTGCATAAGTCCTTCGGGCGAGTCGGGCAAGCCCGCTACGTTGTAGCCCTCCTTCTTCAAACGCAGCAGCAGATTGTAGAGCGAAGGACCTACTTCCATACCGCCTGCGGTCATGGCGTTCTGTCCCGGTCCTTTATAATAGTAGATAGCGACACGCTTCTGACTGTTCGGCTTGTGTTTCAGCGATATGTAGTTGTTCACGGTTTGTACGAACGTGCCGAGCCTTTCGGGCATGGCAGCGACGTATTCCAAATCGTCTTTGCCTACATAATGGGCGAAAAGAGCATACGAACGCAAAGCTCCGTCGATTTCCGGCGTAACTACGCTCTGCGAAAGGAAACCTCCGTTCATTCCCATTTTATCGTCTTCCCATTTCTTTTCCAGCCTGTTCACGTTCAGCGGAGCAAAGAACGGCACATTGACACGCTTCAGATAGTCTACGAAAGCGTCGCCCAAGCGACCGTGTGCCATATTAATGATTGCCGAAACATTCACGCTGTCGGCGTGTTGGTCCTCTACGAACTTCTGAACGGAATGGACCGGATAAACCACATTGCCTGTTTTCTCGAGTTCGGCAATCAGTTCTTTCGGTTCGCCCATAGAGCCTGTGATGATGACAGCAGGGGCATTGTCTTTCCAAAGTCCTTTTTCTTTCAGGAATTTCGTGTACTCTGCTACGGAATTAAACTGCTTGTCCTCGTCGTCGGGGCGGTCCGGGTCGGCATGGTAAAGCAGTCCGTAGACGCGTTCCACCACCTTTCCGGCTTCGGGAGCGTAGATAATCTTCTTGTCAATATGCTTGCGCACGTAGCTGAGCATATTGCGATAGTTCTCGCGTCCGCCGTTTCCGATGTAGTCTTTCAGGCGATTGGCGTCGGCAGTGTCTACCGAACAGAAATCGTTGTCGGGGTTTGTAATCATCGTACTTACTACGGGCGTTCCGCCTTTCATGGCTTTTTCGAGTTCTCCGCGCTGTTCTTCGGTAAGGCGCAAGCCCATTGCCTGCACGAAAACCATATCGTAGTCGTCGGCTTTCTTTATGTCGTCGGCATCAAGGTTTTCTATTTTAATGAGCGGATTGTCGTTGGCGCGGGCTATTTGTCCGAGCGTGATGGTCTGATAGTTCACAAAAGCTATCCGTGTGGTAGACAGCCATTTGCTCCACACACCAAAACCGATGAGCAGCAATGCTGCCACGGCGACGATGATAAGTATTTTTCGTTTCTTCATACTGTTAGGATTTTAGTCTTTAACGGGTTGTTCAGGAAAGTACAAAACTGTTTATACGCTTGATTACAGCGACGTTGTAGTGAAAGCACAGTCGCAATATACCGCCGGTATAATGGCGTCGTGCCAACAACACAGTGGTATTGTATCGGCAGTACAGCCGCATTGTATTTTGGCTGTACCGCCCCTGATACCGTACAATAGTGTTTATTTCTTGAACATATCGGATATGTTGATGCCCACCGTCAGTACGTAGCTGATGCCGTTGAGCGGCAGTTGCACGTCAGAGTCGGCAGCTTTGTCGTGATAGTTGAAAATGTTGTCTACCATGAAACCAAGGTTGATGCCACGCGGAAGTTCCGAACGCAGGTTGATAGAACAGATGGTGCGCGGGTCGAACACGTAGCGCGTGTAGGTATTTGCCTTTGCCTCGTAAGAGTAGCGTGTGATGCGCGACATCCACTGACTGTTGAATGCGATAGACTCGGTGGTCTTTCCGAACTTGCGCTTATAGGTTGCGTTGAACTTGGCTGTATGCGGACGTATCCACGACTGGTTGTAACCGTTGCGCACGTTGTAGTCGTTGATGTAGGTATAGGCTGCCATCAGGCGCAAACCGCACTGCATACGGTAGTTCAGGGTGGCTTCTATACCTGTTGTTTTCACGTTGTCGGCATTTACATAGCGCATGTTGTAACTTTCGCCCGGCGATATGTATTCGTACGTAATCTTATTGCGGAAGCGGTTGTGGTATGCCGACAGCGAGAGGTTGAAACCGCCGCAGTCGTATTCGACCGATGCCGAGAGCTGGCTGCCATATTCCGGCTTGAGGTCTTTGTTGCCGTATATCATGATGATGCCTGCCATATTGAACTCTTGGTAGAGTTCCTTGAGGGTGGGAATGCGGTAGCCCTGCGAATAGCCTGCACGGAATGTGAGGTGCCGGAAAGGACGATAGAGGGCTGAAATCTTCGGTGTGAGGTGGAAATTGTAGTGTTGCCCTTTGTCGCCGCGCAGCCCTACCACAACGTTGAAGTTGTCGGTGATGCGCCAATCTTCCTGTGCGCAGAGCGAGAGCTGCGTTGTGCGGACCATTCCTGTATCTTTCATCATATAGTGGCGCAGACTTTCGTGTACGCCTTCGATGCCCGCATTGAACGTATGGCGGCCGAACGTGCCTGTATAGTATAGGCGTGCGCTGTGGTTGGTGTTGTTATAGACTTTCTCGACGAGCTTCACAAGGTCGTAGTCGTTTTTCTTCGCATAGTTGTCGAAGGTGTACGAGAAGGCGAAACCGTTGTTTTCGTTTATCTGCCAATTTGCTTTTCCGCCCACAACAAGGTCTTCGTAGCGTTGGTGATAGCGGCGTCCGGTGTACGTAGGACGTATGTTTGAATAGAAAGAACCGAAGAGTTCGGCATTCAGATGGTCGCTGAAACGATAGCGGAAGCGTTGTCCGAGGTCGAAAATCTTGTATCCGTAGACCGGAATATCTTGCGGTTCGCTTTTCTCCTGAAGTCCTTTGCCGTCAGGGGCTATGCGTTCTATGGTCTTTCCTTCTTTGTCTTTCACCCAGTAAGTGTCGCGATGGCGATAGCCGAACGATGTTTGCGAACTGAAATGGCTGCGGTTTACGCCTACTTGCAACGAGTAGTTCTCGCCGTTCGAGCCTGCATAGCGCGAGTTGAGCTGCACATTGAGGGGGCGTGCGTTCTTCTTTGTGATGAGATTGATGACGCCACCGATGGCACGACTGTCGTAAAGGGTAGACGCAGCACCACGTACCACCTCGATGCGTTCGATGTTGTCTACGTTAATTCGGCTGAAGTCGATGTTGTGGTCGGCACCTTCGCCACTCATTCGCTCACCGTCGAGGAGGAAAAGAACAGACTTGCTGTCCATGCCCTGATAGTTTATCGTGGTGGTTTGACTCATGCTGTTGTAGTAGAACTGTATGCCCGGAAGTGTATTCCAAGAGCGTGTTCAGGTCTACCGGGTTCACGGTCTTTATTTCTTCCTGCGAAATGACACGTGTAATGACGGGTACGTCTTTCAAAGGCTTCTCTGTTCTCGAGCCGGTTACCACCACTTCGTCCAAATTAGTGTTGGTTGGTATCATTTTAATCTTGAGCGGCGGGTGCCCTACTGCCGGTACACGCAGGGTTCGGGGGGCGTAACCCATGCACGAAACATGGATAACATAAACTTTATTATCGCCGAAACGAATGGTAAACTCGCCCTTGCTGTTCGTGCCCACCACGATGTTTGTGCCTTCCACCGTGAGCGTTGCACCTGCCAAAGGTTCGTCGGTGTCTACATCTACCACCGTTCCGGTGATAGGATAGCCCTTATCGGGCGGAACGTTATCTGCAAAAACGGTGGCAAAAACCGCCGTCAGTAATACGAATGTAAGAAGTAGTTTCTTCATACTGATGAAGCATTGATAATGCTGAATTAAGGTTGTATGCTAATGAAGTTCGCACGAACAAACTCCGTTTCTCTCGTCGGAAACCGCCAAGAGCTGCAATCGCCTGCTTTGGTATTATATATAATGTGTGTTCGGACAAACGGATAGCAATAAATGCAGAGACGGTTTATGCCTCTGCATTTATCGCTGATGTTATCGTATAATGCCCATAATGCTGACTTTCTATGCTTTCTTTATGAACTTATAGTCGAAGCTGACAACTTTTTGCTTGCCGGTCTTGTCCAAGTAGTCCTTAAATTTAATCAGGGCTGCATTGCCATTCTTGAACTTCACTGCAAACACCTTGTCGCTTACAATCTTTGGTTTGCCCATACCTGTGCTCTTGATCCACTTGTTCATTTCGCTGTTCACCATAGCCTTTGATACTGCAATGATGCCACCGCTCTGCATGCCGCTCAAGTCTACATATATATCTGCCGGTGCGTCAGCTACGTAATTGCCGGTCGGGAATGCCGTTATTTTGTTCAAATCGGTTTCTTCTGTCATCAGCACTTCGCCGTTGTTGGTGCGTGCATCGGTAATATGGAAGGCAAGGTGCCAACCTTTCGGCAGGTCTGCCTCTGTGCCTTTGGCAGGTTCTTTCTTTACTACTTCGTAGTCGGTACCGCCCATTGACTTATACTTGCGATATTCACGTTCGCCAAGTTCTTCCTGTTGTTGGAACCTACCCGTTTCGAGATTGATGTAAATCCATGAATCGTAACCGGGCATAACGGTTTCAAAATGCTTTACTTGCGCTGTCTCAGGTGTTGTCTTAGGCTCGTCGTTGTTGTCTTTACCGCACGATGTGAAAAGGAGTGCAGCCAAACAAGCTACTGCAAAAATTCTTGTTTTCATTTTTTTTAGTATTATTGTATTTATGTTTTTATTTAATTAATTCTTACTGTTGTATTCATTTCACTTCAGCGGTTGCAAAGTTAAAAAGAAAGAAAACCTTACACAATACTTATTTTTCGTGATTTTCTTTGCACCTGATTTCGTGGTTTTTACCTACTTTCAGGTAATGTTTTCATTGGTTTCGGCGGAAATATGGGCGGAATACCCAATAGTAATGAAGGTGGCAGCCATATCCGATACCCACTTTTGTTGCGGGGTTGCAGGGGGCTCTATGGTTTCTAGGAATTCTAGGGAAACTAGAATTTCTATGGAGAAAAAGCAGCTACAAAAAAGAGAATGCTCCGTTTTGCGGGGCATTCTCCATTTATTTTTCCGGGGGACTGATGCCGTCCGACGAGAGAACTTATCAAGTATGTGGACGGCAAAGCCACCCCGGAGACCACTTCAGGCTTCACAGCTGCCGGTGGTTTGTGTGCCCGTTGCTTCACAGTAATGAGTACACTACTATCTAATCAAAACTATTAAAATACGTTATTCAAACTTAGAAAAGCCCTCGAACACAGTTTCTCTGTAACGAGGATATATCTTCAGACACATTCCTGCAAACTCCATGCCATGGCAGACTTGTCGTAAAACTGTCGTGCACGTTGTGGCTTTTGGTTTTCAGAACCTGTCTTGATTGTTCTTTTTATGCAACGAGGCGACTCCCCGAAGACAGCTTTGCTGCAGCGAGGAGTTGCCTTTTGTTGTCGGCTTCTTACTTCTCGAGCTTCTCTGCGTTCATGATAACTTGAACGTAGTTGCCCGATTTAAGTACGGTCTTGGCGATTTCGCCGAGTGTTTTGGGCGACATAGCTTTCATTACTGCGTCGAAACCGTTGGCTTTATCAACGCCGTAGGTAGCGTAGTCTGAAAGTACGTCGAGCCAATAGCTGTTGAGTTTCACTGCATCGGTGTGGCTCTTGAGGATAGCTTCCTTCGCACGTGCAACGTCTTCGTTGGTGATTTTTGTCTGTGCATCGAAGATAATCTCTCGTGCGAGCTTCTCTGCGATGGCTGTCTTCTCCGGATTGGTAGCCAGTTCGCAACCGATTGTGATGTAACTGCCGGTTAAATCGTTCTCAAGACTTACTCTTGGCAGCGGCGTGTAAACAGCACTTTCCTTCTCGCGGATAATCTCGAACATCTTGTTCCACAAGTATTGACCTAATGCCTTTGCGTTAAGCGAGTTGGCAAGCGTATAGTCTACCTTGTCCGAACGATAAGTGTCGATTATCTTGCTTTGCGGGTTCGACATCTTGTAGCTGAAGCTCTTCTGTACCTTCCCCTTTGTATAGTTGCGCATATCGGCAAGTTCTGCCTTCTTCTTGCTTGCCGGGAGCGAAGCGATATACTTCTCGATGAGCGGACGAATGGTTGCTTCGTCGAAGCTGCCTACGAATGTGAAAGTAAATTCACCTGCGTTGTTGAAGAGTTGGCGATAAAGTTCGAGCGCACGGTCGTAGTCGAGATTGTCGAAGTCCTTGACGTCCGGAGAAAGTACGTCCAGCTGTTTGTTGTGGTTGTAGTAAGCCACAGAGTCCTGCATAACGACTTCAGGCTTGCTGGCTTTGTTCTCAAACTGCCCCTTCATGTACTGCATGATGAGCTTATAGTAGGCTTCGTCTTTCTTTATGTCGGTGAAGCTAAGGTTTATCATCTGCATCAATGTCTCCACATTCTCGTTCACGGTAGAACCGCTGAGGTAGTGTAGGTCGTTGCTGACACCTGCTTCTACGGCGGTCATCTTTGTCTGTGCCATGTTGGCAAGGTCGTTGATGCCCTTTGTTCCCAGTCCGTGTATGCCGGCAATGTCGTCCCAGAGCTTGCGCATAGCGAGGTTTTCCTTCTTGCCGATGCTCTTTCCGCCCGGTGCTGTTGCCATCACGAGTATTTCGTTTGCCTTGAGGTCGGTCTTTTTCAAGATAACTTTTGCACCGTTAGAGAGTGTCAGCTCTTTTGCGCCGAACTGCTTCAATGGCTTTTCGCTTACTATCTTGCCTGCCTTAGGCTCTTTCAGCATCATGGGTTCTTCCTTCGTATTGTCTACGTAGGCTTCTACTTTCTCGGCACGTGCTGCGTCTACGATAGCCGGGAGTTCTGCTTTGGTGAAACCGGTCTTGCCGTTTTTCTCCTGAAGAATTACGCTGATGGCGAAGTTTTTCTCGTTTGTGTTGATAAGACTCTTAGCCAATTCGTTGATGCTTGCGAGTGGCAGCATTGGCAAAATCTGGCCGTACATCTCGTATGTCTGCTCGATGGTGCTGTAAGGTTCGCCTTCGAGGAAGTTCTTAATGAGCTTCTGTGCGTATGAATCGTTGGTTATGGTAGCACGGTTGTTGTAGAGATTGTCCAACGAAGCCTTGTAAGCCTCCTTTGCGTGCTTAAATTCCGACTCGGTGAAACCAAACTGTCCGATGCGGTTCATTTCGCGAATAATCTGTGCCATCGCCTCTTTTTCCTTGCCTGCCTTCGGTATTACCACGATGCTTTCGGCGTCGCGGGTAATTGTATGACCTGCATAGCCCTCCACAGAAGCCTGCGCAACAACGAAGTTTGACTCAGGATTTTGTGCTATTTTCTGCATGCGGTTGTTGAACATGAGGTTCACAAGGCTATACATTGGCGAGAGATAAAGGTATGGCAGAGTCGCCTTCTCTTCGGGCGCGATGTAGTCTGTCTTGCGATAGAGCTGGAAAAGTTCCTGCGAAACTTCCTGATGGCTACCGAAAGCATAGAGTGTCTTGTCGTTGTCTTCTATCATTACCGGTGTAGCCTTGGTAGCTTCCTTCGACGGTTTCAGTCCGCTGAACATGCGCTTGATGCTTGCTTCTATCTTTGCAGGGTCGATGTCGCCCACGATTACAATAGCTTGATTGCCGGGGAAGTACCACTTGCGATAGTAGGCACGCAGTGTTTCGGGGTTGCACTTGTCGATAACGTCCATGCTTCCGATAACCGTGCGGCGGCCGTAGATGCTGTTAGGGAACAAGTCGGCATTGGCAGCGCGGAGCAAGCGTTGCATGGCGTTGTGTCCGCGATACTCGTTGTGCACCACGTCGCGCTCTGTTTCTATTTGGTCGGCTGTAAGTGTGAGTCCCTGAGACCAGTCGCTCAATACGAGCAAACAAGAGTCTACCTGTGCAGGACGGTTGGCAGCGATGCCCGTAAGAAAATAAACGGTGTGGTCGGCTGTGGTGTAAGCGTTCCAGCCGCCGCCTGTCTTGTCCATGAACTTAACGACAGAGTCGTCCGGGAAGTGCTTTGAACCGTTGAAAGCCATGTGTTCCAACAGGTGTGCAAGTCCGTCTTGGTCGTCGCGTTCCTGAATTGCGCCAACCTTGTGGGCAATGTAGAAGTTTACTTTTCCTTCGGGATAGTTGTTCTTGCGAATGTAGTAGGTAAGTCCGTTGTCGAGATGTCCTACTTTAACAGCTTCGTCCACAGGAGCTTTAGGCATATCTGCCATTTCGTTCTGTGCTGTTGCGCGGGTGGCAAATAGCGCGAGCGCAACCATTAAGATGTTCCTAATTCTCATATTTTTATTTATTAATCTATTGTTCTATTGCTTGTTTTTTCCCGTTTGCGGTTTGTGGTTGTGCGAAAGAGAGTGAGCCTTTACGAGAGCGGACGCTTTCCGCTCTCGCTGCAGCCACCTCAGATTCGTTTAACTAAACAATTTAATCTACAAACTTTTTTTATATTTCTTTCTTTATTCCTGTTTGTCCTCGCTGTATTCAAGTATGTCGCCGGGCTGACAGTTCAATGCCTCGCAGATGGCGTCGAGTGTGGTGAAGCGTATGGCTTTTGCTTTCCCTGTCTTGAGAATAGATAGGTTGGCAAGGGTGATGTTCACCTTTTCGGAAAGTTCGTTTAGCGACATCTTCCGCCGAGCCATCATGACGTCAAGGTTTACTACTATCATCTTGTTCCTTTCCTTACACTGTTAATTGATTTTCTTCTCGCATTCTTACACCGATGGCAAATATTTCATAGATGATGAAAATGAAAGGGATTTCAAACAACCCGTTAGGGAAATCGAGCGAATCGGCAATGTCTATGGTCTGCCCCGCAAGGCTGAACGACTGCTGTATGAAGTATATTTCAGCCAGCTTGATGCCCCACCATATTATATAATAGGCGAGCACGGAGAACGCATGATACGTATCACCTTTAAATTGCGCGTCAAGAAGATATTCTCGGAGTTGCGGAAGCGGGCTATCAGCTTGAACGACATAACCAAAACCATTATCGTGAGCACCGCCATGACAATGTAGAACAAGGACTTTATTACAAGAAAATAGCGTGGCGACTGGTAGTTCACGTCTGCCATGCGTATCCATATCTTCTCCGGCTTACCGGTTTTCTGATTTACGAAGGTAGCAGCTCGGCGTCTAAATTAGCCTTGAACGAAATGGTAGTGGCTCTTACCCACGCCTCGCTTTCGTCTCTCTCGCGCATTATTTCCTTGTATTCCTTCGAATTCACGTAGTTTTTATCGTGCCGTATCTTCTCTTCTATGTCCGCACTGCGCGCACCGGCTTTGAAATCGCTGACAATATCCTTTCTCGCATCGTAGAATGCGTAGAGCATAACAGCAGACATGATGCACAGCAATATGGTGCAATAGAAATTCAATCGTTTGTTCATAGTTCCCTGTTTTTGTCTCCTTTATATAAAGGTGTAATTGAAATGTGGCAACAATTCTTTCGTTTTGTGCTGCAAATATAGATAAAATATTTTTTACTTCCAAATCAGAAACGACAATAATTTATTGTTTAACAATAATTCTATGTTAATTAAGGAAAAATACTTCTGTATTTCCGTGTTATCGAACAACTGCATTGGGCATTTCCTTGCTTCGCAAAAAACTTAAAAAGCGTTTAATAGCAATAATTACAGTATATTTGTTTGCAGTATGAAATAAAAGTATTATCTTTGCCAATGGAAAATAAAAAAAACATTAACATGGAGAAATCAATAGTAAAATACTTAGGTAATTTCAGAGTAGAAGCTACTTACGAGCATTCAGGACAGACCCTTACAACCGACGCAGGCAAAGCATCGGGCGGTTTGGGTGAGTATGCAACACCGGCAGACATATTGGCGCAGTCGCTCGCAGCGTGTGCCATGACCACCATCGCCATGCGTGCATTCCGCGAAAACATCGACCTTACAGGCACATACGCCGTAGTGGGCGAGATTGTGGAGAACCCCGAAACGATGAAAATAGAAAAAATCGACATCGAATTTCACGTAAAGGGCAACCTTGACGACAAGATGCGCAAGAAGGTGGAAACATTTGCACACAAAGGTTGCTACGTAGGCAACTCGCTCACGACGGAGAAAAACTTCACCTTCGTGTACGAGGGCTAAACCCCAATCGGGCATTAGGACGCATTTGCTTAGATGTGTTATTCCGTAATGCTTCCTTACCGCTTTGGTCCGCTTGCCGGCATCTGCGCAGCCATTCCATCTCGATGTAGCCCGCTACACCTTCGATGAAATGCCGGCACATCTGCTCGACAATCGAACAAAACCGGTCAAGGACACTAATGAACGATTTGGGCTAAACCGAAAAAGACTGAAAGAGAAAAGGTTCCATATACTAAGACCAAATACAAAACGAACTAAGACTGACAAAACATTATATAGAGGAATTAAAAAAGAAGGGAGTCGAGGCAACTTGACTCTCTTCGCTGTTTTCGCCCCGTCGTGCTGAAAACAGCCCATAAAAGTGTAATTATTTTTCGCAAGAATATCCATTGCATAACTATTTCGCTGTCAGCATGTTGCAAAACCTATTGTTTCGCATTCCAAAACCGTAGGTTTTGCACGGTAAAAGCGTAGGTTTTACATCGCAAAACCTACGGTTTCGCAACGCCAAATCGAAATCGTCGTTTTTTCTACGAACTATCTTTACAAAATAAGAACTGTTTCTGCGCTTCCCGAAACGTTTACATTCGTAACCCCCAATCGGTGATTAGGACGCTAATCACCGCATTGGGGGTAAACTGTTTCTTTAACTCCAATCGGTTCATTAGGACGCTAATGGTCGATTGGGGATTAATGCAGGGGGCGTGAAAGCAATAACAGGGCTTTGCAGAAGATGCAGGGAAAGAAAACAAAAATGCCAAAGCGCAGAGCCTCAGCATTTTTATATCAATGTTCGGGAGTGTTTATTTCACGATGGTTGTCTGTTCGGTGCACGGCTGTTGCGACTTATTTCACAACCATTTTCTTCTTGTTCACGATGTAGATACCGCGAGGAAGTGAAGAGAGCGAGGCTGTTGTGCCCACCTTTACACCGCCCAAGGTGTACACATCGAGGGCTGTTGCGGCTGCGGTGTCGGCTGCGGGCTTTGCGATACCTGTGCTTGTGGCTTCGATATTGACGAAGTCCTGCCATTGCTTGGCGTGCTTATAGGCATTCAGGCTGACAGACGGAACAAGCAGTTTGCAAGTCTCTTTGTTCACGTCGTCTAAGGCTTCTTCCACACAGGTGGGTGGTTCGATGGCTTCGCATGTTATCTGTTCCAAAGCCTTACAACTGTTGAAAACGGCTGTACCGATAATTTTCAAGCCACTGCCGAGCAAAATACGCTTCAGTCCGGTGCAATATCTGAAGGCATAACGGTCTATCATGTTCACCTTATCGGGTATAACGATGCTCGTAAGACCGCTGCAACCGGAGAACACACCGCTATGTATCTCTGTTACTTTCTCGGGTATTACAATGCTTGTAAGACTTGTGCAATTCTTGAAAAGAGAAGCGTTGAGCATGTCTATGCTATCGGGAATGACCACGCCGGAAAGGCTATGGCAGTCTTGGAAAGCCGCCGGGGCAATGTATGTGATGGTAGGCGGCAGAACAATGCTTTTAAGACCGGTGCAGTTCTTGAAGGCAGCACCACCGATGGCTTGCACGCTGTCGGGCAAAACAACCTTGGTGAGCTTCTGACAGTTTGTGAAAGCAAAATAGCCAATGATTTTTACGCTCAAAGGAATGGATACGTCTGAAAGGTTGGTGCACTTGCTGAAAGCCGACATGGCGATGGAAGCTACCGGATAGGCTGTGCCTTCTATGTCTACACTCGACTTTATTTCGGCTTTCGTAAGGTTGGGGTCGGCACCTGTTATTTCGGCGTAAGGACCGTATTCGCTAAGGGAATAGACAATGCCGTCTACTGTTACTTTCTGTGCAAGCAGCGTCAGGGGCAACAGGAAAAGCAACGGAATGGAAAGAATAATTGATTTTTTCATAATAAGTAATGTTTAAATGTGATGAATATAAGTTTATAATGGGTAAGTAGGTGTTCAAAATTAAACGTATCTATATTGCTTTTATCTTTTATGCTTTCACTTTGCCATCGTCTTCACGGCTCTTTT
>NZ_BAJY01000043.1 GCF_000613945.1 Prevotella falsenii DSM 22864 = JCM 15124
TGCCACGTTCCTTGTATCCAACACAATTTTTCTTCGGTGTCAGGAAAGTGGCAAATCACGCCCCTATATATTCTATCCGTAGCTTTCGTGTCGCTTAATAACTTATTTAAACAACGATGAAAGCAACTGTTGCTTCTAATTCAAGACTGCAAAACAAATTGAACAGCCATACACCGGCTGCCCCGCTTCTCGGAAAGTTCTTATTTTTTAGGACCTTTATAATAAGGGTCGAACTCTATGATGATGGTCATTTTCTCCTTTATGGGGCGTTCGTTCTTCAGTGCGGGTGTCCATTTCGGCATACGTTCCACCAAGCGAACAGCCTCTTTACGGAAGTGTTCGGTGGCAGCAGCCATTACTTCGGCTTTCTTTTCGTCGGTTAGCTTATCGTATTTAGGACTGTTTGCCTTCAAGTCCGCAACGTTCAGAACGCGTGCACCTGTAACCGTTCCGTCCATTTCGATGCTGAACGACACTTCTACCTTAGCATCGATGCGCATCTTGCGCGTCTGCAAAGTATAGAGTTGATACTCTTTCAAGTATTGTTCCATAGCCTCGTTGCCACCCACGTAGGCAGGCATGACGTCGGCAGAGACATCTTCAATCGGGGTTTCAGCTCTTCCAAGGTGGCACGCAGCTTTTCTATCTCTACCGTACCCAACACTATTCTTCCGTTCGGGTCAATCAGATACATCGTTGGAATCCAATCTACGCGGTACAAGCGGTCTATTTTGGTTTCCTTTTTCCATTTCCGCAGTTCGCTCACCTGCGTCCAATTCATTTGATATTTGTCCCAATAAGTGTTTACCCAAGCCTCTTTGCTCGTATCGAACGATATACCGATGATGCGCACATTGTAGTCCATAAAGTCGCTCCAAAGCTGTTTCATCGCCGGAATGTCCTTTCTGCAATCAGGGCACCACGATGCCCAAAAGTCTAAAACAACGTAGTTGCCACGAAAATCACGGAGTTTTATGTCCTTTTCGTCAGCTGTACGCAGCGTGAAATCGGGTGCAACAGTGCCCGGCTTCAGTAGTTTTGTGGCATATTTGCTGTCTAAGTCTTGCGCCATAGCAGTGGCGAAAGTTGCCAAAAGAAGCATTGCCGATAGAATAATTCTTTTCATTTTATTTCTCTTTAATGTTTTTTTATCTGTCAGTTGGATTTTGCGCCTGCGCCCTTTTTATGTATTCTCTGTGTGAATGTTGCTTTTTCACCTCGATGGTCTGGTCGCAATATTCCACCACGGCAGGGCGATGGGTAATGAAAATTATGGTTTTGTTGTGTTTCGAGAGAATATTCTGCAAGAGTTCTCGCTCCGTATCGGGGTCGAGTGCCGATGTAGCCTCGTCGAAAAGCATTATACTGCGGTTGCGAAGCAAAGCACGTGCTATCGAAATGCGCTGTGCCTGCCCCTCGCTGAGCCCACCTCCCTGCTCTGCGCACTGCGTGTTGAGACCGTCGGGAAGGTCGAATACGAAGTCGGCACAACTTTGTTTCAGCACTTCTGTCATCTCTTCGTCGGTGGCATTTATCTTTCCAAGTCGCAGATTGTCGCGAATGGTTCCGCTCATAAGCGTGTTTCCTTGTGGCACATATACGAAGTTGGTGCGCAGAAGCGGACTTAATTCGCGGCTTTCTTTCTGATTGTAGATTTCCACTTTACCGCTATTGGGCTGTAAAAGTGCTAAAATCATACGCACAATGGTGGTTTTTCCCGACCCTGTTTCGCCCAAAATAGCCGTACAAGAGCCCGGGTAGAAGTCGTAGTAAAGGTGTTCTATGACGTTATCTTCCGAGTCTTCGTAAGCAAAAGCCACATCGGTGAAGCGCACACCGCACGGCGACGCCATTTCGATAGGCTCTCCCTGCTCCTCCAAAGGGTTTTCTTCCAACTCCATTAATCGTTCGGCGGCTGTGAAAACCGAAACAAATTGCGGTACAAGGTGTGTAAGCTGGCGTGCAGGACTTTGTATCCTGTTCACCAATTGCAGGAAAGCCGTCATGCCGCCAAAGGTCAATGTGCTCGCCGAAAGTCTGACAGCAGCCCAAGTAAAGGCGATAAGGTAGCCAATGGAAAAGCCTAAGTTGAGCACAAGATAAGAGAACACCGAGAATTTCGTGCGACGTACCACGTTGTTTCGCAGCACGCTCTGTGTGTCTTCCAACTTATCGACAGCCGCTCCGTCGCCTTCCAAGGTCTTTATAAGCATACGGTGCTGAATGGTTTCTTGCAGAATGCTTTGCACTTTCGAGTCTGACGTGCGCACTTCGCTCGTTAAATGGCGCATCTGCCTTACATAAATGCGGCTGAAAAGTATGAAAATGGGAATCATTATCACAATAACGATTGCCAAACGCCAATCCATTAAGAACAAATAACCGAATGCACCGACGAAGAGTGCTAAGGTTGAAAGCGAGTTGGGAATAACTTCGGTCAGGAAATTCACCACGTTTGCCACATCAATCTCCAATCGGTTCAGCACGTCGCCCGAATGATGGCTTTCCTTTCCGTTCCATTTAGAGCGCAAAATGCGGTCGAGCAACTTCTGCTGCATACGGTTTTGGGCTTTTATTCCTAAGATATTACGAATCCAAACCGATGCAATGTTCAAGGCAAAGCTGCACAATATGAGGGCACCCATAAGGAGTACGGCTATAATAATTCTGCCTTCAACTTCGTGCGATGCGACATCGATGGCGTGTTGCACAGCCCACACCGACGAAAGCGATACTACCACGCCTAAAAGTCCTACTATTGCATTGAGCACGGCTTGCAATCGGTTGCCCCGCCAAGCACGCCATAGCCATCTAAATATTTCTTTCGCACCGTATTTGGTCTTCGGAGTGTTGAAAAGTGCTTTAATCCTCATTTGCTTTCTTGATTCTATTGCCTCTGTTATTCGGCTCTGTTGCTTCCTTTTATTTCCGTAAATCGGCACCCCACATTAGCTTTGTACGCAGCGTAGAGAAGTAGCTGTGGGTGCGACGCTTTACTATTCGGATAACGAAAGGTGCTTTCCGAATGCTTAATACTGTACTTTCTTCTAACGTTTCAGAGCGTCCGTCGATAGCCACAAGGTAGTTATGGCTACGGCTTTCCACCTCAAAGCGTATTTCAACATCGTCGCTGAGCACGATAGGACGAATGTTTAAGCTGTGCGGTGCAACGGGTGTAAGGCTCAAGATGCCTCCTCGCGGAACGATGATAGGACCGCCGTTAGACAGCGAGTAAGCCGTAGAGCCGGTCGGTGTGCTTACAATTAAACCGTCAGCTTGGTACGTTACCAAGTATTCGCCGTCGATACTGGCATGTATTGTAATCATCGAAGCGTTGTCGCGCTTTAGTATGGATATATCGTTCAGGGCGTAAGGATAGGTTTCTATCGACCCGTTTTCCGATTCAATCTTGATAACCGAACGTTCGTCGATGTCGAAATTACCATTGTATATATCGTCTAAAGTCTCTTTAATCTCACTCGGCAGCACGTTGGCAAGAAAGCCCAAGCGTCCCATGTTTACACCAATAATTGGAATTTTCTTTGCTCCTACCTTGCCGGCAGCCCTCAAGAACGTACCGTCGCCGCCCAAAGAGATGGCATAATCGGTATGAAAGTCTTCCTCTTTAATCACTCCCGACACTTGCACCTTTTTGTTTAAAACCTTGCAAAGGTTCTCGTAGAAACGCTCTTCAATAAAGATTTGAGCTTCGCACTTGGTAAGATAGTCAAGCACTTCCCTTATACAAGCGGTTTCAAGTGCCTGCCTGTTACTGCCAAAAATAGCGAAACTAAGTTTCTTACCTGCCATAAATATTCTGTTTTAAATATGTTTCAGCCTTTAAATGCTGCCCATAATAAATCTTTTCTACGCTACTTTTTCGCCAAATTGTGAATTATATTGTATATTTGCATTTGGGTTTTTAAGCAGCGAAACGCATTGTTAAGCATCTTTATGGCAATTGTGCCAAAAAGTCTTAATCAATCGTTTTCTTTTGCAAAAATAACGAAATAAGTTGGAATGTTAAAGATTTAAACGAAAAATATATGGCAAAAGCATACGAATTTCTTGCTAATGGCTTTGAAGATATTGAGGCTTTAGCACCCGTAGACATTCTCCGCAGAGGAGGCGTTGAAGTGAAAACAGTAAGTATTTCCGACAGTTTAATGGTGGAATCGGCAAACGGAGTTACGGTAAAAGCCGACCTGTTGTTCGATGAAATAGACGATTTCTCAGATGCAGACATACTTATGTTGCCGGGCGGAATGCCCGGTGCGGCAAACCTAAACTTACACGAAGGTTTGCGTAAACTACTCGTTGAACAGAACGAAAAAGGCAAACGATTGGGCGCAATCTGTGCTGCACCAATGGTTTTAGGCTCTGTGGGCGTGCTCAAAGAAAAGTGCGCAACCTGCTATCCCGGTTTTGAAAAGCGACTGACAGGTGCTGAACACACCGGAGAACTTTGCACGATAGACGGCAACATAACCACAGGGAAAGGACCTGCGGCAGCGTTTCTCTATGGTTTTGCTATCTTGGAGCAACTCACTTCTGCAGCAACGGCACAAGAAGTAAAGGACGGAATGCTGGTTTCGGAACTAACAAAGTTTCAATAAACTATTCAGAAAACTTCATTAAACTATTTGGAAAGTTTTATTAAACTATCCGGAAAACTTCATTAAACAATGAATTACATCGTCATTGTAGCAGGCGGAAAGGGCTTACGAATGGGGAGCGAACTGCCCAAACAATTCCTTCCCATTGGTGGAAAGCCTGTGTTAATGCACACCATTGAGCGTTTTCACGAGTACGACAAGGCACTGAAAATAATCCTCGTACTGCCTAAAGACCAACAGAAAATGTGGCGGGAACTATGCGAAAAGCATACTTTCACCATCGCACATCAGATTGCCGACGGTGGTGCAACACGCTTCGAATCATCGAAAAGCGGTTTATCGCTGATTTCGGAAAGCGACGACGGACTTGTCGGATTTCACGATGGAGTGCGCCCTTTCGTATCTGTCGATACCATCAAGCGATGTTACGACGAGGCACAACGCACTTGTGCAGCCACGCCCGTGATGCCCATAGCCGACAGTTTGCGCATAATGGAACAGAACGGCAACTCAAAAAGCGTGGAACGTGCCAACTATCGCAGTGTACAAACGCCGCAGGTGTTCAACATTACGATGGTTAAAATGGCGTTTGCACAGCCTTTTCAAGAGTCGTTCACCGATGACGCCACCGTTATGGAGCAATTCGGCTGCAAGATTTCGTTAGTGGAAGGCAACCGAGAGAACATTAAAATAACAACACCGTTAGATTTAAAGCTGGCTGAAATACTCGTAAAAGAGAAATAAGCAAAAGCCTTCGGTATTGCCATCGAAGCACGGAAAGGACAACATAAGTCAGACATTGCAAAGAAAAAAACAAGTTCAAAGCAAAGAGAAAACAAGTTAAAAGAACCCAAATGGATATACTCCAACAAGACATAATGTACCTGACAGGGGTAGGACCGCGCCGCAGAGAGATTCTGAAAAAGGAACTCGGCATCTGTACTTACCGCGATTTGTTGGAATACTATCCATACAAATATGTAGACCGCACAAAGGTTTACCACATCTCGGAGCTTGTTCCCGATATGCCATTTGTGCAAATCAAGGGGCATATCCTTAGCTTTGAAGAGTTTGATATGGGGCGACGGAAGAAGCGTATCGTCGCCCACTTCACCGATGGGCACGGCGTTTGCGACCTCGTTTGGTTCAACGGAACGCAATATATCTACAAGAACTACTTCATAGGCAAGGAGTATGTGGTGTTCGGAAAGCCCTCTTTGTACAACCAACGCTTTCAATTCACACACCCGGACATAGACGACGCTTCGGAGTTGCAGCTCAACAACATGGGTATGCAGCCGTTTTACACGACCACCGAAAAGATGAAGAAGTCGGGAATGACGTCGCACGCCGTCGAAAAACTTACGAAAACGCTTATCGAAAAGTTGGCGACGCCATTGCCGGAAACCCTACCCGACTTCATTACACAACGCTTGCACCTTATCTCGCGCGACGAGGCGATGCGCAAAATCCACTATCCCAAATCGGTGGAAGATACGCAGCGAGCACAAATGCGCCTGAAGTTTGAAGAGCTTTTCTACGTTCAGTTGAATATATTAAGGTATGCCAGCGACCACCGCCGTAAGTATCGCGGCTACAATTTCAAAACCGTCGGCACACAGTTCAACTGGTTCTACTCGCACAACCTGCCATTCGAACTTACCAATGCACAAAAGCGGGTAATGAAAGAAATACGTGCCGACATGGGAAGCGGTCGGCAAATGAACCGTCTTTTACAAGGCGACGTTGGGTCGGGCAAGACCCTTGTTGCGCTTATGTCTATGCTCATAGCCATCGACAACGGTTATCAGGCTTGCCTGATGGCACCTACCGAAATACTTGCCGAACAGCATTTGCAGACTAAAAGACTTTTTGCGGGGTATGAACATACGCATAGAGCTGCTCACAGGCATCGTAAAGGGCAAGAAGCGCAAAGAAGTAATGGACGGACTCATCGACGGTTCCATTCACATTGCTGTGGGAACACACGCCATTATAGAAGATAAGGTGCAGTTCAACAACCTCGGCTTGGCTGTCATCGACGAGCAACACCGCTTCGGAGTGGCACAACGGGCAAAGCTATGGAGCAAGAACGAAAACCCACCGCACATTCTTGTAATGACTGCCACCCCCATTCCGCGCACCTTGGCAATGACCTTATACGGCGACTTAGATGTGAGTGTGATAGACGAACTGCCCCCCGGACGCAAACCGATACAAACCATTCATAAGTTCGACACGCAGACAACGAGTCTTTACGACGGCATTCGCAAGCAGATAAACTTAGGCAGACAGGTCTATATTGTGTTTCCTTTGATAAAGGAAAGCGAAAAGATAGACCTTAAAACCTTGAAAGCGGCTACGAAGCACTGAAGGAAGTCTTTCCCGAATATAAGATGAGCAAGATTCACGGCAAGATGAAAGACAAGGAAAAAGAAGCCGAAATGAAACTCTTCGTGGAAGGACAGACACAGATTCTCGTTTCCACCACCGTGATAGAAGTAGGTGTAAACGTACCGAATGCCAGTGTAATGGTAATCTTAGATGCGCAACGCTTTGGCTTGTCGCAGCTCCATCAGCTGCGTGGCAGAGTGGGTCGAGGTGCCGAACAAAGCTATTGCATATTGGTTACGAGCCAAAAACTGACCGCCGAAACGCGCAAGCGCATCGATATAATGTGCGATACGAACGACGGATTCGAGATTGCCGAAGCCGACTTGAAGCTCCGTGGTCCCGGCGACCTTGAAGGAACACAACAGAGCGGAATAGCTTTCGACCTGAAAATTGCCGATATTGCCCGCGACGGACAGTTGGTGCAGCTTGCCCGCGACGAGGCTAAAAAGATAATAGACAACGACCCAACCTGCTCGAAAAGTGAATATAACTTACTATGGAACAGGCTAAAAGAGTTAAGAAAAGCTAATATTAATTGGGCGGCTATTTCGTAAACACGCTTTTCAAAAAAGACTTGAAACGCCTAATATAAGGGGAGAAAACGTAAATATACAAATATATAACAAAGGCACTTCGCTGATTTTTAGATACAATAAAAACTGTTAAGAAAGAAAGGACTTTAGGAGAAATTACTTATCTTTGCAACGTTCTTAAATCATTTAGTTGGCCTTTTGTATTGTTCAACTATTTAAGAATAACACATTGGAAACCATAATGGTTGGTTCCAGTTTAATCATAACCGAAACAGAAATAAGGTAATAATGACTTTAAAGAAAATAGTAAGAACGTTAGGTTTATCGGCTTTGTTGGGTTTTGTAGCAACACCCGCGTGCGCACAAGACTTGATTGCACGCCAATCGCCCGTAGACCGACGCGCAAAAACTTTAGACACAATCGTTATTAATCGTTTGCAAGAGGTAGAAGAAATAGAAAATCCGGCTTCAATGCTTTACAGCGACTGGAGTACATCAAAGACTCATGCACAAGGATACCTACCCGATGCTTACAAAATCGACTTGCGTGGCTTCCACATGCCTACTCCAAGCCGAGTTGTTACCAGCAACTACGGTCGCCGTTGGGGACGTGTTCACAAAGGACTTGACATTAAAGTGTATATCGGCGACACCATACGTTCAGCTTTTTCGGGCAAGGTTCGCGTTGTAGGATACGATGCCAGAGGATACGGAAAATATGTTATCATACGCCACAACAACGGCTTGGAAACATACTACGGACACCTTTCAAAACAAATTGTCCACGCAAACCAAATTGTAAGAGCAGGCGAACCCATCGCACTCGGTGGCAATACAGGACGCTCTACAGGTTCTCACCTTCACTTTGAAACACGTTTGGCAGGCGTTGCCATTAATCCCGCACTGCTCTTCGATTTCCCTAATCAGGACGTAACGGGCGACTTCTACGTGTTCCGCAGACAGACAGTAGACAGCGAATCGGCACGCGCAACAGCACTTCGGGGCACTGCAGCAAGTCCGGGATATTCGCGCGAGAACATTCAAGGAACAGGACGCAGCAATACAACTTTCAACAACAATAACACAACCAACACCGATTTCTCTGCCCGTCGCAATTCGGTTGCACAGCAAACCAACAGCAACCAAATACTCTACCATAAGGTAACGGAAGGCGAAACACTCGAATCGATTGCGCGCCAGCACGGCATCAGCAAGGAACAGTTGTGCAAACTGAACCACTTGGGTGTATATACAAAGCTCGTACAAGGGCAGATTTTAAGATACAGCTAATTCTTTCTGAAACAGAAAAAGCAATAAAATACACAAGGGCGGAACTCTTTTACAGGGTTTCGCTCTTTTTTTTGCTCTTTCCGAATATACATCTTTCGGTGTATAAAGAACCTTTTATCCCCTACTTCATTTCGCCTTCACACATCTTTACACAGGCAAAAATAAGGCGAGAAAACTGTAAACATTATTCGCAATAATACATCTTGCCTGACTCGCTCGCTACCAATGCTTTGCAATACCTATTGTTTTGCAATGCAAAAGCGTAGGTTTTACAACGCAAAACCTACGCTTTCGCAACGTCAAAACGAAACTACCGTTTTTTCGATAAGTTTTTCTTTACAAAAAAGAGCGGTTTGTTCGCTTTAAACTGCAACAATAACTTGTGTTTCATTTGCCCAAATTTATTGTTCCAAAGCTTTGTATGAAATGGAGTAAGCATCGGGATTGGTCGATTCTTGAGGCTTCCCATTTTTACCTATTATGGTTACTTTACCCCCTCCCATACTTGCTGTTATAAAGGAAAATGGCGATTTGAATATGCGGGCGATGGTTTTGCTTGCTTCTTCTGCAGAGCATTTTTTCTCTCCTTCATAACGATATTCCAATATGGGAACATTCGTTTTTTCAAATCCTATTGCTTCCCAGATGTATTGCAATTCATTGTCTTGTATCTTTAATATTAAGCCCGGTAATCCTCCAAACTTATAAGGTCCGAAAGGTAGAGGTACTTCCGTGGAGAACCATGCTGTGTAATCTCTGCCGGCAAACGCCGTGGTAGCTTTGGAACAGGCATATCCAAGTATGGTATCGGTTTCTTCTGTGAAAGTCCAATCCATTTGCGGCACATCTTGCTGATACGTCAGAACACCGGTTTTTAATGGCATACGGTATTTAATATCTGCCTTTCTGCCTGCTTTTTCAAACACTAACTCTATTGGCAATGGCGTCCCTTGAATATTGGACAGTGCCGTAGCTCCACGTTTAGACTCTTCTGTGCAGAGCGAATCAAAGTGAAATATAATGTCGCTGAAATCTTTTACGTAGTTTCTGCCAATATATACATTGCGTACATCGTCAATATAAGTCTTGTCGGCAGGGTGGTTTTTGTATTTCAGATTGTACGTAATTTTATAGCGCGCCGTATCGATGGCAGTACTTTTTCGAAGCTCTTGCGGAAACGGCGTAGTAACTTGCGCCTGTGCTGTAAGCGAAACAAACATACAGACAATAATGGAAAGCTGTTTCATAATCTATATTTATTTATATTATTCTAAATCTTACTTTCAGCAAAACACTGCGGGGACGAATGTTATATATCGACCTTGACTCTGTGAGTGCCGATATATTGGAATATGAGTAGGTATCGCGATTGAACAGATTGTCGCATGACAGTATAAAGCTGAAACGCTTTATGGCATATTTTGCTTCGGCATTGAGTAAGAGAAAAGATTTATCGCCGCTATTGAATTTATTGTAATAGTGGTTCAAAGAAGTTGAAAACGTAATGTCGCCGGGCAGTGTGAAGTTTAAAGAAGCGGCGTTGTTCAGCGAGCACCACCAAGGTTGGCGTTGAAAACCTTGCTGCTTTGTGCTTGTCCAATAGTACTCTCCTTGATACGAAGTGGTAAGCCATTTGAATGGTGTAAGGCTTATATCAACATTTGTCGATATAGCATCGCCCGTATAACGAAGTAGTGAATTTTGCACCAATAGCGGATTGTCGTAATGCGAATAAGACAGCGATGATCCGATTTTCAGCCGTTTCCAATCGAATCCTTGGCTACCATGGATTTTCGTAATGAATGTATTGGCTTTCTCATTTGTGTGTTGGCTGATGGTGCGTTCAGCGATACCGTCATAATATGAACCATAAAGCACCTCCGGACACTGTCGATACAAAGAGAAGTCGATGCCTGCAAAACTCATCGAAATAATATTTTTGAATGAGTAGCCAAAAGTATAATATTGGTTTAATCCTTCGAACAAGCCTGTAACATCGTATGCCGAGAGCTGTCGGTACGAGGTTAGAATATTGTTGGTGTACAGATTTTCAATGACAGGAGTTGAGTATGAAATGTCGGATTTCAAGCTTAATTCGTGGCTTCCATTAATACGATAAGTAACATTTAGATGGGGTTCCAAGCGCAATCGAGACTTTTTTGTTGTTCGTTCCGTTGTAAAATCAGTCAGTTGGAAGTGCTTGTATCTTATCGGTAAATATAAAGAAGCGTATAGTTTGCCGATGTCGTATGTAGTTTCTGCACCAATTCCGGCATTGAAAAGGTTGAAGTTTAATTCGTTTCGGAAACTTGCAAGCGAACTGTTCAGCGCATTATGCTGAAAGTCTATCGTAGCGGAAGGACGCAAACTAATGTTGCCTTTTCTCCATGCAGAGAGCAAACTGAAGCTGTTTTCCGTTGAAAAGTTATGAACATTTACCTGCTGGTGTAATGTATTATCTACAATAATATTTGAGAAAAGATTAGGAAGAACCGTAAGATGGTGAGGTCGCTTTTCAAGATTAACGAGAGAAATGAATTCGTAACCCCGATATTCAGAGTTCCGATTGGTAAGATGCAGTTTATTAAGAATACGGTAGCAATCTATTTTTCCAAATTGTTCAATAGCTTTGTTGCCTGCCAGTATTCGGCTATCGGCATTGGTTTTACTCCAATCAAACTTCACTTGTTCTTTCAAATAGCGATGCTCGCTATTGCTGAGATAGGATACGTCGCCATACGCTTTTTGCTGTTTAGCCGTTCCTGCCATCGTCTCTTCAACCACATTCCGCAAACCGTCAGGAAGCATATTGCTCGTATTCGACCGGCTGCTGCGTTCGTCTTTGTCATAGAGATATGCTGCATTGATACCCAATTCTCCCGATTTACCAATCCGGTAAACATTGTTGAATGTCGCATTGTGGGAGTGATTGAAATAATAAAAACGTTTGTCTATGCCGGGAGCCGATGGCATTGTGATGCCGGAAATTGCATTTGTGCGTGAATAGTCGTTATCAAAAGAGTAGAGTTCCTGCGATAAGTCTTCGCCTGTGTTGTTCCCCTTATAAGTAGAAAGAAACTGACTGTTGCGTTTGAAATAGGTAGCAATGACACCATTGTTCCATAAGGTGTTGTTACCATAGCCATTTCCAAGCGTCGTAATTAAGTTGAATACGCCCTTTACGCCCTTTTTTAAGCGAATATTGATAGAGGCTTGTTCTTCGGGACGCAGCCCTTTCAGTGCTTTTATGTCTTGATGGCTTTCCAATACCTGCACCGTTCCTACATTTTTGGGGTCGATATTGTTCGTGGCTATATTATAATGTCCTTTCATTAAGTCAAGTCCCTCAATATAGAAGTTCTTGATAGGTTTACCTTGATAAGATATTTGTCCATTTTTTGCTACCGCAATGCCCGGCATTTTCTTCAGTACGTCAGCAATGGATTGGTCAGATGAGGAAAGAAAAGAAGCCACATTGTAATTAATGGTATCGCCCCGCGAATATACTTTTTTAGCCTTAACGGTAACTTCTCTTAATTCAATGGTCTTTGCATCTGCCACAATATTATGCTCTCCTGACCGATTCGGTATCTTCATGACAACAGGATTCATCTCTATTCTTGATACACGGAGCAGCAGACTGTCGCTGTTACAGCCAACAGTTATTTGGTACTTGCCCTGCTCATCGGTATATGCTGATGCGAGTATCTTGTTAGGCGATTGGGGATTTGCAACTATAATACCGGCAAAATCCATTACTTCGCCGGAAGTATTCTTTACGTTTCCCCAAAGTTTAGTTTGTGCTGTCTGACTATATAATGAACAAGGCACAAACAATAAGAATAACATATAAAGACACTTTCTTCCCATTTTTCTTATTTGCTTAGATTTCAACAGATTGTCTTTTTTGTATATCTGTAGACAAATATAGGGAAAAGCCACTACTATTCCAAAAATGTCTGCATCTTTTTCACAGAATTTGCGTTTTTTCAATTTTATTGTCTTTCTGCTTACTTGCGCGGCTAATGCTATAAGAAAATGTACGATGAATAACTTTCTTTTCTACCTTTTACCTAAACCGGAGTATGATTGCACGCTACCGGAGTAGCATTGTACCCTGCGACTACGAATTTATGCCGTAGCCAAACAGGGCAAAGTCGCCTTTCAGTGGGTCGTCGGGGAAAACTTTCAGCAAAGCATCGGTGAGCCGGCGGGCTACCGACATCGTTGCCGAAGAGGTGTTGAGCAGTTTCAAGTGGGTTGCTTGCTGCAATACGTGTGTGTCCAACGGAATTATAAGCGACCGCTTGTCGATGAAATCGTGCCATATTCCCAAATCGACGGGAGAGTCGTTGCGCACCAACCAACGCAGGAACATACAGATGCGCTTGCACGACGACGAAGTGTTCTTGGGCACAATGCCCACCACTTGTCGTTCGGCGAAAAAGGTGCACAGTGCTTCTACGGCAACGATGGCTTCTACTTTAGCGGTTGTTTCGCCGTTCTTCCGGCTTGCAAAATATTTTATATAGTCGGCAATGCTGCCATGACGGTTCAGCATTTCGGCAAGTGCAGAGAAGAATGCGTGCATGGTGTGGTTGGTGTAAAGGCGGTAGAAGCAAGCGGAATTGTCGGGAATATCGTTCCGAAACGCTTTCTTGGCAATCCACTCGTAGGGATTTCCTCCGGCACAATCGAGCAGGAACCGAATGCGCGGCATAAACACTTTGCGCGAACCGTAGCTTAAACACGCTGCAATGAAAGCCATTACTTCCTTGTTTTGCCTGCCATCTACTTGGTGCATGAACCACGATGGGTCGCCGTCAAGGAAGTTCTCGTTCTCGTATAGAGCAGCAAAAGCCACGAGTTTCTCTTTCGTGGCTTTGCTTATTCGTTGTGTTTGTTTCACAATTATGCTTTTATTCCGCCCCTAACTTCAAGATTTGTTCGGCGTGTTCCTTCACTTTGATTTGCTTTGGGGTGAAGATTTCTTCTATCACACCTTCTTCGTTTATAATAAATGTGGTGCGATAAGTGCCCATGTAGGTGCGTCCGTACATTTTCTTTTCGCCGTAAACACCGAACGTTTCGTTCAGTTTCTTGTCTACATCGGCTATCAATGGGAAAGGAAGATTGTATTTCTCGATAAACTTCTTGTGCGATTTCTCGTCCTGAACGCTCACACCGATTATGGCGTAACCGCGCTTCTGCATCAGCTCGTAGTTGTCGCGAAGGCTGCAAGCCTGCGATGTGCAGCCGGGCGTAGAGTCTTTCGGATAAAAATAAAGCACAATCTTCTTGCCTTTATAGTCGCTTAGTCTGATTTCTTTTCCGTCTTGGTCGGTTCCCAATATTTCGGGAGCCTTGTCGCCTATATTCATACTTTAATGTGTTTAAATTGTTTTATTGAGTTACTACTGTTGCAAAGTTAGTTATTATTTTTGTAATTATTCCGTTTCTCTTGCATAATCTATATAAACTTAAAGAGTTGTTATCGCAAAATCAATATAGAATTTATGCATTTTCAAATATCATTTTGCATAATTCGTCCGTACTGTTTTTACGGAACAATATTACCTTTTTTATGGAACGATACTACCTTTTTTGCAGAACGTATATACTATTCAGGAAAAAA
>NZ_BAJY01000042.1 GCF_000613945.1 Prevotella falsenii DSM 22864 = JCM 15124
AATAGTGCGCAGTGCCGCCCAATATTAATTGAACATTGCTTTGCAATTTCCCTCATCATTTAATTAATACGTCCCGCATGTATTAATATCTCTAAACCCAACACCCTTATTGTTAAATTTTCGGGGCTTTAACAGCGGAATTACGGGCACTTTTCTGCACTTCGGATTATTTATTTTCAAATAATGCCGTTATTTGCGTGCTATTGTAAGTTGCTTAATCATAGCGTATTATCTATTTATTGGGTAACACTGTGCAACGAAACAACAACTTTTATTCGACAAAACGAACACTTTTATGGAAATATAGACGTATTTTTGCTTTACGAAAGAGCCGTTTTTGCGTTCCAAAACCATAGGTTTTGCACGGTAAAACCTATTGTTTTGCATTGCAAAAGCGGCTCTTTTGCAAATCGACGGAAAAGAAAACGTTTTATCAATGCTTATTTCTGATTTTTCAGCCAAATATTTCTTGCATTTTCAAAATTAACATTTGGAGGTGTAAGTTCTTTTATATTAAGATTTATTTACAGTTGATGCGAACGCTCTCCAAGTAACCTTGTCTAAATAAATCGAACGCAAAAATATCCTAACTTTTCTGCAAAACGATGGGAGTCTTAAAGAAATGGACTATATTTGCATACTTCTAACGATTTAAAACAAGAAATGACAATCGCATTATTAAGAACCATTATTCATTATGGGCTTCATTTCCTTGCGCCTCTGCTGTTTGCACAATGCTTTAAAAGCGAACGCAGGGTGAAAGCGTTTTGGATTATGTTGGCAACAATGCTTGTGGATTTAGACCATTTACTGGCAACACCAATGTTCAATGCGTACCGTTGCAGCGTTGGTTTCCACCCGCTTCATTCTTACTTTATGGTAGGTATTTATGCGCTGATGTGCGTGCTTCCCTATGAAAAAATGAAACTGCCATGGTGGCTTCGCCCCATCGGTATCGGGTTGTTCTTCCATATGCTCACCGATTTGCAGGACTTTTATTTGTGGCGGTTGTGGCTATGACGAACTTTAAAAGAATATAAGAGCTTATCGGCAAGCAAATTTTAAAAGGAAGTAATGGCTATTTGGTGCTTTCGTGTCTTTTTTGTACTTTTGCATAAATAAAACGTAAGGATTATGATATTATCAATGACGGGCTACGGTAAAGCAGTCGTAACCTACAAAGAAAAGAAAATAAGCGTAGAGGTAAAGTCGCTAAACAGCAAAAATCTTGACCTTTCAACCCGCATTGCCCCTTTGTATAGAGAGAAGGAAATGCAAATCAGGCAGACTATTGCCAAGCGTTTGGAACGTGGAAAGATTGATTTCTCGTTGTGGATAGAGAAAGATGCAGCATTAGACGCTGCTCCCATCAATGCCAAACTCGTAGAAAACTACTATCGACAAATAAAGGATATAGCCGCACAAACCCGTATTCCCGAGCCTTCCGACTGGTTTTCTACGTTGCTACGAATGCCCGATGTTACAACGAAAACCGAAATAGAAGTGCTCGACGAAGAAGAATGGGAGGTTGCAAAGGGGGCTATCCGTGAAGCGATAGAAAACTTGATGGATTTCCGCAAACAGGAAGGTGCGGCACTTGAACGTAAATTCCACGAAAAGATTGATAATATAGAAGCTCTTTTGAAGAGTATAGAACCCTACGAAGAAAGCCGTGTTCCGAAAATAAAAGAGAAAATCATAGAAGGCTTGGAACAAGTGGCAAAGGTGGATTACGATAAGAACCGCTTGGAGCAAGAACTGATTTACTATATCGAAAAATTAGATATTAGCGAGGAACGACAGCGTCTGACCAACCATTTGAAGTACTTCCGGGAAACAATGGCGGAAGAAGGGCACGGCGTGGGCAAGAAACTCGGTTTCATCGCACAAGAGATGGGACGCGAAATCAACACAACGGGCTCTAAAAGCAATCAAGCGGAGATGCAAAACATCGTGGTAAAGATGAAAGACGAACTGGAACAGATAAAAGAACAAGTGCTGAACGCACTGTAAAAAAGACAACAGATGCAAGGAAAACTCATTATATTTTCAGCACCGTCAGGAGCAGGTAAAAGTACCATTGTGCAGTGGCTGATGAACGAACACCCTGAATTGAAGTTGGCATTTTCTATCAGTTGCACTACACGTGCACCACGTGGCACGGAGCAAGACGGGGTGGAATACATCTTTCTAAGCCCCGAAGCGTTTAAAAAGAAGATAGATAGCAACGAGTTTCTTGAATACGAGGAAGTTTATACCGACCGTTTCTACGGCACATTGAAAAGCCAAGTAGAAGCGCAGGCTGATAAAGGACAAAACGTTATCTTCGATGTCGATGTGAAAGGCGGTTGCAATATAAAGCAGTTTTACGGCGAAAAGGCACTCAGCTTGTTCATTCAGCCACCTTCCATCGCCGAACTTCGCAAGCGATTGGAAAGCCGACAGACCGACTCGGCTGATGCAATAGAAGACAGAATAGCAAAGGCGGAGTACGAATTGACCTTCGCCGATAAATTCGACCATATTATCGTGAACGACGATTTGGCAAAGGCAAAGGAGGAAGCCTACAACATTATAAAGCAATTCATAGAGGCGTAAGGTTGTAATGAAGGTTGGAATATACGGCGGTTCGTTCAATCCTATCCACAACGGACATATAAAACTGGCAGAAATCTTTCTGCAAGAAGTCCGTTTAGATGAGGTTTGGTTTGTTGTTTCTCCACAAAATCCGTTTAAAATAAACAACAAACTGCTCGACGATACGCTACGCTTGCAGTTGGTTAGAAAAGCATTGAACGGTAAAAACGGTATGGTAGCCTGCGACTACGAGTTTCGTTTGCCGAAGCCTTCTTATACTTGGGACACGTTGCAACGGCTTTCTGCCGACTTTCCAACCTACGAATTTGTCCTTCTGATAGGAGGCGACAATTGGCAAGCGTTCGACAAATGGTATCACGCTGAAGATATTTTAGCCAACTATCGTGTTGCTGTTTATCCGCGAAAGAGCGATGAAACCGTTGAAAAATGCTGCACGTTGCCGTTCGATAATGTTACATTTCTGGATATTCCGTTTATCAATATAAGCAGTACCGATATTCGGCAGCGCATAGAAAACGGACAAACCATAAAGGGTTTGGTGCCCGAATGTATTGAAAAAGATGTGGAGAAATATTATAAAGGAAAATAAAAGACTTGTCCCAAAATAGGATAAGGTGAACGAATAAATGCGTTTTTGTACGAAAACAACGGTAGAATGGCAGAGCAAACATTAAAGGAAAAAACAGCAAAAGGACTGTTTTGGGGAGCATTGAACAATGGTACAATGCAAATTCTGAACGTGCTCATCGGCATCTTACTGGCTCGTTTGCTTTCTAATTCCGACTATGGTTTGATGGGAATGCTTACCGTTTTCACAGCTGTGGTAGGAGCGTTGCAGGAGAGTGGCTTTACTTCTGCAATTGCAAACCTTGAAAATCCCACCGACAACGACTATAATTCTGTGTTTTGGTTCAGTACAATCGTAAGCTGGTGCTCTTATATTGTGCTCTTTTTCAGTGCTCCGCTCATTGCCGATTTCTTCCATCACACAGAACTCATAGCTCTTTCCCGCTTTCTGTTTGTTTCCTTACTGTTCTCTGCTATCGGCACTGCACCCACGGCATACCTGTTTAAAAACATCATGGTAAAGGAGACAACGATTTTGCGTGTGTCGTCTTTGGTTGTCTCGGGCATTGTGGGCATCGTGCTGGCACTGCGCGGTTACGCCTATTGGAGCTTGGCTTGGCAGCAGGTACTGTATATAACACTGACCGGTTTGGGGCGTTTTTTCCTTATTCCGTGGCGTCCATCACTGACGATAGACTTTGCTCCTGTACGCCGTATGTTCTCTTTCAGCTATAAAATATTGGTTACGACGGTGGTAAACGTTATCAGTCAGAATCTGCTGACGTTTATTTTCGGACGACTTTACACAGCCAACGCTGTCGGAAACTTCTCACAGGCGTTCAAATGGGACACAATGGCGAGTACAATGGTGTCGGGAACCACCTCGCAAGTGGCGCAACCGATATTGGTAGAAGTGAAAGCTGAACGTGAAAGGCAAGTCCTTGTATTCCGAAAAATGCTCCGTTTCACCGCTTTTTTGGCTTTTCCTGCAATGTTTGGCTTAGGTATGGTGGCGTATGAGTTTATCATTGTGTTCATTGCCGATAAGTGGATAGATAGCGTTCCGCTGCTTCGCATACTTTGTATCAGTGGTGCTTTCCTGCCTTTCTACACATTATATCAGAACTTAATGATAAGTCGTGGAAAGTCTGATGTGTATTTGTGGGTTACAACTTCGCTTATTGCAGTTCAGCTGTTGTTTGTTTTGTTGTGTCATAGCAAGGGTATGGTGTTTATGGTGAGTGCCTATACGGTGGCTACGGTGCTTTGGTTGTTTGTTTGGCAATACTTTGCGCATCGCGAAATATCCATTCGTCTGTGGGACGTATTGCGCGATATAGTGCCTTATATGGTTGTTTCGGCTGCTATTATGGCTGCGGTTTATATAGCTACGGGCGGCATTCACAACCTTATTGTGCTTTTGTTGGTGCGAATAGCCTTGGCTGTGGTGGCTTATTTCATCGTTATGAAGCTGTTAGGATCTAAAATGCTCAATGAGTGTATTGGCTATTTGCGCCGTAAAAAGTAAAAGTAAAGACATGTATTCGACCTAATCATTCGAAGAAGAAACTTCACTTCTTTGTTTAATTGTAAGCGTATTAAATCTTAAATACCTTAATAAACAAAGATATTCAAGTTATTTTATGCCGCGTTTCAGCTTTTTATTTAGCGTACATGTGTAGCTGCATAACAGGGTAAAAGGCAGCCCGAACCAATCTGATAAATCCCTTTCCTTCGGTATGGAATAGATGTTTATAGTTCTTTATGCAGTGGTATTGCAGTTTCATAAAAGGCAAAATACCGTTCTGCAGTTCTAATTCAAGTATCTTTTTGGCTGCATTTGCTTCTTCGTTATCGGCATTCACATAGTTTAAAAGCGATAGTTTGGCAGCAAAGAGCGGGCGCACTTGTTTTCTCGTTTCGCTGAAATGGGCAATTCCCCACTTTAGTATGTATAGGGCATTGCGCCACGATGGAAGGCTTTTGCTGTAATCGCTGTAAGTCGTTGCAGATGTATGGCGACGGAAATTAACCAGAATTTTGTCGATGAATACGATGCTTTTGTGTGCAGAAGCCGTTATGGAAAGGGCTGCATCGTACATAGAGTATTTGTAAATAGGGTGTGATAAAGGAGGAAGCATGGATATTAGTGCACGGCGAAAGAGCAAAGTGTGTCCCGAAAGGCATAAGAAAACCATACGAATGGCGTGTGTATTGCGTTTCCTTTGGTCGAAATAAGCAAACGAACCATCGGTAGAAAAAGGGCGTGAAAGCCCGGAACAAAGCAAGTTTTTGCCGATACTGTTTATCTGATTCTCTATTTTATCTGTTTCCCAAATGTCGTCTTGGTCGGAAATAGCGATGTATTTGCCTGTTGCCCGTTGCATTGCTGAGAGGAAATTGCCATTTACGCCGTGTTCGGATTGGTTTATATAAACTTTTATTTGGCTATATTGGGAAGCGTATTCTTTAAGAATTTCTACGGTTTCATCGGTAGAATGGTCGTCTTGGATAATTATTTCATGCAACGGATAGGTTTGAGCAAGGATAGAATTCAACTGCTCTCTGATGTATTTTGCACCATTGTAAGTACATAAGACGATAGAAACGCTTGCTTTCATAATCATTTAAAGTTTAGAAATACAGATACCGGACGAGCAGTGAAACATTATAAACGGCAAGATATATTGCAAGTAGAACAAAAAGTGTGCGTAGTGTTTGTCTTGTTCTGCCACAAGTATTGCGAACGAAAAACGCTATGGAAAGAGGAATAACGTAAATCCAATGGGCTGTCATTATATAGACTTCGTTAATGCCAAAGCCTAATCCGATGTGCAATACTATATCCAAAGCCGCAAAAGAAAGGCACAACCACAAGAATTTAGAGTGGCGTCCGCACCATATTCCTACGATGAAAAGGAGGAAAATCAATGCTTCAACTACATAATTGACTATCCAATCGTAGGCAACAATCACAGGACGGGTTGTCATCACATCTTTCAACGTGTGTTTTTGGTGTAGTTGTATGGATTCGCCGAATAGATTTTCTACGATTGTTTCTGTACGGGAAGTAGATACATCGGTCCAATTCAGAAAGCGTTTGTTGCTTACAGGCTTGCCCGAATGTGCCTTTTGAGGTTGCTTGGCTTCTGCTCTTAGCACTTCTTTGCGGTGCGCTTTCCACATCTTTTGGAAAGTTTGTTCCTGCTTTGTACTATCTTTAATGTGCGTAGTGTCCTTAAATGCCGCGAACATTGCTTTGCGTTCAGCTCTGATAGCGTTGCGCTTCTTTACCTTACTTGCCTTAACTTTATCTGCAATAAACTGTTCGTGCTGCCATTCGCCTATTGCAAAGATGGCTGCAGCAGGGAGAATAATAGCCAAAAAGATATTTTTTATCGTGAAGAACCGCTTTCCTCGTGTGAAAAAATTGCATAGAAAAACTTTTAAACCGTTATTCAATGAGATGCCGGCAGTTAGCATAAACAGCAGAACGGTCTGCCAAATGCTCATTTCTTTCTGTTCTTTCAATTGCTTTCCTGCAATATATAGCGTTAGCAGAAGCATAAACAACGACAGAATAAAGTGGTCAGGGGCTATGCTCGATAATAAAACGTGAGCAAAAGAATAAAGAATAAAAGCAAGAATTGCCGAATCGAACGAAGCTATTCCTATAATATGGCGTTGTATTCTCAGCATAAGAACAAAGCCATAAGTAGAAAAGAAGATTAAAACAGCTGCAACAATATAAACCGAAAAGTTTATTCCTGTTGCGTGAATGAGCAGTTGATTTAATAAAGAAAAGGGGTAATAGAAGAATGCCAGTAAAGGGTGGCGGTTCACATCGTAGACTAACGACCAGTCGGAAACGACTAAATAGGTAAGCGGATCGAAGCCTGAAAGGTGGTAATTGTCTACAAACTGCTTGTAGTAATTGCCCGATGGCTCCGCGAATAATGGCATATACTTCGCAATGGCAACTGTTTGCAAAAGTAATTGCCATACAAAGAACAAGCCAACAGGTAGACGTTCTTCTCTTTTTATGCTAAGAAAACCTACAATAGCGTTCATACAAGATAGTAAATGATTTGTCCACCATTATAAATCCATAGCCAACTTGTAAGCAAAATCAACACTAAACGCAAGATAAAGCGCGATTGGCGCGAAAGAATGCGCAGCAAATAGCCGATGGAAATGGGGATTATGAAAGCCCACCCTGCTGTCATGATATACACTTCATTAATTGCGAAGCCCATAATGATATGTAATGTGAAATCGCAAGCAAACCATAATAACAGCATTTTCATAAATTTGTAATGCCACCCCGCCACTACTCCAATCACAAACAGCAATACAATGAGTGCTTCGATAACATAATTGACTATCCAACTATACTTTACAAAGATAGGACGATCCCACGAAACATCTTTCAAAAGATATTCTTGATGCAGCTGGATAGGCTCGCCAAAGAAGTTTTCAATCAGTGTTTCCGTGCGAGAAGTCGAGATGTCCATTAGCTTTCCTATGCCTTCGCTGCTCGCTGCCTGCCCTGTGTGAGCGTGTAACCACGCATTTCGCTTCTTTGTGTGGGCTTCAAACTTTCCCGGCTGTTTCTTTTTCTTGTTGCTTACAATCTTTTTGGTAACTTCCTCTTGCGGAACTTCTACTTGATAGTACTGCATTTGCTGAATAGCAAATAGCAAAGCCAGTGGTAGAATGATGCCGACAGTAAGATATTTAAAGCTGAAAAACTTTCTTCCATTTGTGAAAAGACCTGCCAAAATAGTCTTCCCTGCGTTGGAAACTGCCATTCCTACCGTAAAGAATACCAAGAGAAACGATTGCCATACATTAATCAGCTTGCCTTGTTTCTGTCGTATTCCTGCAATGTAAAGGGTCATTGTAAGCAGCATAAACGATATTATAAAATGGTCAGGAACCATCGCAGGTATCAGAATATGCCCAAACGAGAATAGGAAAAGCGTGAGCAGTGTGGCGTCTTTTCGTTGCAATTCAAGCACCTCGCGCAAAATACGATAGGTGAAAATAACAGAATAGAATGCTGAAAAGATAATGATTATCGCCATAAAGAATACCGCAAAGTTGATACCTACAGCGTCTATAAGCCAGTGATTCAGCCAATATAGCGGATAAAGCAGCGTCAGAAACAGCGGGTGGCGAATGGTTTCAAAGTGGACACGCATACAAGAGATGGTTATCCACGACCAGTTGTCATAGCCGGACATACGGAAATTCTTGGTGAATAACGACCAAAAACCTCCATGTGCACCCATTGTATAGACGCCAAAGTGGCTACTTATGAGCAGCACATTGAAAGCCAAGAAGACAAAAAGCATAGCAAATGCCAATAAACGTTCTTCTTTTTTTACTGCAAAAATACCAAATACAGACATTCTTCCTTATTTAAAGTGCCTGCAAAGTTACATATTTATAATATATTTTCCAAGTATTGTTGGGCAACTCTTTATTATATAACGATATTATTTCCGCTTTAGAAACAAACGCACCAATATAAAGTTTATGGGAACACAGATACCAAAAACAGGAATCATAGCAATGTTCTTAGGCAATCCAAGCCAAAGAAAAAGAGTTAGGAAAATCGTTTGTAGCCCATAATTAATAATGTGTGCAAACGTAAAACCTGCTCCCTTCTTTGCTGTAGATTTCACTTTGAACGTGAATTTTGTTGAAGCTATGTAGTTAAAGATAAAGCTCAGCAGATAGCCCACGGTGTTAGAAATTCGTGGTTCTATCCATTTAATCAACAAAAGATATATGCTATATTGCATTGCAGTAGCCAAAACGCCTACTATGCCAAAACGAACGATTTCACCGTAGTTTTCGTTCCTTCTTCCTCGAAAAGGCTTATAATAGCTTCTATTCGCTTCTTCCAGCAAGTAACGGTCGCCTTTGCTGTCGCCAAAAGCTATCAGCTCGTAAGCCTTTCTATATGGAAAGGCACGCTTCAGTCGTTTTATTTTTTCTTTTCCATAGCAGTTCTTTGTAAGAAACTGCCCTGTTATGGTGCCCAACCGAACGTCTATGTGTGTTCCTTCCACTTTGATTTTATCACCAAATTCCTCAAAAAACGGTTTCACCCAGTTCTCTATGCTGGCGGTAATAACAATTACACTGTCGCCCTCGTCCAATGCTTTGCGAATTGTTTCCAGCCCACTTTGCCGCATAATGCTTTGCTTTTCAGTGGCAAAATCTTTGCAAAGCCTGTTAAACTCGTCTATTTCCATTCCTTTGAAAAACCACGAGAACACACGTTGTTTGGCTTTCCAGTTCGGGTAAAGTCGCAGTTTCATCAATACAAGGATAGGCGAGAACAGGAAGAAACCCCAAAAAGCTTTTCCAAATCCTTTGGAAAATTCGATGAATTCGACGAATGTATCCTTTTTCGTCAGTGTTCCGTCAAAGTCGAAGGCATATACTTTCATACACTACAAGAAATATATTATGACAAGGAATGTAAGGCCAAAGCCCATTACAATGAACTGTATGAAACGGTCGCGGAGGATAACTTTCGTCGGGTCGCCGCTTTTTTTGTCCACCACGGCAATCTGTATATAGCGCAGCAAACCCAAGAGAACGAAGACGCTTGTTAAATAAAGGTTCTCCGTATGGAAGTTCGCAATCGTTTCAGGGCTTACCGTGTACATTATGTAGCACACCAAAGTAACACTTGCCGTTATGGTAATGGCTTGATTAATGAACGTTAGATTGTAGCGAATGGTGTTCTTTCTGGGTGCTTCGCCTGTTTCGTTCATACGCAAGACATCGTCGCGGCGTTTGGCAAACGAGAGAAAAAGCATAAGCAGGAAGGTCATCAGCACAATCCATTTGCTGAGTGGTATGTCGGTAGCCATACCTCCTGCCAAAATACGCAATACGAAACCAAACGCCACAATGCAAACATCAATGATGGCGTGTTGCTTCAAATACAAACAGTAAGCAACGTTCAAAGCCCAATAAAAGCCGATGACTCCGCCCGTTTCTA
Source organism: Prevotella falsenii DSM 22864 = JCM 15124 (assembly GCF_000613945.1). GTDB lineage: Bacteria > Bacteroidota > Bacteroidia > Bacteroidales > Bacteroidaceae > Prevotella > Prevotella falsenii. Next base: position 10,190 of record NZ_BAJY01000042.1, read on the forward strand.
TGCGCTGCTTGGGTAGAAAAAGTAGCGAAATCATCGATAAAATCACCATAATACCCATAATGGCATAGCCTTGTGCAATGCTTATTTTGCCCGATGCTAAAGGTCGATTGCACTTTTTAGGGTGGCGGCGGTCGTCAGCAACATCAACAATATCGTTCAGGCAGTAGATAGAAGAAGCGATAAACGAGAATGCTATCATCGTTATGCAACCTTCGTAGAGCGATTCTATGTTTCCCAAAGCTCTACCAAAGAAGATGGGAAACAATACAACAAGGTTCTTTATCCACTGATGCGGTCGTATTAATCTGGTAATTTCCTTCATTTTTCTAACTCTTTTCGATTTTCATTGTTATCTTCTCTACTCCCTTGTGCAGAAGCCACGCAAAGGGTAAAACTATTGCAAGCGTTGCAAGGAACTTTGCCCAATAGTGCCAACCAAGTTGTTCGATGTAGATAAGTATGAAGTGGTTGTGCAGCAAATATATCTCTAAACTGATGCTGCCCACGAATATAAGTGCCTTGTGCAGGCGTTTATCAGACCACTTATCCAATGCGATGCAAAGCAACAGTATGCCTGTTATGGTGAGCGGAATATACAGCATACGTTCCAAGAATAGCGGAAAGCGTCCGTGCCGTGCCTGTTCCAAGTAGATACAAGTCGCAAGCATACCTGTAAATGTCAATAATATGAGCCAAATGGAACTGCTTTCCAATGTCTTTTTCTCTTTTACTGCCGCTCCAAAGTTCAGTCCGATGAAGTAAATAGGTACACGACTCCAGAATATTTCGATGTGTCCAACAGTCTCGTGGATAGGTGAAACATATTGCACTACAACGCACCAAGCTATCATAAGTGCAGGAATCCATCGGTAGGTAGGGTGCTTTATGATGAGCGACAGGTAGGCGGGTGTAACCAAATACAGCATCATGGCTGCCGGAATATACCAAAACGTAAGTTCATCGTGCAGCCAAAAGTCCCAGTTTATCGCAATATCGCCGATTAAATCGATGATATTTGTGCTGTGTCCGCTGTGCTGTACCCAACTAACAGAGAGGAAGTCGGGTATGTAATACAGCGATGCCACGACAAGCCACGCAGGATAAATGCGCAAAAGTCGTTTTCTAAGGAACTGCATAGCATCGGCATTCTTCGTCCATGAATACCAAAGTCCGACACCACTAAGAAAGAAAAACATATCGACACCGATGTTTCCCATACGTCGAAGACCAAAGAACATATCCGTGCGCGGCACTCCAACATGGAAAAGCATAACGAACAATATCGCTAAGCCCATCAGTTCACCACGAAACCGGCTAATGTTTGCAAGTTCTATTTCCTTTCTTTTCATTTCACAACTTTGGTGAAGGCACACGCCTCATTATTTCTTTGAACAACCACGCCACACAGATAGAAGCAATGATATAGAGCAACAGTCCCGTCCAATAGTCGCCAGCACGCGATATAGGGATAATTATTTTTCGTGTAATGGGGTGCGAAATAAACAGTGCTGCCGATATAACGCCCAGCCAATCGAAGGTTTTTGCTATTCCAAAAGTGTACTTGGGATAGTGCATGTTCCAATACGAAAGCAGTTTAACAAAGCTGATACCTGCCGAACACACAAACATAGGCACGAAAAGCCACGTTGAAAAATGGTTGCTGCCAAACCGAATGAAGAGCAACGAGACTATAAGCGTTGCCCCGTAAATGCATAAAGGCACATCTCGCATATACTTTGCGTAGAGCAAACCCAGACCAAAAGGCAACATTCCACCGACAAAATTGTACCGCCAGCGGTTTAATGGCTCGCCGTTGGGGTCGCACGATAGTTCGATAATAGTGCAAACAGCGATAAAAGCCACCACCCGCGTCCGGCCTTTTTTGTACAAGAACAAGCGGTAAACAATGTATAGCTGAAGCATTAAGCCGAAAAACCAATAGGGTCCCGGCCATATAATATCGTCGGGATTGGGCAGAAGGTTGTTGAACAAGCCCATTTGTGCCACAATATCCATCACTTCGTAATGGTGCTGTCCTTCTGTCATAGCATCGATTAATATGAAAGCTGCAAAGCCAACTATCATCATACGGAAGAGTTTCAGCCAATGGTAGCGCAAAAAGCTAAAAGCATTGGGTTCGTTTGCAGTGCTATTGTCGGAACGGCTTTGCGTTCTCGCACCTTCATACTTCATTACCAGGCCGTAAGCGACAGGAAAAGGAAGATGGGCACGCCATAATGCCCAAAGAACGATAGCAGGTGGAAAAACGTGCGTTCGTTGAAATCGTGTGCCATAACATTGTTGAACCAGTCCACATTGTGTTGGTTGAATTGGTATTCGTTCTCTTTTACAATAGGACGAAGCCAATGGCAGTAGTTATGAAGCACTATACCGACAATGGCAATGCCTCGCAAGATGTTGCACTCTGTGCGGTTCAGCATCTTGTCGGTCATACCTTTGCGGGCAGAACTATTTGTGTTGCTATCCATTTTTATTGCTTGTAATCTTTAAAAATCTACGGTTTCATCGCCATTTTCCGTTTGTGTTCAGCCACCAAATCGTCGTAGTTTATTTGGTTTTTAAGTATTCGCGGACGCTTCTCGTTGTATTGCGGACTCAGAATGTCGTACTCTTTGTGATAGTCCTTTGCCTTTATTCCCGCCAAGTGGAGCAGCAAATGGGGCAAAGCGTCGGTCATAAAGCGTTTATCCCTTACCGCCTTTATTTGTTCAAACACCTTCGGATGTTTTTCAATATACTTTGGCGAGCAGTATATCCAGAACGGAACTGCAAACTCGTAACGCGCCAAATCGTAATCAATCTCGGCAGAATGGTTGCGACATATAATGTCTCGCTTGCCTTCAAAACACTCTTCGCCGTGGTCGGGCATATAGATAACCACTGCTTCTTCGTTGGCAAAGCGTTTCACTATTTGGTCTACTATCGAATCGTTGTACAAGATTGCATTGTCGTAGTGTGCCAACATATAGCGGCGTTGCTTCGTCAGTTCCGGGCGTTTTTGCTCATAATCCTTGGCTCTGAAGTGCTTTCGGCTTTTCGGGTAGCGTTGGTTGTACGACACGTGGCTGCCGATGAGGTGGAATATAATTAGGTTGTTTTCTTTGTTTTCTGCCTTCAACTTGTTGTCATAGTCGGCAAGTAACCCCTCGTCGAATGTGTGCAGGCGCGTATTGCGTGTATCGAACATCGACTCTGACAACTCCTTGTGGTTCAGGAAAAAGCCGCCGCTGAAGTCGTAGACAGCCTCTTTGGCTTGTGGAAGGAACTGATTGGTGATGAAAGACACGTGGTAGCCTGCCTTGCGGAATAGCTGTGGGAAGAGTGGATAGTCGCACCACTCGCCTTTCTGTCCTACAACGTGCATCGAAAAAACGTTTTTGAACACAAAACTGGTAAGGTTCCACGGAGCTACAACATCGCTGAAAGGCACAAGAAGTCCCGATTTTTCCAAGGCAACTTGGCGTGGCGTGGTCTCCATAAAGTAGCCATACTGCTGCGAATGGTGCGGTCCCATACTTTCGCCGATGATTAAAACAATGTTCTTTGCATCGAAAGTGCAACTCTGAACCGTCGCGTGGTCTTTCGCTTCTACCAATCGTTCGATTTGTTGCGCTGCCAAATGGTTGGCATAAAGACTGAATATAAGTCGATAAACAGGCGTGTAGAACACTGCGCAATCGGGTGTCGTAAGTTCGTGTTCCACTGCACCAATCGTTTTCAACGAGAACATCTGCACCATTTCGCGCTTGTTGTGGAACGACGAAATTGCCGAAACAACGAAGAAAACGAGTACGATTATCCCGATGAAATGGGCACTTTTATCTTTTAAGATGCTTAGGAAGAGTGGATATTTTATGCCTTTTCGCTTGCGGTAGATATTCCACACTGCGAGCAAGCACTGCACTACGATGATGAGCAAGAGCAATCCGACGCTCGACGTGAGCACTTCGGAATTGACATAGCTGCTGAAAAACTCGCCTGCCTCGCGCTTGTCGGTTTCTGCTGCCAATAGCAACATCGATGGATTAAGGGGCGATTGGAATTTTACCCAACAGAAAAGGTCGGCTATACTTGTGGCGTAGGCGATGATATAAAACGCTCCAACCACCCAACGGCGCACGCATTTGGGTATCAGCGAAAGGAGAATGCAGACGATATAAAGGTCGAAAAACAGTTCCAGCCATAAGTTTCCATATACCGATGCGTCCTCTCGAATGGCAGGAAGTTCCGCATAAGAAACAACGATACCAACGAGATACATAAAGAAGAAAAAGCAGAAATTGCTCCTGATAGGATAGCTTGCTTTCTCTGAAATTTTGGAAACAACGTTTAAAACATTCATTTTCTATACTTTGGGGACAAAGGTACGGCAAAAAAAAGGATTAATCAAGTTTTACTACCTAATTATCTTCTTTCAGCAAATAAGCAACTTTGAATGTGGCGTGTTTTATTTTCGGTGGTTGCATAAGGCTATTCTTTAAAATCTGAATATTCGTTAAAACGACTCCGATAGTGTTAATTTCAAGAGCCTTAACTTCGAAATTACGGGCACTTTTCTGCACTTCAAATTATTTATTTGCAAATAACGCCACTATTTACGTGCTACTGTAAGTGATTTATTTATAGGCAGTTGTATCTTTATAGGGTAGTGCTGTGCAGCGGAACCACATCTTCTACGTTACAAAACAAACACTTTTATGCGCGTATAGACCACATTTTCTGCTCCGTCGTCATCTTTTCGGTATGCAAAAGAGCCGTTTTCGCGTTCCAAAACCGTAGGTTTTGCACGGTAAAACCTACGGTTTTGCATTGCAAAAGCGGCTCTTTCACTTTTCAAGCCCTATTTTCCTGCTCTCTTTTTCTCTATTTCACCCTTTCAGCTTGTGTTAAATTTATTGTCCCATTTACTTGATTTTAGAACAATAAATCGGAAATGGTATCAGCTGCGATTGCTTTAAAATTAGTGTCTTTGCATTGGTAAATACAACGATGAAAATAACCTTCTTGACGCATCTTTGTTGTGATTAGCTTTAAAATTAGTACCTTTGCATTAGTAAATACAACTGTTCAAATGAAATAAGAAAGGGGTTGCTTATTTATCAAAAATAAAAGCGAGGCAATTCGTTCCTTACGTCCGCCGTCCTAATTCTTAGTTCTGCCACACGTGGCAAGTCCGCGTCATACGGTTGGATAGTGGTGTACTTGTCGCCTCTTCGGGTTGATGCCAACACTCGCTGTCGATTCAGCCTGTGGAAATCTCTATCACCCGCGAGAATATTCCCTGTTATTGAACCCGATTGTTGGCACTGCTTTTTGCAAAGGTAGCTAATTATTTCAATAAAACAATGATAATCAGACAAAACATGAATTTACGAGAATTGGAAGGTTGATT
>NZ_BAJY01000041.1 GCF_000613945.1 Prevotella falsenii DSM 22864 = JCM 15124
CTCTCGGGGTAGTTCAACCCTATCTAACAAGTCGGTGGAAAGCAAGGCTACATAGCGTTTCTTAACTGTTTTTGCCTTGAACTGCGCCTGCAGATGCTTGTGTGCCTGTTTGTTTCGTGCCACTACAAGCAGTCCGCCGGTTGCCATATCGAGACGATGCACAATGATGGGCGTATCGTTGTCGTTCCATCGCCGGCGCAAAATGGTTTCAACCGACTGCCGGTTGCTGCGACCAAGCACGGTAAGCATACCGCTTGGCTTCATTATAACTGCCAAATCGCCGTCTTCGTAAATAATGTCTATGCTTTGTTCGGTTTCCGTTTCCAACGCATTGGCAGCCACATTCATACCTTTTAATATCCACGTCAGCAAGGGTTTGCACTTTCCATTGCACGCCGGATAGAACTGTCCGTGCTGTCTTATTTCGGTTTTCGGTGGTTCTCCCCACCAGAACATTGCCATTTCCACAGGGCGCATGCCGTGCGAAAAAGCGTATTGAAGCAGTTTTGGTTCGCAGCATTCGCCCGTTCCTGATGGCGGAAACAGCGTTGCCTGCTCGCCCATGGTGGCAAAATGCGTGGCAAGCACCGACTGTGGACTATGCTGCAAATAGTAATTGCGGAAGATAGACAGCAAGTGGCTGCGCTCGCCCTTTGCATTCAAGAAAGTGAATTGCGAGAAAAGCCAACGTTGAAGTTGGTCGGATTTACGCTTGCGGGCATTCTTCAGCTGCACTATTTTCTTGTTATACTCTTCCACTTCGGCTTCCGCCGTTTCCAACAACGCTGCATACCGCTTCTTCGTGCGATGCAATTCTGCTTTCATATACCGGCTTTCGCGTGTCATTTCCTTTTGTTCGTCCTCCGAAACAAAGGCTTCCTTCCGCCGTTCGTCGCGTAACTGCTTCGCAACTGCCATTGCCTGCCGTGCCTCTGCCACAGTTTGCTGCGTTTCAACTTTTAGTTCGGCAAGTTTTTTAGTAGCTTTTGCATAACCGTCCGACTGCTTCAACATTTCAATCTTGCAGTTTAATGCCGTTATTTCAGCTTCGTGCGTCTTGAAATAACCATCGGGCTGCAAGTAATCGAATACAGGCGGCACGAAACCATCGTCGCTAATGCCTTCCAATTGCCCCGAATAGGCTTGCAAATAGCCCAACTCGCCCTTGTGTTCCACTATCAGCACACCAAACATTTTGCCCTCTTTCAGCACAGGGAGCGACCGTTGCAACAAGCTCGCAGCAAGGCGTGCAAGCGGAGAAGGTTCGTAAAAGAAAGGATTGGGAAAGACTTTCGCCTCGCCTATCGCCGCCGCCTCATAGCCATTTGGCAACCTATGAAAACACTTATCTTCCATTTTCCGCTTCTTCTATTCTATTAAATAATAGCCTTGCAAATATACTGCTTTTCGTTCGCAATACTGCGATTACCCTGCAAATATTATGTTTACAAACATTCTCTGTTTAGATAATTCAACATAAAACAACCTATTTATACGAGTGCGAGATATGTCTGCATTTCTTATTTTATAATAGAAAAACAGACAATAAAAGTGTAAATATTTTTTATAAACATAGCTATTGCATAACTCATTTAGTATCAATGTATTGCAAAACCTATTGTTTTGCGTTCCAAAAGCGGCTGTTTTGCACGGTAAAAGCGTAGGTTTTACAACGCAAAACCTACGCTTTTGCAACGTCAAAACGAAATTATCACTTTTTAAGAGAATTATTTTTACAAGATTAAACAGAAATGCTCTCACGGTTTCATCAGTGGATTTGCTAAAAAATATCTGCGAGATTTGCCTGCTTAACCTGCTTTCTTATGCCGAGCTAACGTATATTATAGCTTTATTTTTGGTCGTTTTTAATCAGTGCAAGCAAGTGTTCTACGGCATCTTCTTCGGGTATATTCTTTTCTACACATACCTTTTTGCGGTACAGACTCACCTTTTTCGGACCTGCTCCGACGTATCCGTAATCGGCATCAGCCATTTCGCCGGGACCGTTTACAATGCAGCCCATAATGCCAATCTTTAAGCCTGTCATGCCCTTTGTGGCTTCCTTAATGCGTGCAATGGTGGTACGGAGGTCGTAAAGCGTGCGCCCACATCCGGGACACGATATGTATTCGGTCTTCACCATACGCAATCTGCCTGCCTGAAGAATGGAAAAGGCAGTCTGTTCCACATCGTCTTGCGAAATGTTTCCGTTGTTCATGAGCCACAAACCATCGGTCAGTCCGTCAATCATCAATGCGCCCATGTCGGCAGCGGCAGCAAGCTGGAACTGCTCCTTTGTGCTCGGTTCGTTGGCGTTCTCATTGCTTTCGTCAGTCGAAAACCGGTACATCTGTGCAAAAACGACAGGGTTTTCCACGCCTGCAATCATCATTTGATGAACCAATGCACGCTGTTCGGCGAGCTTGTTCTGATGCGAACTTACGCAAACTACTACTACTTCGGGGTGGTATTTCAAACAAGCGAGAAACTCTTCCGATGGTGTTCCGTACTTCAAAACCAAGAATTTAACCTTCGATTTCACAATTCCGATGAACGGAATGGCAGGCGTTGGGAAGATGGGAAAGACATTTTCGGAAGGCAATTCGCCCTTTGCTGCCAATTCAATGTAGGCATTGTAGTCGATAATATACTTCTGTCCGTCTTTCAGTTTTGCCGGCAACGCATCGTTTACGTAGATGTAATCGGGTGTTGGAAGCGTAGAGACCACGTCCGAACTTTGTTCTACTGCATTGCGGGTAGCGATGACAACAGGCACGTTTTTGCCACCGATGTTTTCCACTGCCTTTGTTTTTCTGCGTTCAGGACGCAGATAATCGAACCCTTTGAAAGTTTCGGCAGGTACGATGATGTGCCTTTCTTCTGACGAATATAGCGTGCCAAGTATTTTGCAACAGGTATTTCGCATTCCGGTTCTTCGCTCAACGACACGCGGATAGTGTCGCCGATGCCGTCGTTCAGCAACGCACCGATGCCCACAGCACTCTTTATACGTCCGTCTTCGCCCTCTCCGGCTTCCGTAACACCAAGATGGAGCGGATAGTTCATACCTTCTTTGTCCATTTCAGACACCAAAAGGCGCACCGAACACACCATTACCACCGTGTTGGAAGCCTTGATAGAGATAACAATATCGTTGAAATCGTGCTTTTTAAAGATACGCAGAAACTCCATACAGCTCTCCACAATGCCTTCGGGCGTATCGCCATAGCGCGACATAATGCGGTCGGAAAGACTGCCGTGGTTTACACCTATGCGCACCGCCGTACGATTTTCTTTGCATATCTGAATAAAAGGCGTAAGGCGGTCTTCTATTCTTTTGAGTTCTTTGGCATATTCTTCGTCGGTATATTCCAATATTTTGAACGTACGTCCCGGGTCTACATAGTTGCCCGGATTAATGCGAACTTTCTCTGCATACAGTGCTGCCACGTCGGCAACATTCGCATTGAAATGCACATCGGCACAAAGTGGGGTCGTAATACCTTCTGCACGAAGCTGTGCATTAATGTGTTTGAGGTTTTCGGCTTCGCGTTTTCCTTGCGTGGTAAGTCTGACAAGCTCGCCACCGCCGGCAATAATGCGCTTTGCTTGCGCTACACTCGCCTCGGTGTCGTTCGTGTTTGTGGTTGTCATCGACTGAATTCTGACAGGATTGTCGCCTCCCATGTCCAACGCACCAATATGTGTAACAGAGCTTTTCCTACGTTCGTAATTGAATAAATCTATCATCTTTACCTATTGAGAGTTTATTGTTTAGAGGTTAAGCCGACACGAATACCGATTGTTGCAACAGCTGCGGCAGGTATTTACGATTAACTTAACCTTTCTGTGTTTTCGCTTTTAGCATTTAACACTTAAACTTATAATCCTTTATTTCAGCCAATTCTTTGTTGGCTTTTTCTATTTTCTGTCCTAAAGTAGCCTTCCATTGTTCTACTTTCTTGGCAATCTCTTCATCGCCAAGTGCTATCATTTCGGCTGCTAATATGGCTGCGTTCTGTGCACCGTTTACGCCTACAGTTGCAACAGGTATGCCCGGAGGCATCTGAATGATGGAAAGCATGGCATCTAAACCGTCTAACATACCTTTAATAGGTACACCGATTACAGGCAAAGAGGTTGAGGCTGCAATGACACCGGGCAACGCTGCCGCCATGCCGGCACCGGCAATAATAACCTTAATGCCACGTTCTTTCGCCTCTTTGGCAAACTTTTCCACCGCTGCAGGGGTGCGATGAGCCGAAAGTGCATTCACTTCAAACGGTATTTCGTATTGTTCCAGCCACTTGCAAGCCTTCTCCATAACAGGAAGGTCGCTTGTAGAACCCATAATAATGCTAACCAATGGTTTCATATATCTTTGTTTTTATTTTTTGTTTCTATATTAATATGATTGTAAAAAATGCGCTAATGATACCTAAGAAAAAGCCTGCCGTAACCTGTGTGAGCGAGTGTTGGCGCAATATAATACGGCTCGAACCCACTATTCCCGATACAATGACAACCAAACAGAACCACCACACGGGGTTGAAACTAAGCATAAAGGAAAATGCCAATAATGCTCCCAGCACCCCACCGATAGCTGCGGTGTGGGTAGAAATCTTCCACCACACGTTGATAACGGCACAAAGCATTTGTATAACCAATGCCACAATGAGAATAGACGTTATCAAATGCGGCAAATGCAATAGGTTCATGATGTAAAAACAAGTGAAGTAGCAGAGTATGGAAATAACGTAAGGTACCATTCTGCGCTCCTTTTGTCCCAACTGTAAAGGCGTCCAGCCGTGGTATTGCCTATAAAGATGAATGAGCAAACTCGGTATGAGCACGGTAAAAAGGTAGACCATCAACACCAACGATAGCTTAACCTGCCACGGAAACATACTTAGGTAGGAGAAAATGAATATCGCCAAGATGCCCACTATAGGCAAATAGAATGGCGTGAGCAGCATGCTCGCTATTCGTGCAGTAAGTATGATGTTTTTTTCGTTCATATATTTCGGTGTTGTACCAATTTCTTCGGTTTGCTTATTCTTTGCGCAGACGTGCTACGGGCAGGTTCAGTTGCTCGCGATACTTTGCCACTGTGCGCCTTGCAATGGGGAAACCTTTCTCTTTCATCACCTTTGCGAGGGCGTCGTCGCTAAGCGGTTTCTGTTTGTTTTCGTTGTCGATGATTTCCCGTAAAGCCACTTTTATCTTTCTTGTAGACATTTCTTCGCCGTCTTCCGTAGTGTAGCTGTCGGTGAAGAAGAAGCGAAGAGGAAACGTGCCCCACCGTGTTTGTGCGTATTTTATGTTGCTTACACGCGAGATAGTAGATATATCGAGTCCTGTTTTCTCGGCAATATCTTTCAGTATCATAGGTTTCAGGTCGGCTTCGTTGCCTTCTTGGAAGAACTTCTTCTGTATTTCGATGATTGCTTTCATCGTTATATAAAGTGTATTTCGGCGTTGTTTAATGGCTTCTATAAAGCCTTGTGCCTTTTCCACCTTGCCTTTTGCATAAAGTAACGCTTCCTTTTCTTGCCGGTTCATGCCGTGTTTGTTGTCTTTATAAGCTGCCAGCATGTCGTTAAAACTTTGTGAAACGTGCAGTTCGGGCAGGTTTCCATGATTCAGAGTAAAGCTGATGTTTCCGTTGTCGTCGGTATCGACAATGAAGTCGGGCGTTATCTGCTGCACATTTCTGCCCATTGTTTCGCCCATTGATGCTCCGGGCTTTGGGTTTAGCTTACGTATTTCGGCTTGAAGTGCCTTTACTTGGAGGTCGGAAAGCGAGAGAGCAGCTTGTATTTTGTTCCAATGCTTCTTCGTGAAAGCATCGAAGTATTCGGTAAAAATAGTTTTCAGATAGCCATATAGGTTGCCGTTGCCTTCCCATTCGCCTTCCGTTACCTTGCGTTTTATTTGCAGCAGCAGACACTCTTGTAGCGAGCGTGCCCCGATACCGGCAGGGTCAAAGTCTTGCAACAGCGAAAGCGCATCGGCTATTTCCTGTTCTTCACAGTCTATACCGTAGTAGATGGCGAGTTCGTCGGCAATAACGTCGAGGTCTTTGCGTAGCAATCCGTCGTCGTCGAGACTGCCGATAAGATATTCCAGTATGGCTTTCTGCCTTTCGGTAAGCACCCTTTCGCCCACTTGCTCGTTGAGTTTGTCGATGAATGATGTAGTGTCGCCATACACAATTTCCTCGTAGTCGGCATTGTCTTTGCGTTGCCGTCCGTCGTAAACGGGCAGTTCGTCATCGCCCCCCATGCGTTCGAGCGCAGTGTCGAGTGCGTCTTGTCGTTCCTGCCGTTCTTGTTGTGTGTCGAAATCGTCGTTGCCGGTCTCTGCGTTGTCTGTTCCATCGGGCAATTCGCTTTCTTCTTGTCCTTTTTCCAATGCAGGATTATCGTCTAATTCGGCATTAACGCTTTCCTCCAATTCGGTCAATGGCATCTCAAGCAACTTTATTTGCAACATTTGTTGCTGTGAAAGTCGCTGCACTTGCAACTGTCGTTGCTCTTGTATCTGTACTTGTTCTTGTGCCATAATAACCCGAATTATGTTTGCAAAATTACGAAAAAAGAAACATAATCATCTGAAATAATGGTGCAATTCTTGTGCTAATGTCGAAAGTTTCTTGGTATCGGCATTGCCATATCTATCCCAAATGTTCCGACAAGGCAGCAAAAGGGGCGAAATCATAAGGTCGTCGTGGTTCAAATAAGGGTCGCAAAACCGGTAAACTTCCATAATTTCAACTACACGGTGGGCAGATATGTCAAGCAGTCGTGCCACTTCTTTCACTTCGGGAGTTTCTTCTACCATCGTGATAGGGGTGAGACGGAAATACAAATCGAGCACAACGATGAGTGCGGCAGGCGTCAGGTCGGTGGCTTTCTCTATGGGCAGGAAGTCTTTTTCAAAGGTTTCCGATGCTTCTACACCTTCGTAGAATTTCTCGGGCTTTCCAAATCCTTTCATTCCCCTTATGCGCTTTGCTTCTTTTCTCAGCTTGTTGGGGTTCTTGGCGTATGTTTCCCACAGTGCTTTCAGGCTTTGTGTGTCTTTCTCTGCAAGCTGTTCCATCTTTTCAAACAGCATGTGTGGCGGAATGTGCAGTTCTAAACTAAGCTCAACCATGGGGCGAGCGTAAGTTCGTTTCGTACCTATGGGCTTCTTCAGATAGATTTGCAAGAGCAGAAGCCAATATTCTTCCGACCATGATGGGTGTGTTGCCATAAGTCAAATGCAGTTAATGGTTATGGCAAAGTTACTCATTTTAAGTTTAATAACCAAATTTTTCTCTTGTTTCATCGTATTGAAGGGTGAAACAAGATAAGTATCGTCTTTTTGTAAAAATAATTCCGTTAAAAAGCGATGGCTGCGCTTTGGCGTTGCGAAAGCGGCTGTTTTGCGATGCAAAACCTACGCTTTTACCGTGCAAAACAGCCGCTTTTGGAATGCAAAACAATAGGTTTTGCAATGTGTTGATAATTAATAAGTTATGTAATAGATATGTTTATAAAAAATATTTACATTATTATCATCTTCTTTTCGTTCATGAAATAAGTTATATTACTGAAACAGACTGTTCTTAAAAATGTGTATCTTTGCCTATGGCTATACTTTGGTTTATTGCGAAGACAAAGGCAACGAGAACGGACAAGTATCGGTTTTGGGAAGTCTGCCTTAGTCTTATGCAATATAAAAAGTTGTAGTGGGCACTACTTATCATGCAGTTAAAAATATTTATCGAATTGTTGTCACAAAGCAACGCTTGCTACGTACTAAGAGTAAACAATTAAAACAAAATGCTTATGAAACGACTATTTTTTTGCTGTGCCATACTTCTCGGAGTGATGAACAGCTGTGCAACCAAATCAAAAGAAACGTGTAATGCTGTTACCATTACCGCTTCGACAACCATTATTACACAAAGTTACAATATGAAAGGGTTTAGCGGGATTGACATTGGTATGGTCGGAAACGTGGAATACGTGCAAGGCGATAGATACAGTGTAAGCATTACAGCACCCGGCGACATCATTTCAAACACGGAAGTGTGCAACAAAAGCGGGCTTCTCAGCATACAATGGAAGAAAGGTACAAAGCATAAAGACAAGGACGAATGCAAGAAAACGCCCATTATACGGATAACATCGCCTCGTATGGACATTATTAATATGTACGGTGTGAACGTTTTTAAGGCAAAAAACATAAAAGGAGGAGATATGAAAATCGACCTTTCCGGCGTAAATTCGTTGTATATCGACAACCTTTCGAGCAAATCGCTGACAATGAATATGAGCGGTGTGGTAGATGGAAAGATAAACATAAATGCGAAGAAGGTAAAGTTTGATGGAACCGGTGTCATTGATATAAAATCGTCGGTCTGTTCCGATGACTTCAAGATAGTACACAGTGCTCGGGCGAATATAAAGTTACATTCAGCGGAAAGCAAGGCAGAATAGACAATACAGGTAATGGAGAAATAAATATAAATGCCACAAAAACCGACTTATTGGATATTGTAAATTCAGGTTTAGGTGAGTTTAAGATTGACTTTAAAGGTAGAGAAGTAAAGATAAACAATACCGGAAACGGAGAAGTAAAGGCTAATTTGGGTTGCCAACGTATTATGGTAAAGAACGCCGGCTACGGCGAAGTAACACTTGTGGGTACTGCCGACGATGTGCAGATAGACAATGAAGGTTTTTCAAACGTTGATAGTTCTAAGCTGAACAAGTACTAACAGATGTGTAAATCTGCCTGCGAATGACAGAAACCGAGTTTAAACAAGAAGCCTCCGCTGTGCGACCGAAACTCGTTAGCACTGCTCTGCACTACCTGAAGAGCAGCGACGAGGCAGAAGACATTGTGCAAGATGCAATGTTACGCTTATGGCAGATACATGCAGAACTCAATTTGCCACTCATGCCCATTGCTTCTGTCATTACCAGAAACCTTGCAATCGACCGCCTGCGCCACACTACGCCACACACGGAAATAAGCTGTTTGCAAGTCGTACAGGCGGAAGAGCGCGCAGAAACCGATGAACGCATCGACAGAATACTGCGTATTATAAACACATTGCCTACGCTCCAGCAAACCATTCTGCGCCTGCGACACATCGACGGAAAGGAATATGCCGACATAGCACAAACTATTGGCAGCACAGAAGAAGCCATACGGCAAGCCGTCAGCCGTGCCAGAAGGGCGGTTCTAAAACGATATAACAATGGAAAATAAAGAGATAAAACTACTCATCGATAAGTTTTTGGACGGCGAAACTACACTTGCCGAAGAGCGAAAACTTTACACTTACTTTCGTTCAGAGAAGGTATCGTCCGAGTATTTGCATTATCGGGACATGTTTCTCGACCTTGCTGCCGTTCAACAACTGTCCGAACACAGTGGCGAACCACCAAAACAGCCGGTACGGACAAGCACTGTTATGCTTCGTCGCATCATCGGTATAGCTGCCTCTCTGCTTCTCTTGCTCGGTGTTTTCCTTTTCTATGGGCAGTATCAAGACAGGCAATTGGCAAAGAAATATGCAGGCAGCTACACCATTGTCGATGGAGTTAGGAACGATAACCTGCACGAAATAAAAGGGAAACTAAAGGAAACGTTTGCCGAAGCCGACCAAATAGAAAAGAAAGTGCAGAGCCAAGCCGTGATAGAAAATGCCGAAACGGAAGTGCTCGAAAGCATTGACGACCCCATACAGCGCAAGGAACTGGAACAACTTTTAGGCTCTGACGGCGGAACAACGCTATAGTAACGATATGAAACCATTAATATTAAAGAAGACGAAATGAAGAAATACATTATAACACTCATTGTCTGCTTGCTCGCAACGCTTGCCGCACAAGCGCAGAACAGCATCGACAACCTTGTGGAACGCTATTCCTCGATGGGTGGTTCTTCTTTCACAACAGCCGTAAAACGCAATCCGCAGACGCAGAAAGTGGTGAAAGTTGTGAAGACACTCGAAATGGACAGCAGCGAAGGAGGTACTTTTTACCGTGTCTTTAAGCGCGAATCGCATACCGGAAGCTGGACCGAAAAGGTGGCAAACAACGAACACACCACCCTACTCGTGGTGGAAAAGCCTCAACAAGCCCGCATCTATATGCTGAAACGCAACAGCAATAGCTACGGAAAAGTAAAGGTAACGATTATCATACAGCCGAAATAAAATCTTTCTCATAGCAATGCGAAAAGGGTATATTAATGCCTAAGTAACCCTGAAACATACCTTTATCAGCACAAATAAACCGCTACCAAACAAAGCGAAAGCTGTTTGATAGCGGTTTTTGTTATATAAAACCAATGCTTGAAATGCGTTTTTATATGTAACTTTCCTTTCTTCGTTACTCGATTTAACCATTTTCGCGAACCTATGGAAATGGTAATCAGTATCAATTCTGTATTCTTTCTTTTACAGTTCTATATTTTTCATCACTTCCAATATCTTTTTTGTTTTGTCTATACAGTCATTTAGGAAATTATCACTATTAATAATATCATTTTCCCAATTATCTAAAGTCAAGTTTGGTATGTGTTTATAGAATGGCCACCATTCGCTTTCTAGGAAAGAATAAATACCTAATTTATATAGTTGTTCGTGTATTTTCTTTATATTTTCATTTGAAATTTTGTACTTATTTGGATTATTACACAATCCATAAAAGTACTTATATCTTCCAAGTTTAAATCCTATCCAACATTTTCCTTGCCAAAGAGGATTTGTAAAATAAAATCGTACGTAAAATTCTTCACTATTTTCATAAATGTATTCTAATCCTTCTTGTTTTGCAAATTCTTCCATCTTAGGATTAAAATACTTTTTTATAATAGTATCAAAAGTAGCTAAATAATTTTGATAGATTAATTTTGCAGCTTTTAGGTTCTCTATTTTTGACAAGACTTCTGTTATTTCTTCTTTGTTTTTGTTATTCATATCTTGATGTGTTAATTCTTTTAGATGATTAATATATTGTATAATAGTTTCTCTTACTATGGGAAAACGTGAAGCAATTGCAACGCATTTCTCAAGCCAGTTTATTATGTTTTCTTCGTATGAAATTGTCAGATACGAAACTCCTTTCCCACTTTGTTCGGTAGCTTCTTTGCCATCAAGTGTTAGGTATAGTATTTGATAGTTTCCTTTTTGGTATCTTTTTTTAGCATAGCTATCGTATCTTTCTAATTGATTTAATTGATCGTTAGCGTAAATTTTATTCTCAATGATAATGGCTTTTTTTCTTTTTTCGTCTTCTATCAGAATATCAATTCTTCCTTCTGATGTTGAGTATTCTGTGTAAATTCTTGCATTTTCACAGTTGAAACCGTTAATGGTAAAGTTTTCGCCTAATGTTTTTATAAAACATTCAAGAAGTTTTGATTTAAGCCCGTGTGTCCCTTTAGGGTTTAAAAATTCTGTGAGGATTGCTGAGTGTGTATTTTCGTAATGATTTACACCGCAAACACGAAACATATTAAATCGACCACCTGTTGCATCTAATATTTCTGCATTTTTCTTTCCGATGATGGATACTTGGTTAAGCAGATTATTTATTCTATCCATTATTTTTTATTTATAATTCTATACTTTGTTAGTTAGTACAAAGTTAGCAATTAATGCCTATATTACAAAAGATAATTAGGATTAAAATAAAATATGGATATTACTGTTTTAGCTGCATTTTTTCTGTGCGAATATCGGCAGAAAGTTTAGTAAATGCGATGCTTAAAAGTTGCGAAATCGTTCGTTTGTCGAATTACTTACACATAAATAAATATTTTTCTACGTGTAAGTAAATGTTTCTTTACACGTAAATAAATTGTTATTTACACGTAAGTAATTTGAGAAAGAAGAATTTTGCAGGGTATTTTCGTGGTGGTTTACGCTTTGTTTGCTGCTTTTGAAGGCTGTTGAACAATAAAGCCTAAGTAGCGATAGACTGCCCATGCGATAATGGAAGTAAGGGCGTAGACGAGCAGGAAAGCGAGGAGAACACGGTGGTAGTGCCCCGAATAACCCATATCGATACGTTGGAGCAGGGCGGAAACAATAAGGGGTATGCCGCCGGAAAAGAAGTAGTAGACGAGGCTGCGGCGTCCTGTCCACTCCAACCAAGCAACGCTTTTCAGCTGTTTGGCTAAACTTACGAGGAACAGGGTGCACACAAGGGCATCGAAAACAAATACGTACCAATTGTTGATGCGTATGGGTTCGATAAGCAGAGTTATGCCCTGCGTATGTTCATATACTTTTATTATCGTTAAAAGAATAAAGAGAAAGAATGATGATGATAAGTTGTGGAAACGGTGGAAAACGTTTTCCCACTTGTGGTAGAAGTAGCCGAAGCAGAGAATGGGGAGTGCCATACAGGCGTTTTCTATTTGCCAATAAAGGTCGGAACAGTGTGTGGAAAGAAAATAACAAGCTGCTGAAGCTGCAAGGGCGAGTGTCAATAATCCCCAAGTTTTGCCTTTGCACGCCCACAACACTGTGGAAAACACGATTTCTGCCACGATTAGGGCAGCTACAAACCACGATGCTTGCCCCGTAACGACGGAGAGCAGGGTTTCGGAAACGTCGAAACTGTGTACGAAAGCCTTCGGAATGGCAATGAAAGTAGTAAACAGGAAGTAGGGCAACAGCAAGTAGCGTGCAATGTAGATGAGCTTGTGGCGCAGCGAAAACGGTGTTTCTTTGTAGAAAAGATAGCCCGAAAGAAAGAAAAAGGCGACCAGCACATTGGCTACATAATAGTTGTAGCCGATGATGTTGTCGCCTGTATAGTATATTTCCGTATGGTCGAGCAATATAGCTACCATACAAAAGCCTCGCAAAAGGTCTATCCAATGTTTGCGCTTGTGTTGCGTCAGTTCACTATTGCTATCTTGCATACTGTTCCGTTGTTGCCTTCTTGGTCAGCCGTCTGCACCATATAAATTCCCGACGCCACACGTTTTCCGTTTAAATCGTTGCCGTCCCACGTGAATGTACCGCCGTTGCTTGTGCCCTTTGCCACAAGTATGCCGTTGGTGGTAACTACTTTCACGTCGGAATTGTTAGCCAAGCCAACTACCGTTATCAGTCCTTTGTAGTCCGGGCGGACAGGGTTTGGATAAGCGTAAGTATCGTCGCCGCCCGGATTGTCCGATGGTTTTGTTGCATCGCTCATGTACGAACACAAGCCTTTGTCTGTTCCGAAGAACACTTCGCCCGTTTTATCGTTGATGGCAATGCTCTCTATGTTGTTGGAAAGGAGCTTGCTGTTGCTGCTTAGAAAGTGTTGTACCTGCTTCATATTGTCGGCACTGATAAGGTAAACACCGTTGCCATTCGTGCCAAACCATTTGCGTCCGCCGCCATCAATCGCCATGCACGAAATGTCTACGCCTGCCAATAGGTAGTCGGCAAGGTTTGTTCCGTCGTTGCGTGGCACCTTTATCTGTTCGAAAATAGCCTCTGAAGGGTTTTGCATTTGGTCGGTAGTGAGTCGTAGCGGACCAACGTTTGTGCCTATCCAAAGGTTCTGATAGGCATCTTCCAGCACGCAACGCATTTGGATAACCATGATAGAAGAGCCGTCTTGGTTCTTGAAATTGTTGAAAACGCTTAGCTTGTCGGTTTCAGGATTATAGCAAAACAAGCCCGGTGCTTCGTAGTGGCTGTTTACAAACCATACTAAACCGCGGCTGTCGAGAATGGGACGACGCATCACGTGCAGACTTAATCCGCCCTTCATCAGCTCTTGTTTAGAGTAGTCAGCCATATTTCCGTCGGGCGACAGCTTCAATAAAGAAGTTGTTTTGGTACCGCTATTCAATATCCATAAATTGTTTTTTCGGTCGAAAACCAATCCTTGAACCGGTACATAGTCGTTGCCCAACTCTATACCTCTATCTACGGTGGGACGCAAAAGACTGTTGTCTTTGTTGAAATACCTATTTAGTCTGCCGTTCAGAAATTCGTATAAGCCTGCTCTTCCGCCAACAAATACGTGTTCGGGGTTCTGCGGGTCTACTGCCAAACAGTTCATGTCCTGATAGTAGTAGCCCGTTATCTTGTCCAATTCGTCTTGGAAGATGGTCCATTCGTCTTTCTTCAGCACCTGAACAGTGCCGGGTTGGTTTAGTCCTACTGCGCCCGGCTCGAAGGCTCCGCCCGTTGTATAGAGGCGGTCGTTAAGATATTGCATAAAGAAAAAGCGGTTGTACTTAGGTCCGCCCGGCAGCAATGGCTTCACTTTCTCCATCAGTTCGGGCGCAATGGTTTTGGTTTGCGCCACAAAGTTGCCTACCCTTTTCCAGTTGTTTCTATCCAACAAGTTATCGGAAAGCAAAGCTTGGTAGAGTCCTCGTTCGCTGCTGGCAGCGTAAATATAATTGCCTTCGATGTAAGTATAGTCTACGTTGAAGCCAAGATTGTAAGTATCGCTGATTTCAGCCCTACTAACGTTTATCTTCAATACGCCAAATCCGGTTGAAACATAGCAGTATGCCCCTTCAATATAAAGGCTGTTTATCTTTTTATTGGCTGTCATCGCCTTTCTGTAATAGTCGGACAAGCTGATGATTTCGCCCTTTTGGGTGAGCAAATCTATGTTTTGGTTGGCATAAACGATAACCAATCGTTTGGCAACATTGTTCCATGCGATGAAGTCAATGTCGGTATCGTTCAGTCCGTTCACTTTGTCGAAGGTCTGAATGCTGTTGTCCTTTTCGTTGTAAGTGTAAAGATTGTCGGACGCAAGCACGTAAAGCAGGTTGCCGCCCTTCTCTATCCATTGCACATTGCTGTATGCCATATAGTTTTTCCATGTACCTATGCCACTGCCGAAACTGCGGAGCGGAAGCACGAGAAGCAAGCAAACGAGTGCAAATATATATGTTCTTTTTATCATTTTCTTATCGAATTATAGTGTAAGAAATAAACGAGCTTATAGATATTAAACAAGAAAACACTTGGATTATTGCCTTTAAGATTGTGTTTTAATGGTTTATGCAGGAGTTTGTAAAGCCACGCCCCTACCCTTTCGATGTGCATTCTGTGCAGTTTTTCAGCCGTTTCCAATAGGTTTGAATAGCCTTTCAGTTCTGTTTGGAAGGCAGAAGGGTGCGCAACGACTCTTCTGTTTTGTGTAGAAACACTTCGTTGGGTTCAAAATCGTCGAATAAAACAGGATTGTCAATGTGGTTTATGCGGGCGTTTAGTGCTTTGAAGTGTTTTCCAAGCAACACATCTTCAAAGCCGTAGTGCTTTATTTCCTCGTTGTAAGGCGTTGTTCCTATCAGCTTTCTGTGTGCCATGAAGTTGGTGCTGAGGTGCTGATAAGGTGTTTTTCTTCTGTTTTCAGCACTGATAGCTTCTTTTGAAGCGTGTTCGTAGCGGTATCTGAGGTTGTTGCCCCATCTGTTTTCGTCTTCAACAATGCTGATACCGCCTACCACAACATCGCCTTCGGCTTGCAGATAATTGTGTATGAGCTGCGCATTGTTGAGCGAAAGGTCGCCATCGATGAACAAAATCCATTCTTTCGACGACTGCGAAACAAGGTAATTGCGGATTGCCGACCGACCGACGTTGCGTTCCCGCTCTATGTAACGCACACCGTCGAGGTGCGCAATGGCTCTGTTTTCGGCTATGAACCGTTTGTCGGGCGATGCGTCGTCGGCTACAATAATTTCGAAATCTGCCCCTTCTGCTACACACTGTCGCTGCAATTCACCGACAAGTGCCGTGCAAACGCAGTTGTAAGTGGGCAACAGAATGGACAAACTCTTACTCATGATAGTTGCTTTAAATATTCAACGAGCTTGCGAACGGCGCGTGCCCGGTGCGAAATTTGGTTCTTAATGTCTTCTCCAAGTTCGGCAAAGCTCTTGTCATAGCCCTCCGGAATAAAGATAGGGTCGTAGCCAAAGCCTTCCGTTCCCGACTTTTCGGTGGCGATATACCCCTCTACCCTACCTTCAAACTGATGTTCCTTGCCGTCGATAATCAACGAAACAACTGTGCGGAAGTGGGCTTTTCTGTTTGTAGTATTGCCCAATTTGCGGAGCAGTTTGCGCATATTTGCCTCGCTGTCGTGGTCGGTGTGCTCGTCGTAGCGTGCCGAATGCACACCCGGTTCGCCGTTAAGGGCATCTACTTCCAGCCCCGTATCGTCGGCAAAGCAATTCAGATGGTAGTTGTCGTAGATGTAATGTGACTTTATACTTGCATTTCCTTCCAATGTATTGGCGGTTTCGGGTATGTCCACATCGCAGCCAATGTCCTTTAACGACACAACGTCAAAGTCGTTTCCGAGAATGTCTTTAATCTCGGAAAGCTTGTGTTTGTTGTTCGTTGCAAATACTATTTTCATTTTATTGCTCGTTATTGGTTGTTGATTGGTTGTTCGGATAGACTTGTGAAAGTACCTTTTCAGAGTTCTTGGTACTTACTTTAATTCTGTCAAACCCTTCGCCAAACACGCCAATTACCGAACTCTGACTGACAAAAGCCGATGGGTCGATTATCTTAACGATACGGAAAATAGACTGACTTTCGTTGCGTTTTGCCATTAAACAAATTACTTTCACGTCCTTTCCGGTGTACCAACCGTGTCCGTCGAGTATGGTTATGCCTCGGTCGCGCTCTTGCATGATGGCGTCGGCAATCTCTTCATACTTCCTTGAAAAGATGAGAAACTGCACCGATTGCCGCCTTAAGTTCATTACATGGTCAAGCATAAAGCATTCAATAAACATTGTACACAAACCGAAAACAACTTTGTGTAAACGTTCTACGTATGTTCCAAACTGTGGGAAAAGCATACAACTGCCTATGATACATATATCGACAGCCATTAAAACCTGTCCCAACGAAATGTTTTTATACTTGTTTATGCAGCTGCCACAATATCCGTGCCGCCCATACTGCTGCCGTTGAGGAAGATGATAGCCATTGCCGTGCCCGTAATGCAGCATCCCACGATGAGAGACATAAACTTTTGGTCTTCACCCAATATCTTTACGAAGTGTCCGCTCGCATCTACGGGCATTAATTCTTGGGCAAATTTCAGCATGAAATATAAGACCACAATAGCATAAATGGTCTTCATCATGAACTTGAAACCCAAGATTTTCAATGCAACGCCCAACAATGCGACGTTGATAATCATGTAAGTGTTCTCGAGTTTAAACTCTGTTGCATAGTAAATAATGGCTGATAAGCCCGTTACACCACCTGTTACAATCTGATAAGGCATTAAGAATACTGTGAATGCCGCCGCATACAGAAACAGACCGAGTGTTACCAAGACGTAGTCTTTTACTTCGTTTCTGATTAATTGTTGATTAATTGTCATTGCCTGATGAATATTGAGCACATTCGTGGCTGTATTTTCAGTTCACGAATGTGCTGTTGTTATCTTATTTAAAAACGATATTTACAATCTTCTTTGGTACAACTATCACCTTCAAGATAGTTTTTCCTTCTGTGTATTTCAAACTTCTTTCGTCGTTTAGGGCTGCTTTTTCAATGTCTTCCTTGCCGGCATCGGTAGGGAACGTCATTTGGAAACGTGCCTTTCCGTTGAACGAAATGGTCAGCTGAACTTCGTTTTCAGCCAGATTAGCTTCGTCCCAAGTTGGCCATTGTGCATCGCAGACGCTGCCATTCTCGCCGATAGACTCCCATAGCTCTTCGGCAATGTGTGGTGCAAACGGTGCTATCAGTATGAGCAAGTTGCGCAATAAGCCGCGGTTGTTGCACTTTTGTTGTCCCAACTCGTTCACACAAATCATGAAAGCCGATATGGCAGTGTTGTAAGAGAACTGTTCTATATCTCCGGAAACCTTTTTAATGAGCTTATGCACGCTCTTCAGCGACTCCTTTGAAGGCTCGTTGTCGTTCAATTCCTGTTGGTATAGCTTCCAGAACTTCTTCAAAAAACGGAAACAACCGTCGATACCGTTGGTATCCCAAGGCTTGCTTGCCTCGACAGGACCAAGAAACATTTCGTACAAACGCAAGGTATCTGCACCATATTGCGATACAATGTCGTCGGGATTGACAACGTTGAACATCGATTTCGACATCTTTTCCACTGCCCAACCGCAGATATACTTACCGTCCTCAAGTATAAATTCGGCGTTTTCGTATTCCGGTCGCCACGCCTTGAAAGCCTCAACGTCGAGCACATCGGCATGAACAATGTTCACATCTACGTGGATTGGCGTTGTTTCGTATTCGCCTTTCAATCCGTGGCTTACGAATACCGGAGCTTTGGAATGGTCGTCTGAATTAATACGATATACGAAGTTGGAACGCCCTTGTATCATTCCTTGGTTCACCAACTTTTCGTATGGTTCTTCCTTGCAGCTGTAACCGTAGTCGTGAAGGAACTTATTCCAGAAACGACTGTATATCAAATGCCCTGTGGCGTGCTCTGTTCCGCCTACATAAAGGTCTACGTTCTGCCAATATTCATCGGCTTCTTTGCCCACCAAAGCCTCGTTGTTGTGTGGGTCCATGTAGCGAAGATAGTACGCAGAGCTGCCTGCGAAGCCCGGCATGGTGTTCAATTCCAATGGGAAAACAGTTGCGTTATCAATCAACGATTTGTCTACAACCTTCTTGTTCTGTTCGTCCCACGCCCAAATCTTGGCACGTCCCAATGGCGGTTCGCCCGTTTCGGTTGGTTCAAATTTGTCGATTGAAGGCAATTCGAGCGGTAAACATTCCGCCGGAACCATATAAGGCATACCGTTTTTATAGTACACCGGGAACGGTTCGCCCCAATAACGCTGGCGTGAGAAAATAGCATCGCGCAGGCGATAGTTCACTTTCACTTTGCCCAAACCTTGTTCGGTAACATACTTCTTGGTAGCTTCAATGGCTTCTTTCACCGTAAGTCCGTTCAAAGAGAAGCCTCCTTCAACTGTTTTTTCGGGACTATTGATGACGATACCCTCTTTTGCGTCGAAGCTTTCTTCCGAAACGTCGGCACCTTCGATAAGCGGACGGATTGGAAGACCGAAGTGTTTGGCAAACGCATAGTCGCGACTGTCATGCGCCGGCACTGCCATGATTGCGCCGGTGCCATAGCCTGAAAGCACGTATTCTGATATATAGATGGGCAATTTCTCGCCTGTGAAGGGGTTAATGCCGCAAGAACCCGTGAAGACACCCGTAACTTTGCGATCGGTCATGCGGTCGCGCTCGGTTCGTTTCTTCACGTACGCCAAGTATTCTTCTACCTCTGCTTTCTGTTCATCGGTTGTAAGCTCCGGAACCAACTCGCTTTCGGGCGCAAGCACCATAAAAGTTACGCCGAACATCGTGTCGGCACGCGTTGTAAAAACGGTGATGTCGTGTTCTATTTCCTTATCGCCTGCAGGTGTAAGACTTTTAAATACAACCTCTGTACCTTCCGAACGGCCAATCCAGTTGCGCTGTGTTTCTTTCATAGAGTCCGACCAACTCACCGTTTCCAAGCCGTCTAACAAACGCCGGGCGTAAGCGACACACGCAGACACCATTGTTTCATTTTCTTTTGAATGACGGGATAGCCGCCACGCTCGCTGACACCGTCTACAACTTCGTCGTTTGCAAGCACCGTTCCTAAGCCCGGACACCAGTTCACCATCGTTTCGCCAAGATAAGCGATGCGATAGTTCATCAGTGTTTCTTGCTGTTCCTTCTCGCTCATGCTCGTCCAATTGCGAGCAGAGAACGTTTTTTCTTCGCTCTGCGCTACATTCAAGTTGAGTGTTCCCTCCTCTTCAAAGTGGCGAACAAGGTCGGAAATGGGCTTTGCCTTGCCCTCGGTATAGTCGTAATACGACTCGAACATACGCTGAAAAGCCCACTGTGTCCAATGATAGTACTGCGGGTCGCAGGTGCGCACCTCGCGATCCCAGTCGAAACAGAAACCTATTTTGTCCAACTGCTTGCGGTATCGTTCTATGTTCTTGTCGGTCGTGATGGCCGGGTGCTGCCCTGTTTGAATGGCATACTGCTCGGCAGGCAATCCGTAAGCATCGTATCCCATTGGGTTCAGCACGTTGAAACCCTTCAGACGCTTATAGCGTGCGTAGATGTCGCTGGCTATGTAGCCGAGCGGGTGTCCCACGTGGAGACCTGCTCCCGATGGATATGGGAACATGTTAAGCACATAAAACTTCTGCTTGTTCTTATCTTCAACAACCTTATAGGTTTTGTTTTCAACCCATTTCTTCTGCCATTTCTTTTCAATGTCTGTGAAGTTGTATTCCATTCTTATGTTTGTTTTATTTTTATTTCGTTGTCTGTGAACCATAATTTCGGTAAGGCGAAAACGCTTTCCCCTACCCTACGCTTAGTCCGTTAAATAACAATGCGTTACTATCCAAGTTGCAAAATTACGAATTTTAATAGGGATAACAAGTCTTTTACCGAATTAATTTGGTGAAAAACGGAAAAGAACAGGCGGC
>NZ_BAJY01000040.1 GCF_000613945.1 Prevotella falsenii DSM 22864 = JCM 15124
AAAGTTACACATTATTTTCAGAAAGTCAAAGAGCGTTTGGTTTATTCTTACTTAAAAAGAACAACACTCAAGCGACGGAATTGCTTCCGAACTTCGCGGGAGCGATTGGTTTATTCTTACTTAAAAGAACAACACTTTAGTTAATTCTTACTTAAAAAGAACAACACTCAAGCGACGGAATTGCTTCGAACTTCGCGGGAGCGATTGGTTTACTCTTACTTAAAAGAACAACGCTTTGGTTTATTCTTACTTAAAAAGAACAACACATTGGTTTATTCTTACTTAAAAGAACAACATTTTATAGAGCTGCGCGCCTAAAAGAACAAGGTGTTGCGCGAGCGAATGATGATGTCTACACTGATGTCTTCGCCAATTACCTTCATTGCACGAAGTTGGTCGGTGGAGACGGGGCAGACGATTATGCTGTCGTGGTTGTCGTAGAGCGACTGCACCTCGGTAAGGTCAGCTTTAATTTGGTCGTAAACAGCCTTGTCAAGGTCGGCAAGGAAGATGGAACGCTGAATGCGAGTACAGCCTTTGCGCTCCAAGTATTTGGCGATATGATAGCGCACCTTGTCGCTTTCAATATCATACATAACGAAAAACAGCATATTGGTGGCAGGGCGGGTGGGTTTGTTTACTACTCCCAATAGAAAGTCTACCCGCTCTTGCAGGGTCGGCATTGTGCTGATGTCTCCCACCTGTCGATTAACGACGGGCGACTTCTCTACGCCGGCTCTATGGAGCTTGCGCAGGATTTCGATGTAGGGAATGGACTTACGCATTTCTTATTTGGAGTTTTGTTTCGATAATTCGATAATTAGAAAGAGAGGTTCGACTGCTATACACTTTCGTGCAACAATTGCTTCTGTGGCTTTACTTCAGGAGGAAGGTTCTTACCAAGTCGGCAAGCAGGTCGTTCAGTTCCTCGTTGGTTCCGAGCCGTGGCGAAACAACGACGCTGAATCCCTTTTTACCATAGAAAAGGTTTATTTCGGCTTCCCGCTGTCCCAGTCGGGCACGGATTTTCTTTGCATACTGAATGTTAATTATTTCCGTTACTTGCAGACCTGCTTCTTCAATGAAGAGCTTTAGATCGGCTATGATTTCGTTGAGCCGTTCGGGAACATACGCAACACGTTTCTCGGCTGCAGGGCGCGCATTCGGATTAAGCTGTTGCCGAATAAGATTCATTATTTCCTTGTCGGGGTCTTTGGGGCGAGGTGCCTGTTCTTCCTCTTTATTCCGTGCCATCTTGTCGTGCTCTGCCTGCTCGTTCTTCATCTTGAAAATGGAATCGGGGTTGGTCTCGTCGATGTAAGCCTTGAAGTCTACGGGCGTGCTGTTCGGATTGTAATAGGCATCAGGTCGATGCTGACAAAGCAGGCACGCGAAACATCTGATGTTTTCGTGTCGGCAACCTGCGTAAGATTATGGCGCATGGCAAAGGTTGCAGCAAATGCTTTGTAGAAGATGGAATACAGTCCGGCATCGTAGCAACGTTCCTTGAGGCGAAACATAACCTTCAGTCCGTCTTCACCGGGCGAGGCGAAACACATCATAACCTGCTCGTCCTTAATGATGTCTTCGCGGACAGACTTCAACGAAAGTTGCTTGGACGACAGATGGTCGAAATCGAGAATGAAGCTCTCGGTATAAGCAAAGTTCTCCTTACGCCGGAAAGCCGGATTGAATTGTCCACAGACGAAGTAGGGTAGTTTCCGTTTCAGTTGGCTATACGCATTCCGGTCCATACTGTCGATGATGCGCAACCGGTGTATTGTGGCTGCAATGGCAGGCTTGGGATTGCGCAAGCTGTTATAAAGAAACTCTTCGGGTATCTTTTGCAGTTTGTCTGCCGATGATTGTATGTTGGTTCCGAGTAGTAGCATGGTTATTTCTCCTCTTTGAATTTCTGTGCAAGCGATTGTACATAGAGCGATAGCAGCGTGAGACGAGAACGGGTAACACCTCTGACAGTAATCACCTCGTCCATATAATCGTTGAGCGATTGGATAAGGACACGACGCCCAAGTGCTTCGAGCCAATAGGAGCCATCGGCACGAACAGAATAGAATTCTTCCGTGATTATGTTCTGCGCCAGCAGCGTATAGACAACATAATCTACCCAGATGCGATACATTTCTATTACATCATACACAAGTACGGGGCGATTGTAGTCGTCGCGATGCAACACACCGATGTATGGGTCGATACCGGCCTTTATAAGTGCTCCTTCTATTCTGCCGTAAAGAATGCCGTAGCCATAATTAAGAAAAGCATTGGCAACGTCGAGCGCAGGGTGCTGGGAGCGTACTTCGAAGCGGAACTCTTCGGGAAGGAAGGTATTGATGGTGCTGAAATAAATGCGCGAAGCCTGCCCCTCCCAGCCGCGAAGCATCGGGGCTATATCGTTCACGATGTCGCCATCGAGGGCACGTATCTTGTTGCGGTAGTCTTCTAACCGGGCAATGTTCTTTTCGGTAGGCACATCGGGTGGTCGTCTGTATTGAAGAGGAGCATTAGTGCTTGTTGGTTTTCTATCTTCTTCAGCAACACTTCTTTTATCCAATCGACGGCATTGTGCGAGTAAGTAAAGTTCAGCTGTCCCTTGCGTATGGTGGATATGCTGCCATACTTCGGACTCCATATTCGTCCGATAGGATTTCCCGACCTATCCATGAACATTACTTCTATTTCGCGTTCAATGGCCAGCATTACGGCATCGCTTGTAATCTGTGCGCCACGACTGATTTGTATGCTGTCTATGCCGACGGCAGGTATGCGCTGCTTGCCGTCAGCCGTACTGATGACGAAGCCCTCGTTGTCGCGATTTAGGGAAACGCCGTATGTGTTAAGTATCAGTTCCATAGTTCTGAAATTTCATTGTTGATTTATATTGTCCGAACTCGTTTCTGTTGCCAACCGTTGCGCCACGAAAAATAGTGGGCAACATGAAGGCGATGAATAGCATGCGTTATGGCATAAATACGTAAATATTTTTCGCAGACACAACCCTCGCTTAAGTCTTTAGTTTTCAGTGCATTACAAAACCTATTGTTTTGCGTTCTTAAACCGTAGGTTTTGCACGGTAAAAGCGTAGGTTTTGCGTTGTAAAACCTACGGTTTCGCAACGTCAAAGCGATTATATCACTTTTTAACAGAATTATCTTTACAGAATTAAACCGAAAAACGCTCATAGTTTCATCAGAAGATTTGCTTAAAAACATCTGTGAGGTTACTTTGCCTGACCTGTTTTCTTATGCCGAACTTACGTTATTTTATAGTGTGTTTACAGAAAGCCTTGCACTCAATATTCCCTGAACCGAACAAAGGAGAACCGTGTCAGCTTTTGGTCGGTGTCCGTTTCTTGCACAATACGTTCGGTGGTGGAAGCAACGCAGCGAATGCCGTGCGCTTTCAGTTGTTGAACCACATTGTAGCAGAAATTCATTTCGCCCATAATGTGCACCGTAAGTCGGTCTGTTGGATAATGCTCTACAATCTTTGCGACATAATCCGTAGCCAGTTCCTGCACTTCGGTGTTTGTCAGTTCCGGACCGATGTTCGGGAAAGCTATTTCGACCGTCTCTCCATATTCCTGCGCTGCAGCAAGTTGTGCGGGAGTCCACATGGCGAGAGGGTGGTTGGAGAAGTTAATGAACATCTTGCGTTCGCTTTTTGCTCTTTCTATATCAACACCTTGCAATATCTTTTTAATTTCACCATAATTCTTATCGAACTGCTTTATAAAATCTTTATCTCTTTTTTTGCCATGGTTGATAGTGTTGCGGTCGTTAGCAAGTTTGCTATAGCTTGGGTACAAAGCTTTCACTACATCTTCTTCGGAACGAAGCCGATTAAATAAAGCCTCAAGTTCTTTATTCGGATTACTATATTCCTTAATTTTCGTATCCAATGAAAGAAGTGCAGATATAAATTCGCGACAATCTTTATCGCTTTCATTTTGCAGCAGTTCATTTTTAGAAAGGATTAAATCCTGCACTTTGCTGATGGTCAGTTCCCTTGCCAAGGTATATGCCTGTTGAATCATACCGAACCGCCTTGTCCAATCGATGGCTGCCTCTACATTCTTATCAGTATTATGAGGTTGGAATGTACTTATTTCTTCCTCTACCTTTGTTAACAGCTTCTTGTGTGCCTCGGTAAGGTGTGCTGAATCCTTGATAGACTTTACAAGCGTCTGCAATTCTTTTGCCAAATCGCCCTTCTTTATGGTGTCCATATCGCAAGTTGATATTGCGGTATCGAATGTGTTCATTTTATTTCTGGCTCTTATTATATCTTGACTAAACTTCCCTTTTCCTTTGACGGATTTCATAAGGTCGGATAGCGTAGTCATTTTGCCATATTGGTGCAAGTTATTGGCTGCAGCAGATAGTTCCTGCAAACGAATAATGCCGGTGAGGTCGATTACAGGGGCAATTCTATCTTCTACAGGCATCTTACTTACTTCTTGGGTCGGTCCCAACTTATCGAATGCTCCATAATATACAGCCATTAGGTTTGTTCCTTTAAGATAATGGGCATAGTTGAACAAGATGGTGGAGAACATGGGAATAGAGCGGAAGGTGTGGGTTACATCGAAATAAATGTTATCGCCTTTCTCCAATTTGCTGTAAACACAATTGAAGATAGACCATATATCTTCTTCTGAAAAACCTTCTGCAATTCCAACCATTTCTATCTGTACAGGCAAGTTCATTTTGCGAAGCCGTGTAGACAGTCCTTCTGTTTCAGTATTTTGATGACCATTGTCTAACCAATTCTTCTTCTCTGAATCTTTGGTGCAGAATATCAAAATCTTATCTTCCTGTGTCCATTGTTTGCACAAAGAAGATATTAGCGTTTCTTGGATAAAACGCACGGGGTGTGATGACTTTTCTCCATTGAAGGTGTAATACGTCTCTACATAGTTGCTAGTACCAAGAAATGAGACAAAAACTTTACGTTCCATATTATAATTCTATTTTTGATTTTGAAAGTTGTAAACCTGAAATAATGTTGCGCACACCGAGAATCTTCATTCGCTTTTCTATATTGGTGTGCGAGTCCGGAGAGAGACTCTCCATGTTGTGCAGTGTAAAAATGTAGGGGCGCACATTCAGTCCGAAATCTTTGCTGACGGCTGCAAGCTTGTATAGAACAGTTTCTATCCTCTGCTGTGGTTCTTTATTTGGTCCGTGCATACTTACCTTACATTCTATAATATATAAGGTGTTCTCATACATGAAGGCAACATCAATTTCATTATCGTTATTCTGTGAGTCGTCTCTGTATATCTTCAAAGACATGGCTATGTCTTCGTCCGGCAAGTTTAATTCCTCTTTGATGCGTAAGTAGGTGTATTCTTCAAACCATACACCGGAATAATACCGCCTGTCGGCCGGCTCAGACTGCTTATGGGCATTGAAGATTTCCTTAGACAGTTTGAAGCCTCTTGTTTTTTGTTTCTCAAAAAATCTAAAGGTTTCCTCTTTGGTTTTCAGTAAACTGTTGTCGCAATCGAATTGTAAACCATAGAGCGAAAAGTATTCTTTGAGCGAGACGCGGTACTGTAAAGGGAATGGCTGTTCGTCCTCTATATTACAATAGCTGTTCTTGCCTATTGGAATATAATAGAACGAACTCTTGAACTTGCAGAAGAACGCATATACCATGAGCGACATAATTTTTGTACCACCCGTAAGATTAACAATGTAATGTACATCGTCGGCAAGTTGGGCTTTCTGTAGCGATTGCAGCCCTTTTTGATACAGGTCGCTTTCAACAATAATTCGGGGCACACTGCACTTTTCTTTGCCGAGTGCTTCCTCCAGATGTTCTGCTATCCGCTTCTCTTCCACATAAGGTGTTCCGATGAATAGCAGCTCGTTGAATTGTCCCCGCATCTCTTTAATGAAGAGGTAGTTGGGAACAAGATGGTCGCTTAAGATGGAAACCAGTATTTTCTTCATACTTATTTTATTGGTGTGAAATCTCTGATTGATTTTTTGTCTGACTTTATAATCTCAAATTCACTCTTCTTCTTCTTCTTCGTAACCGGATCTTCGTTATCGAGGCGTGGATAACGAATGGGACGATCAGAGTTGTTGCCGGATGCTAACCGAACAAGGACTTGCAGATAATTCTGATATTCTTTTTCTTCGATTCCTGCATTGCTATACAGCTTCTTATAGAACTTTTCTATCAGCGTATCCAAATCCAAGCAAGTATGTCCGTCTTGATTGGGTTCCAACTCACAATCCAGCTTCTCAAGTTTCATCTTGCCATAACCGAAAGGTTTAGCATATCCTAAGGAATGGTAACACTCTTTGTGATTGCAAAAAGTAAGAGCAGCGAGCAAAGCACCAACTTCATGTGGAAGAAGGTTATGAACGTGTATCTCTGTTGTAAAGCCGGCACCGGCCTTCAAGGGAATAAACGAAGATGCACTCTTGACCTTGTTGTTGTTTCCCTTCTTTGCATTGTTCTGTATTAAGTAACGCTTCCAACCTGATATGACAGGGTTGTCCGATGCTAACGTTTTCAGTTCCTTTCCCCTCTCTTGTTGTAAATAGAACGGATAATAAGTTGGTTTGGGAGAACCAAGAATAAACGTCTGTTCACCTTCTCGCTCTGCATTCATTATAAAGGCATTTGAGAAACGAACTCGTCCACGAAGGCTTTCCCCTTGCTGCCGGTTGTCTCGTGAGCCGACATAACCAAAAAGAGCTTGCGACATATCAAAGCTGTTTTCTTTATGGGCTTTAGGCAGACAGTCGTGTATGTTCTTCTGATAAGGCATACGATAAAGAAAAGAAAATCCAAGGTCTTTCACAAACAAAGCCTCACTTTCGTCTTTTTCTGATCTGTAGAAGCAAGGAGCAAGCCCTTTATAACCATTTGCTTTAAGTTCGTCCCAACTATTGAAGTTGCGCATCTCCCGTTTCCAGAAAGCCCAGCTTTCATTTTTGTTTTCCTTTTCATGTATGAAACGGAACTCTTTGAATTCTTTATCTCTCAGCGGAATGATTCCGTTTTCGTTGATAGAAGCAGGAAGTGCAAAGTCGTACTCATGCTTCTTGTTGCTCATAAAGCCGGAAAAGAACCAATAGTGGTAAAGATTGTCTTCCGTTGGGAAAACATACCCTTTCTTCAACATCTTGTATTTGGCTTCAGCTGACGTACCTTTACTAACATCTACACCCTCTTCTTTTTTAATATCCTCGTAAGAAACCTTCCAATTATAACAAGGAATAACATAATACTTTCCTTTCAGAAGGATAAGGAAGCCGCTCTTAGGTTCCTTGTTTTTAAGTTCATAATCATCGCTCTTCAAATCTCTCATACTGAACCGTGAGTTTTCTGAAAGACACTTGAGATTAGACAAGGTTATAATATCAAAGACCGAGCGCACCATTCCTTTGATGGAAGTAGACGGTACGAAATATTTATTGGCAATGTTGCAGTTCTCTTTATCTTGCGACTTGACACAGAAAGGAGTTTCAGCCTTGAAAGTCGCTATTATCTTGCCTGATATTCCATTGCTGAAGGGAATATCATTAGCAAACATAAAGCGTTCCTTTTCTTCCTTGCTGTAATTGAAAACATGGTCGATTACAGGAACGAAACTATATGGATTATAGAATTCTTCTGTTAAATGCACTTGTGATTGCTTTCCCATTACTTTTTCCTCCTATTCTTTAAAACCAATAAATACTTCTTTCTCTACTTCGAGCACGTTCATCTCGAGGCAGGCGGGGTCGGGCTGTGGAATCCAGTAACGCAGGAAACATGCCCGGCGTGCATGGTCGTTGTTCCTGCACAGTGTGAGATATGATACTCGGTCTATTGTGGGATTGTCCGACTCAATATCCTCCGGCTTTACCTCATTTTTATATATGTGGCATTTCCCGTCTATATTCTTGATGCTGAAAGATAAGCCTTTCTCTTTATTATATAGATAGCCTTCTACAACAAAAGGATTGTTGCCACAAAGCAGTTCGCGCTCAACGAGCTTTGCCGGACAGAATGTGCGAGGATGGTGTTCGTCGCTAAGCCACAAGTAGCCCTCGTAGCGAAGGTTAAAATCAATGTTTTGCGTTGTATTCATAGATGGTTTCTTGGTTTTTAGTTAAACTTCCTGTAAATGTTCCGTTCCCTCGGTTTATACCGCCACCGAGTGGCAGACGCCCGCGGCAGATGTCTTTCATTGCCTCCTCGAAAGCCTCTATTGCCTCGTGGTTTGTAACGGAATGGCTCAGCATCAGGCTGAGTTCTATCTCCTCGTCTGTAGTAGTATACAATACTTCTTCGGAAAACAGTGCGCCATCAACGGCTCCACCCGTGAAGCGGTCTATCTTCACGTGGTTCAGTACTTTCGTTTCAAGCGAAGCTTTCTTTTCTATTGTTACATCAGAGAAGAGCACTTTTCCGCGCGACTTCTTTTTATCCTTGTTATTGCCTTCCGAACCGAAAAGAGCCAATACAGCATCGTTAGCCTTTCCCGTATATGCTTCTAATTCGTCTTGGGCTATCTTGTCTGCAAATGCTCCCTGCTTCTTGTTGTAATGGTAAGCCGTGCGATGCGACAAAGCTCCTTTTACGGAAGAAGCAGGAATAAGAATTACGCAGTCTCGCTGAATAATGTCGGCTTTGTTATCGTCGCTCCATACTATCACAGGTTCGCGAACAAAGGTCATATCCGAATGTTCATCGCCAAAGCCCGAACCAAAGAACATAAAGTCGGTGGGGTGAAGTTTCAGCGTATAGGTTGTATTGTCTGATTCCTGTTGGTGATTGACTGAATATGGCTTGAAGCCTTCCCACTCCTCGGCAAGCGAAGACGATTTGCCAAGATACAATTTCAAGTCTTCAGAATTGATAAGGTTGAGGCAGCGTTGCCGGATTTCCTTTACAGCTATTTTGCCGAAACCGTTCCTGCTGCCACTGCCAACGCGGAAACTGTCCGATAGCATGGCTGTCAGTATTTTGTCCATCAGTTCTTGGCAATCTTCTTCGCCCATCAGTTCCATTTCAAAGCAGAAACGTGCACCTTTAGGAACAATCTCTTCGTCGAACTTTCCATTCTTCACCGCCGTACCGCGATGGTCGATGCGTACATGTTGGCGTATGGGTAGCTCGTGGCACAATTTCACTATCGAGTCTTCTGCCTCTACGCCAAGTCCATCAACAGGTGTGCCATTGGCAGAAAGCAACTTAGCTTCAGAAAGAATCAGGCGCGAACCTTCTCCTTCTTTCTTTTCCTGAAAGCCCATATACTTTTTTTGCAACTCGGTAGGTAACGTGTGGCGAATGAGCCCTGCCAATGTTGTGGCAGGAATATAAGGTAGAAAGTTCACGTCTCTTACCACAGTGGCATCGGTCTTTATGTTTTTATTTCCGCTACCGATAGCCAGTGGTGTTTCTGCCTGTAACACAATTCTTGTCAGTAATCTATATGTATTCTTCATTTTTCGTTCTCTTTAGATTTACAAATCTTTGCCATCTCCGAAGCAAGGTTGATAACAGCCTCTTGCAAGTTTCCTTTGTTTTCTTTCAAGAATTTATCAAGGTGCATCTTTCGTTGCTGCTCTGCCCATTTATCTGCGGCAACGCCATGCGTAAGATACGACTCGATATTCTGCTTCAGTTTCTCTTCATCAGCATAGACCATTGCAAGGTTGCGAATACTGCCCCACTGCGATGCGAACTGTTCTTTGTTAAACTGTTCTGCATTTCTCTCTACAAAGGTGTTCACTCGTTTTATGGTTTCATTCCGGTTCGTATATTTCTTTTGCTGCTGTTTAAGATATTCTATCAAAGGCGTATTAACAGCTACGTGCTCTACTTTCTTGTACCGGTTCTCTTGCTTTTGGAACTTGAATACAGAATGTCCACTCTCGTCAGCCTGAAGGAATACTGGATTATAGATAACTCTTCCGAACCCTTCGTTCCGATAACTGCCCACGGTTTCTACTGTTGGCACAGCTCCGCTTGTCTTGACAAGAAACACACTTCCCTTTTCTATTCCGCAGCGGTCGGCATCAAAAGCCTGCCGTTTGTAATTCCATGGCGCATACTGAAAAGTACGAATTTGCGACAAAGTCCAATCTATCTCAGCATCTTTGTCCGTTATTCCTAAATCTATTGGTTGAGGCCGGAAGGTGCTATTGCCCTTTTCATCGAAGAAGATGAGACGGCTGTCGGCATAAACGGCAATATAGGTTTTGCCTTGAATCGTAATGAGACTGTCCGTGCTTTCGGCCTCTTCAAAGGCTTCTTCGCTGATGTTTACCCGGCCATACTGGGCAGAACGAGAGCGTCCCACATGGTGATGTCCCGAAAGTGCCTTCACAATGTCCTGTCCGAACTCCACAGCTTCGTCGTCAATCTCTACCGTAAAATAGGTTACAAGTCCCTCGCACAATGCTTCGTAGCCAAACAGATTTTCGTCTTTTGCGCGACGTTTATCGCTGTCGTAAGCCGACTTGATGGAAAAATCTTTGCTTACTGCTACCTTTGTTGCTGTATGTTCTTTGTCGAATACATAGAAGCCTACGCGTGCTTGTTTCAGTTGCAGTGTGCGGATTGCTGCATTTTGTTTCAGAAAATGGTGTATGTAGTTTTCCTCTTTTATACTACTCAGTTTCGGATAGAACAAGGATGCAGGCACGTGCAGTCCGCGTATTCCGTTTATTGAGGGGTGGGCATCGCCAAAGCGTACTTGCCCGCTGTGGAAGATGGTCCACGCCTCTTTGTAGCTTTCCTTATATAATTGTGCAGCAGCAATGCCCAGAAAGTTGTTGCCGGGAATGAAATCCAGACATCTGCGTTTTCCTTCTGTTGCCGGCGAGTCGTTCAGAACAATATCCGACAACAACTCGCATCTGAATTGAATTTTCTTCATAGCTTAATTATTTTTCGTTATCTTGCATCGTCCAAAGCCTCTGTTGCGTCCCAGTCCAAGACGTTTAATCCAACTAAAGGCGCATGTCAGCACCTCCACATCGTCTTCGTTTACATTCATCACCTTACCGTATAGGGTACAGGGAACGCTTGTTTCAACCTTTCTGAGCGAATGGTCAAGGGCTATTCCGGCATCGTCAATGGCAGTCGATGCTATTGATGTGTAAAGATGGGCTTCGAGTTTATTGTCGATAATAGTTGCCCGCTCTTCTTTGCTGATGGTTGCGTCTGTAAACGAAGCTTCGCTTCTGCAACCAAAGTTGTCGTCGTCGCCGCCCTGCCCAAAGAGCCGTTTAATGGTTGTATCTTGTACATCAGAGAACTGCTGTAGCATGGTTGCAGCCTCTCGAAGCAACCCTTTAATGGTGCGCCCGGGCACATAGGGCAGCTTGTCCTTGTCTTTAATCACTAACTCGTCTATGTCGGCACCGGCAGCCAGTCCTGAACCGCAATGCCAGTTCGAGAAGAATGTTATCTTATATTCTACATCTATCATACCTTTTTCTACTTTGTTTGTTGGTTCATAATTGTGTGGTAAGCCAGAATGTCGTAAGCAGGGAAAGTCTTTTGTTTTTCCTTGCCGTCTACAGTGCGATGGTATGTAAGTTTTTCTATCAATTTATGCTTGCTCTCATTCAATGTTTTAAGGCGTTTCAATCGCTGTTCGGCTTTACCTTCGTCTTCGTGCATCAGTGTAAGCCACCGGCGAATGCCCGTCCTGATACCTTCTGTTTCTTCGCCCGTTATTTCCTTACTTATTGTGTTCAGCTCGTCGATGGTGTAATAGCCTTCAGGTAGCTGTTTATCGTTCAAGTAGTAAGGACCGAAGCAGAACGAGTTCTTCCTGTTATTTTTTGCGTCTTCCTCTGTTTCCCTGTAAACTATCTCGAGTTCGCGTTCCACTATTTCTTCGTATTTCATCACGAACGAATCCTGCACCTTGTGGAACATCAGGCACGATGGTGCCAACTGTTCGTTGTGTGCCTTTGCGTCCTTTTTGGCTGCTTCGCAAAGTTGCTCGGCAAGTTGGTAGCCATAATAAAAAGGATATGACGACTTGATGAATGCTACACCGGCACATGCCGTGAGTTGTGGCATATCGGCTTTCTCCAGAATACGCTTCATTTCGCCTTCTCCCGTGTGCAGTTCAAATTGTTT
Source organism: Prevotella falsenii DSM 22864 = JCM 15124 (assembly GCF_000613945.1). Classification (GTDB taxonomy): domain Bacteria; phylum Bacteroidota; class Bacteroidia; order Bacteroidales; family Bacteroidaceae; genus Prevotella; species Prevotella falsenii. Next base: position 12,130 of record NZ_BAJY01000040.1, read on the forward strand.
CATAAACTCCGTTACATACGCTATGGCCAAGTCGCCACGGATAATAACGGTCATGTCGTCGCCGCCAAGAACAATCGGGCGAATAGGTATAATGCCTTTCCAGCCGCCTTCGGGTTTGATGGCTCTGAAAGCATCGTTGGCTGCTGCCCGCGTTGCCTTGTCCAACTCGTGAGAGAACTGCTTGAAGTCGTCTTGGTTGCTGCCAATCTTCCGTACCACTTTTCCCAGTCCGTTGCCATCTGCGTGGATAACGGCAATCCAGTCATTCTTTCCCGTCATCATAGATACGTCATGCGAAATAGAGTTTGATTTTACCGCCTCACCAAAGTTTTTCTCGCAAAGTGCCTTTGTCCGGTTGTAGCTTTTCTTTGCAACCGAAGAGGCATCGAGCAATTCTCCATCTTCTTCCTTAACGACAGGCAACCCCGTTTGTGGAGAACGCTTCAGTCCGAGCCTGCCGGTAGTAATGCTTTTCGCTACCTTGTTTCGCTGCGCATGCAGTTTCTTATCCAATTCGTTTACTGCCTGCATGAAGTCATTTTCTATTTCCACTACAGCCTGACTGATGGTAATGCCCGGTGCTTGGGTCATTACTTCCTTCGGAAAGTTCAGCACGACTTTCTCGCAGTCTGCTTTGTCGTCGAAGATATACTTCACATTACCGGCTGCCGATATAATGCAGTTATCGTCGTTCCATTTGTCTCCAACGGTTTCCTTGAAGAGTTGGGTACAAATATGTTCTACGAGTTCACTTGCTCCAACGATGTCTTTCAGTTCATTTGTCTGAAAGATGAACTGTTGAATGCCTTGTACGGATGCACCGTATAGATATTTTTTCATAAGTTATTGGTTGTTTGGTTTCTTTTTAGTTAGTACTCCTGTTCCCATACTGCTGTGTTTCCCCAATCCGATATATTCGGGTAGCAGAATGTTTGCCTTGAAGGTTATGTTCAGACTTGTCAGCCGCACCCCTTTGTAAATGGCAGTGCGGTTGGCAGTATAGTCGGTAATGATGGGTTGCAATCTGAAGTCAATACGAATATTCAGCCCTTTCAGCATGGAAAGAATGTTTCCTGCGAGAATCCGTTCCAGCATCTGAATGCGTTCGGCAATGCTGTCGATGGCTTGAAACTTGCGATAGTTATTTTCGTTCAGAGCTAACCAATTGTTCAAGCAGTAAGTAATGGGCGGCAGTGCCTCGCCGATGTCCACCTCTTCGGCATCAATGCGTTCTATTCGCAGTGCCACCTTTCGTGTGCCCAACATAATGTTGAAGTCGGCGCGGGTCAAAAACTCGCTTATGGCTTCGACGCCTTCGCCAATGCAAACAATAGCAGCCTTGCCCTCGATGCGTTTATACTGTATCAGTGGATAGGCATAGCGCAGGGTAGTCCCGTTATGATTGTGGAAAAGAATATTGCTCGATGGTATTGCTGCAACGATGGCACCCCGAAACTGCGACAATTCTGAGTGGCGAAGTGGCATATCGAATATTATGGTTAATGTTTTCATTCTGATGAATAGGTTTTTATTATAGTAGTAATCGCAAAGATACTAAAATATTTTCATATTTAATCTATAGTGGCTTGATTTTTTTCTATTTGTAGCAATTATTTCATAAGTAGGTGTTCATAATTAATTGACATTGTATTTACGACTATTTTCCGGTCAGTCTGCCGTCTTGAAGAAAGAGTGTAGCGGGCTACACGACTGATGAAAGGCGACAGAATGACGGAAAAGAGACGTGAAGACGATGGCAAAGTGAAAGCATAAAAGATAAAAGCAATATAGATACGTTTAATTTTGAACACCTACTTATTATAGAAGTTTTTGTAACTTCATCGTAAATCTACCGGCTGCCTCCGGCTGCTTATTGACTGTTTACAAAAAAGCCGTGCATCAATGTGTCTTTGCACATTGATGCACGGCTTACTGTCTTTTAAATTTGTCGAACTCGCGTATTTTAGCAATGCTGTTTTAGTCCGAAACGCTTTTAGCTTTCGGGCAATGTCAGTGGTGTACTGAAAGTAATGCTTGTCTTTTTGCCCTGTACGATGTCAATCTTGCCATTATATGCAATATATTTTTCGTCGTATTTCATATCCGGACTTGCACAGTAAACTTTCAGTTGGTAATTGCCCGGCAGCAGTTTGCTCATCTTGAAACTCACGTCGTACTTGCAAATACAATCGGCAGACGCTTCAAGAACATTGTGATAAACAACAAGGGTAATTTGGTTGTCTTGGTTGGCGACCTTTACATAGATGCTCTTTGCCGCGCAGTTGGCTACCACATCTTCGAACGAACATTGTGCAACGCCGTCTTTTCCCAATTCAATATTGAGGATTGTAGCCTTTGCCATATTCTCTTCATAGTAATCACTGCGTGTTTCTTCTTTCGACAACGTTGTCTTGCAAGCCGAGTTAGCCACATCGTAAACTTTCAACGCATCAAGGGCAACGTTCTCTGATGAACATGCTGATAAAGCAATAAGACATATCAGACTGTAAAATACTTTTTTCATAATAAGATGAATTAAAATGTTATAACTATTATATGAACGCAATTTTAGTCGTATAAACTTCTCTGAAGGTTGTTTTGTCGGCTACTCTTACAAGTGGTCGTTAGCATTATGTACTTTCCAAAAGTAACATTTATTTATTTTAAAAAGGCGGTTTGCTCCCAAATACTGCATGGTTTAACATTCTTTTATTACATTTTGTGGTTTTTTACCGGTGTTTTCAATCAGCGATAAAGATACCATCATCTTGTAAAGACAATTCTTTAAAAAAATGATGGTTGTGTTTTGGCGTTGCAAAAGCGTAGGTTTCGCATTGCAAAACAGCCGCTTTGGGAACGCAAAACAATAGGTTTTGCAATGCGTTTATAACAAGCGAATTACACAATACCTTCGTTTCTGAAGAATGTTTACAGGTTTATGAGCAAGTCGTTATGTTAATGTCGGTTAAAGATAAAACGGACAAATGCCGAGTTTTACACATTTCCTACTTTTTTGTAAGTAAGCCACAATCTTGTGCCTTCTTGTTTTCATCAAATCTTTATATTAACTTTGCACATGTAAACAAACAACAAACAGAAAACTAAAAGATAGAAAGATTATGGCAAAAGTAGTATTAATTGGTGCAACAGGTTTCGTTGGTTCAGCCATATTGAACGAGTTAGTAGAACGCGGACACGAGGTAACGGCAGTGGTTCGCGATGTAGAAAAACTTCCAAAGAACGACCTTATCAAGCCTGTAAAGGAAGATGTAGGAAACGAGGAAGCCATTGCAAAACTGCTTGAAGGCAAAGATGCTGCCATCTCTGCATACAACCCGGGCTGGAATAACCCGAATATCGCACAGGATACCATCGTTAATTACCGACACATTCTGGCTGCCGCAAAGAAGAGCGGCATCGGCAGACTGCTCATCGTAGGTGGTGCCGGAACACTGTTCTGCGCTCCGGGCGTGCGCGTTATGGAAACAGGCGTGCTGCCTAACGAAATTTTCAACGGTGTGCTTTCGTTAGGATATGTCTATCTCAACATACTGCAGAACGAGAAAGAACTCGACTGGGTGTTCTTCTCTCCGGCAGGAATGTTTGACGAAAAGGGAGAGCGAACCGGCAAGTTCCGCCTCGGCAAGGACGACCTTGTTGTTGATGCAGAAGGCAACAGCCACATTTCCGTTCAAGATTATGCCGTTGCAATGGCTGACGAACTGGAGAAACCTGCTCATCACAGAGAGCGTTTCACCATCGGATACTAAGGATATGCGGAAACAGCTTCAGGCTTTTTGAAAATCCATAAGGCGGTTGCCCTTGCTGCGTGCAGGGGCAACCGTTTTTTTTACCCCAATCGCTCATTAGCATCCTTTACCGGTTTTGTTAGATTGTCGAGCAGCTGTGCCGGCTGAAAATTCCTCTCCCTCCAAAGAAAGCCCAATGTATTGCAGTTCTAACGAAAAACATTTCCCTTGAGTTCTAAAAGAATAAAAAATGTCAAATAGAAAATAAAAATGAGCTTTTCAGTAAACGTTGGTAAGGGATTTATAAGTATCTTTGCACTATCAACATAACAACAAACGAACAGACGATACGCAAGAACGTTTTAAATAGTAGAGAAATAGAACCGAGCAGATATGCCGGTGGTATTAACAAGAGCTACGGAAAATGTGTAGGTGAGTGGGTTGTTGAAATGCCTTGCAAATGAATAGGGCGGAGAAGATGCCGGGCATCAGCCGCAAACCTTGCAGGCATAAGGTTCGTAACCCGATAGATGAAAATCAAGCAGATAAATAATTAGGAAGAAATAGAATGAAGAAAAGAACAATTTTGCTGATGTTTTTGGGCTTTAACGCCCTTATGGTATCGGCACAGGATAAAGGATTAGGTATGAAAAAGTATGAAGAAGCAAAGATTGTAAAGCAAGAACTGCAGCTTACCGGCGAATGGGATAAGAAGTTTCCAAAGAGCAACAAGGTGGAGCACAAGAAGGTAACCTTCGTAAATCGCTACGGTATCACGCTGGCAGCCGACATGTATGTGCCCAAAAACGCCCAAGGCAAACTCCCTGCCATTGCTGTAAGCGGTCCTTTCGGAGCCGTGAAGGAACAGTCGAGTGGGCTGTATGCCCAACAAATGGCAGAGCGTGGCTTCCTAACCATTGCTTTCGACCCCTCGTTTACAGGAGAGAGTGGCGGTCAGCCGCGTTACATGTCTTCGCCGGACATCAATTCGGAGGATTTCTCGGCAGCGGTAGACTTTCTCAGCGTGCAGGATAATGTGAATGCAGAGCGTATCGGCATCATCGGTATTTGCGGCTGGGGAGGCATCGCCCTCAATGCCGCTGCCAACGACCCACGCATCAAGGCGACAGTAGCCGGCACGATGTACGACCTGACCCGCGTATCGCAAAACGGCTATTTCGACCAAGGCACAGCCGAACAACGCTACGAAATGCGCAAGGCGATGGCACAGCAGCGCATCGAAGACTATAAACGCGGTCGGTATGAGCTGCAAGGCGGCGTGGTGGAAGAAAGGAAAGAAGACCTCCCTTGGTTTGTAAAGGACTATTTCGACTACTATAAGACCGAACGCGGCTACCACCCTCGTTCGCTCAACTCCAACGGTGGGTGGAACAAGGTTGGCGGACTCTCAATGCTCTCTTTCCCTATGCTCTATATGGCAGGTGAAATTCGTAATGCCGTGATGATACTCCATGGCGACAAGGCTCATTCTTTTTATATGGGAAAAACCGCTTACAGCAAGCTCACGGGCGACAACAAGGAACTCTTGGTGTACATGGTGCAAGCCATACCGACTTTTACGACCGGTTGGATAAAATTCCGTTTGACCGATTGGCAGAGTTTTTCACTAAAAATCTGAAGTAATAAAAACATGTCAGCTACTTGCAGGTATTCTCTCTACGAATAGCTGCAAGTGTGTTGAATTTAACCCCTGCAATGATGAAAAAGATAGTATTCCTCTTTCTGGTTATTCTTAACATCGGTTTATCGTTTGCAGCCTGCATTCCGAAAGATAACAACGTAACGTTGGGAAACAACAATAATAATGATGCGATGACAGATAACAAGATTGCAATTTCAGTAAACGGACATCAACTTACCGCCACCCTCGTAGATAATAGTTCGGCACAGGCTCTCGTGGAACTGCTCCGCAAGGGTGCCGTAACGGTACAAGCGCATGAGTATGGCGGCTTCGAGATGGTTGGAACCTTACCTCAGTCGCTGCCTCGCAACGACGAACAGATAACAACCACGGCAGGCGACATTATCCTTTATCAAGGAAACAGTATATGTTTCTATTATGCAAGCAACTCGTGGAACTTCACTCGGCTGGGTCGCATTGACAACGCTGAGAGCCTGAACCTCAAGAATATCTTCGGTTCGGGCAGTGCTACGTTTGTTCTTTCTCTTCCGGAACCTACTGCCGTGAACGGAATGACAGCGGAAAACAATGCGAAGAAGACGGAAGTTTATAATGCCGAAGGGCAGCTTATCGCCTTTTCGACCGATAACATCGGGCACGGTGTCTTCATCGTAAAAGAGACGTTGGCTGACGGAACGACAAATACAAGGAAGGTAAAATTATGATAGTGGAAAAAGAACATGACGCACAGAACGAGAATACGGTATTCAATTACAACAACGTGTTCTTCAGTTTGTTCTTCGATAACGACCGAATGTGCGTGCATCGCTGTGCAGAATTCGGCTTGAACTATGTGCTGTCGGGCGAGATGATGCTTGATGAGGGAGGCAGACAGTTGCATGTAGGTAAGGGCGAATGCGTCTTCGTGCCACGCGACCATACGCTGACGATGTATAAACAGCCGAAGAACGGCGAGCGGTATCAAGGTATCTTCGTAACGTTTACACGGGAATTTCTCCGCCAAATGTACGAAACGGTGGGGGCAAGTAAGATTTCGCCGACCACTCCTCGTATAGAAAAAGGTGCCATCAAGTTGCCCCAAACAGTAGAATTGAAGAGCTTTTTTGTGTCGCTTGAGCCTTACTTTGACGGTAAGACGAAGCCCGGCGACGACATTATGCGGCTCAAGCAGCAGGAGGCCCTGCTTGCTCTCTTGCACATTGACCCTCGTTTTGCTCCTACGATGTTCGACTTTTCCGAGCCTTGGAAAATAGATATTCTCGACTTTATGAACGAAAACTACATGTACAACCTCACCATTGAGGACATGGCGCATTATACCGGTCGGTCGCTTGCTACTTTCAAGCGCGATTTCAAGAAGGTCAGCGACACCACACCCGAGCGTTGGCTGACACAGAAACGTTTGCAGAAGGCATACGAACTTATCCGGGAGGGCAATCAGAAAATGGTGGATATTTGTTATAAGGTGGGCTTCAAGAACCCTTCGCATTTCTCCACGGCATTCAAAAAACAATATGGCATAACGCCTGCAACGGCTTGCGAACAGTCCCTGCCGTAATATTGTGCAAACCATCGGCATATAGTGTAACAGGCAGTCGGAACGGCGCAGCATCTTTGTATAAAGGTGAGCTCGGCATAAGAACGCAGGTTAAACACGTAATCTCGCAGATGTTTTAAACCCCAATCTCTGATGAAATAATGAAGAATTTTCAGTTAGATAATGTAAAGATAATTCCGTTAAAAAGTGATATAATCGCTTTGGCGTTGCGAAACCGTAGGTTTTGCGTTGTAAAACCTACGGTTTAACCGTGCAAAACCTACGGTTTTACAATGCGAAACAATAGGTTTTGCAATGCGCTGACAATTAGGTGGTTACGCAATACATGTCGTTGCGAAAAATGTTTACGTTTTTATCGTCTTTTTTCCGTTGATGAATGGCGTAATTTCGGTACGATAGATTTCAAATATTAGTATGATGAAACAGTTGTTTATCTCATTCCTTTTCGCATTTATGCCTATCGTTTCTTATGGGCAGCTCCCCACGGTTGTCATCACGACAGTCGATGGAAAGGACATACTGACGAAGGAATGGCAGGACGAATGCACCATAAAATGGTCGGAAAAGTCGGGCGAAATGGAAAGCAAGGCGAAAATCAGGCTCGTGGCAACAGCACGTTCCGACACCCGAAAAAGCCTTTTGCCATACATCTCGCCGAGCCGCTGTCTCTCTATGGCATGGAGGCGTGTTCCGATTGGCTTCTTATTGCCAACTTCATGGACCACAGTCTGCTTCGTAACGCGCTGGCTCTGACAATAGCGCAAAGCCTTTCCGTCCCTTATACATCACGTTTTCAGAACGTCAATGTGGTGATAAACGGCGAGCCCCGCGGGTGTTACCTCCTTTGCGGAGGGGTAGATGTTGCCCCCGTACGAGTGGAAATACCTGATGGCGGTTGGCTTATTGAGGCAGACAACTACGAAGACGACAATGCCTTCTTCCGTTCGGCTTTCCGCCAACTCCCTTTCCACGTGCGCTATCCTAAAAATGCCGACGCGTATAAATCGGAAGCCATAGCATCTATGATTGCTCTTGTGGAGCAGTCGCTGTATAAAGACAACGATGGTAAATGGCAGACGCTCATCGATATGGACTCTTTCGCCGACTGGTTGATACTCCACGAGCTGTGCATGAATGCAGAGCCGAATGGTCCTCGTAGCTGCTATATGCTCTTTGACGGCAATAAGATTAAAGCCGGTCCCGTATGGGACTTCGACCTCTCTTTCAACCCGGTCGGCTTGGATTCAGGCGGAGATATTCGCCCATACCGTTTCCATCGTAAAGATGTGGTGGAACTAACGGAGGACAGTTCTTTCTGCAGCAAGGCATTATGGTACGATATGTTATTGGCAAACAGCCACTTCAGAAATCATCTCTCTGCCCGATGGCAAACTATTCGTTCATCGTGTGTAGATGCACTTGCTAAGATTGACAGTATGGCAAAAGAGATGTATGCCGATGCCATTGCCGACCAAGCGCGATGGGGGAGGTTGGATCCAGCCCGCTTTGACATTGCCACATCATGGCAGGAGGCTTACGACACCCTCCGTTCCACCTATCTTCATCGTATAGAATGGACAGACAAATATATTAATAAGTAGGTGTTCATAATTAATTGACATTGTATTTACGGCTATTTCCCGGTCAGTCTGCCGTCTTGAAGAAGGAGTGTAGCGGGCTACACGACTGATGAAAGGCGACAGAATGACGTAAAAGAGACGTGAAGACGAT
>NZ_BAJY01000039.1 GCF_000613945.1 Prevotella falsenii DSM 22864 = JCM 15124
GCCTCATGGTAAACAGAGACGTGGACGAGTTCGGCAAGCGCGCCCCACGCCAGTTGCAGAAAGACAAGGACGAGCAACGACTCATACGTCGCAAATAGTATCTAAGGTGAGGGACAATGCGTGTCCCTCACTATAGTATATAATTTTATGTTAAGGAATGGCTAAAAATAACAAATACATGTTGGTTCCTATTGGTGAATTTATCCATAACACTGTGTGTGGTAGGCTTCTATGCTTCCCTACTTATATTTTTAGCTTCCTTACCCCCGTTATTTACAATATTTAACAACCCGGATTGGGTATGTAATTTTGCGAGGCTGTGCATCTCGAAGTCCATAGATGACTACGAGATGCATTTTGCGTGTACATAGACTTTTGAAAAGAAGACCGCTGCAACTCAAAGTTACATCATTCCATTTCTTTCCAAAGCGTACGATAAATGCCAATAGTTAGGTTTTGGAAGTTGCCTATTATTCACTATCTTTGCACCTTAAAAAATAAAAATACATAGGATTTACTATGATTTCAGGACAAATCGCCCTTCAATGGGGTAAAAGAACAATCTATAATTTGACGGTGATATATGCGCTGTTATCCACCATGCTTCTATACGGATGCGACGGTGACACTACAGTGAATAGCGAAAGTTCGTCTCATCAATCAACCACGATACGGCTTACAATAGAAGTCCCTAATGGTGGTGTAGATAACACCAAGATGGTAGCAACAAGATCCTTCACCTATGGTTTTGAGGGAGATATGGTCCCACCGAAGATGCGGCTAAAAGAAGGCGAAACAACTGAGGGACTTTGTGTTATCAGAAACGAAAACCCCAAGATACCAATAAAATTAGTACAGGTGAAATGGAAAACGCATGATGGTGTCTTGTGGTGCGACACTCTCAATGCTGACGTGGAGGCTCCTCACGATGAAAAAATTGGTAATTGGCAGGCGTGTTTTCTACTTGGTCATGGAACCTACGATGAGAAGACGCACAAAATAAAAATGGGCGTAGAGCGTTTGGCACGCCCCATAAGCCAAAATGAGGAGCAACTATGGAACATGCCTTACCTGTCAGCTTGGTTGCCCTTGAAAACGAGCGACGGTTTACACCTGCGTTCGCCACATGTGAGTTTCAAACCGCAAGGAGCGTTCATACGCATGAGATTGACAAATGATACTAAACATGACATGAGCGTGGCATCACTGCGCATGCGCCCCACTGACGATTCCATGCAGGCAGCACCATTCGTGTGGGAGGCAATGTGGCAGACTGATGAACGAGGGGATGCGCCTGTCGTTTCTCCAGTTTTGCAGAAAAGCGGAGAGGATTTCGAATGTCCACTCGCACAACCACTCACATTAAAACCGGGCGAGACATCAGCCTGGTATGGCTTCTGGAGTATGCCCATAGGTAAATCCGTAGGGTATTCGGGCAATTACTTCGTCGTACCTGCAGAAGAAGCCAAGATACATCGATCGCCATGGTGGCTGTACCACACTCCACTGGAAGGAAAAAGCAATGCGCAAGGCCCCGTGGCAGGTCGAACCTACACGCTCTCACTGAAACTGCGGCAACTAATCTCCACTACCTATGCCAACTGGATGCAGGATATGGAGGACGACCGACTGGTGTGCAAGATGTCCATACCCGGAACACACGATACAGGAGCATGGTCAGGCAACTGGTGGGTGAAGACGCAAGACAAGGACATCAAGGGGCAGCTCGAGAGCGGCATACGCTTCTTCGACATACGCTTGGTGCTTGCAGATGGTGTGCTAAAGCTATGCCACGCCAGTAATGTATTCGACCGCACGTTCCACAAGGATGTATTGCGTGCCACCGCCGATTTTCTGCGGGAGCACCCATCGGAAACGGTTATCATGACCATCAAGCGTGACCACGACTACGACAAAGATGGAGGTAACAAGTACCGTACGGCAGTGGGTAACGTGTTAAGGGCTGATCCCTACGTTACACCATACATTGCAGGATCGTTCAGTCCGACACTTACAATGGGAGAACTACGAGGCAAGATGCTCATCTTGAGCCGTGAGGGCTGGTACTCCACCAACTCGGGGTGGATAGACCGCTGGTATGATAACAAACAATTCTCTACCAATATCTACTCCACCAATCACAGTCGTACCACGCTGAATGTGGAGGACACTTACAGATGCGCTGCTGGCGACAAGGTGAATCTCGTGCGCCAGAACCTGCTAAAAGCCAGTGAGGCGTACGGTGGTGCGGCACCCGACTGGTTCATCACCTTCTGCTCGTACACGGGTCCAAACGGCATAGGCACACCCAATGCCGTCACAGGATACGTTGATCCGCATGTGATAAATATTCTTAAGGGAGACCATCAGTTGCGTACAACGGGTATACTGCTTTTCAACTTTGCAGGCTGGTGGGACAACGGACTCACCAACATCGCCATCAAATTCAACGATACTGCCACACCGCCGCTCAAGCAGTGGTAACAAGTTGGGGCAAGTCAACACACCAGCCGAGCCGTGCGTAATCCCCCCCCCGCGTGTCGGCACGGCTTCATAGCGGATTATTAAACATCATAAAACATATTACAGTCATGCTATATGCAATTATCATCTTCGCAAGTTTCTTTGTATTACGCTTGTTCTCCCTCGCTTTCTCAATAAGGAACGAGAAACGTCTCATCAAATGTGGAGCTACACAGTACGGAAAACGCAACTCCCTACTGCTGACGCTTGCCCATATAGCCTACTACTTTGGTGCCCTCTATGAGGGATATACCAGCAATATGGAGTTTGACAGGACCTCTGTCATCGGCGTGGCAGTCATGGCATTCGCTACATCATGCTGTTTTACGTCATCTACAAGCTGAGTGACGTTTGGACAGTGAAACTCTACATCGTACCCAACCATCGCATCAATCGTAGTTTCTTGTTTCGTACGGTGCGACACCCAAACTATTTCCTCAACATCATACCAGAACTGATAGGTGTGGCGCTACTCTGCCATGCTTGGACAACGTTATGCGTAGGTCTGCCCCTCTACGGCTACCTGCTAATAGTTCGCATCCGTCAAGAGGAAAGAGCCATGCGACACCTGCTATCGTAACGATCGTGACCGACGTCGATAAACTTTATAAAATACTACCTATCATCAGGATAACTTTTATAAACAGGACAGCAATCACAGACAGCCGTGAGGCATCAAGGGGGGAGGAGTTTTTCTTTTCAGAAAAAACTCCCCCCCTGTGTGTTTCATCCAATATTCTTCCAGATGTCGTCACTCACGACGCTGACCGACGTCGGTCACGGTTATTGGTAGCTGACATTCGAGCTGCAAACCAAAAAACTTATCGTTGATGTGCTTTCTCATCCATAGACTTTCTCTTGTAGGGGAAGTTTTTTTTGTTGGTACATCAAATCTTCCTCTCATTTTGTTTCCCACTTTTTCCCACTATTTCCTCACAGTGTGAACGTTTGGTTTTATCCGTTTAATTTTGCCAATATATAACATTATATATTCATCAAAATGTAATATTTATGGAACCAAACAACAATGACAACTATGTGCTGGTCTTGGAAGACCGCACGGAAGTGAAGAATGAGCAAGAAGCGGGAAAAATCTCCGTAGTATCGGGTATCGACGACAAGGGCAACCTCAAGACCACAGAGGCTGCCGCTGCCAATCAGGCTGCGTTCTTGAAATTCAACAACAAGGACGGACTTCTAAAGAACTTCATGTCCAATTTCCTCAAACAGTTCAATAACCCGACTCGTTTCGGACTGTACAAGGTTTTGGCAAACAATGTAGAACAAGGTGTGGACAATCTTCGCACCATGTTGCAAAGTCGTGAAAAGCCAGAAAGCAAACAGCAACTGACAGAGATTGGAGTATCCTTTGACGATTATCTGCCGAAAAAGAAGAACGCCACAGCCATTGATGAGTCGAAGATTGATTGGAAGCAACTTGGTGACCTCGGTCTTACCCGTGAACGACTGGAACAAAGTGGAGAGTTAGAAAAGATGCTTTCTTGGCAGAAGAGTAACCTTATTACTATTGCCGTACCTATTGGTGACACGACCATCTACACCGAAGCACGTCTTGCATTCCGCACGGATGATAATGGCAATGTCGGCTTGGCTATCCACCCGTTACGCAAGGAGCCACAGCTCGACTTCCCCTATATGGGTTACAAGTTCTCTCCCGAAGAAAAGGAGCAACTCCTTGCTACGGGCAACCTTGGCAAGACAATCGAAGTAACGCCCAAGAACGGCAATCCTTTTTCTGCCTATGTCTCCATCGATCCACAGACCAACGAAATTGTTGCCTTACGTGCCGACCGTGTGAACATTCCCAAGGAGATCAAGGGTGTAACGCTCTCTGATGTCCAGTACAAAGATCTTGTGGAAGGCAAAGCCGTGAAAGTGGAGGGTATGACCGCCAAGAGCGGCAAGTCTTTCAACGCCACCCTGCAGGTTAATGCCGAGCGAAAAGGCATTGAGTTCATCTTTGACAATAACCGTGGTTTTAAGGAACGCCAGCAGCAGACACAGCAGCAAGGTGTCCCACATAAGCTTTGCGGTTTAGAGTTATCAGATAAACAGCGTGAAGCATTGGATAGCGGTCGTACACTATATCTAAAGAATATGGTGGACAAACAGGGACAATCATTCAATGCCTATGTTCGCATGGACAAGGAACAGAATCGCCCACGTTTTTACAAGTGGAATCCTGACAAAAAGCAAGAAACCGGCAAAGAAAAGGTGGTTGCCGTAGCAGAGGAACACAAGACACAGGTTGCGGTCAATAACCACGGCAAGACCAACGAAGCCACCAAAAATGTGAAAGAACCACTCAAAACGGGACAGACACAGCCTACTGCTGAGCAGAAGCAAAAGCAGGACGAGAACAAACAGAAGAAGTCCCGTGGACGTAAGATGTAACCTTTAATTCTATTATCAACTATGATTACTTGTATTATTGCCGAGAAACCCTCGGTAGCCAGAGATATAGCCCGTATCGTAGGGGCTAATACCAGACAAGACGGATATTTAGAAGGTAACGGCTATATGGTTACTTGGGCAATGGGACACCTCATTGCCCTTGCCATGCCCGAAGCCTACGGTTTTTCTGCCTATAAAGCTGAAGACCTGCCCATTCGTCCCAATCCATTTCAGTTAGTGGTACGACAAGTACGTAAGGATAAGGAGTATGTATCAGACCCAGCAGCACTAAAACAGCTCAAGGTGATACGCTCCAGCTTTGACAAAGCAGACCGCATCATCGTTGCTACCGATGCAGGACGTGAAGGTGAACTCATCTTCAGATACATCTATTCCTATCTCAATTGCCATAAGCCTTTCGACCGCTTGTGGATTTCCTCCCTCACCGATAAAGCCATCCGTGAGGGACTTTCCAACCTCAAACCAGGAAGCAGTTACGACAATCTCTATTATTCCGCCAAAGCAAGAAGCGAAGCCGACTGGTTGGTGGGTATCAATGCCAGCCGTGCATTGTCCATCGTCCGCAAAGGCGGCTATTCCTTGGGACGGGTACAAACCCCAGCTCTTGCTATGGTCTGCCGTCGGTACATAGAAAATCGTGATTTTTCTTCCGTCCCCTATTGGAAACTCTCCGTAGCAGCAGAGAAAGAGGGCGTATCGCTGAAAGCTGTGAGCAGTAGTGCATTTGACAATGAAGCCGATGCACAGTCCGCTCTCGCCATGCTTCGCGAACAGAGCCGGCTTACCGTGACTTCGGTCGCAAAAAAGGTGGGACATACGTCGCCACCCCTCTTGTTCGACCTTACCTCCCTACAGAAGGAAGCCAACCGAAAGCACGGCTTTTCAGCAGATAAGACCCTCTCAATCGCACAAAGCCTCTATGAGAAGAAAATCACGACCTATCCCCGCACCGGCAGTCGATACATCAGTGAAGACGTTTTCGAGGAAGTACCACTTTACTTGGCAAGATAGGCACTGCACTTCCGACACCACTTAACCGCCACTCGGTGGACAACGGCAAGGTAACTGATCACCACGCCATTATCTACGGGTGAAACAACATCGGGACTATCGACAGATGAAACGACCATCTACCAAATGGTAGTCCATCGTTTCATCGAAGCCTTTTCTCCCGATTCAGAGGAGGAGAGGATGCAGGCGGAACTGACAGACGGTACAAACACCTACATTTGGAAGGCGTGCCGAAGTATCTCCTTGGGCTGGAAAGCCGTGCAGCATAGTACTGGCACGAACGATGAAAAAGGCAAAGAGGAAGAAGAACAGACTTTATCCGTATTGCCCAATCTAATAGAAAACGAGGTGTTACCACTGCTTTCTTCAGAAATTACCGAGCACAAGACCAAGCCCAAACCGCTCTATACAGAAGCGACTTTGCTTTCTGCTATGGAAAACGCAGGGAAAGAGGTCGCAGATGCAGAAAGTAAAAGAGCAATGGCAGAGTGCGGCATCGGTACACCAGCCACTCGTGCCAATATCATCGAGACATTGATTCTGCGAGACTATATCCGAAGAGAAAAGAAAACGGTAGTCCCGACAGAGAAAGGCTTGGCAGTCTATGAGATTGTCAAGGATAAACGAATTGCCAATGCAGAGATGACAGGCTCGTGGGAACTGACCCTTGCCGCCATCGAGGCTGGACAAATGCCACCCGAGAAGTTCGCACAAGGCATCAACTCCTATGTGGAGACGATTTGCGAGGAACTCCTTGCCCTTGCTCCACAGGTACAAAAGTCCTATCCCACCTACCACTGCCCCAAATGCAGCAATGAGAGTGTGGGCATCTATGCCAAAATTGCGAAATGCAGGCACGAGGGCTGCGACTTTCACATCTTCCGTGAAATCTGCGGCACGTTCCTTTCCGAGGACAATATCCGTGATTTGATAACTACCGGGCGAACGCCTATCCTCAAAGGCTTGACGAGCAAGGCAGGCAAGAAGTTCAACGCACGTCTTGTTTTGGGCGAAGACCACACCACCGCCTTTGAGTTTGAAGGAAAGAAAGGAAAAGCACGAGGGAGATAGTTACCACAGACTCAGAGATAAAACAAATTAGTTGGGAGATAGGAAAAATTATCTTCCGACTAATTTTTCCTCTCCATCTTAAACAGAAAAATTATGGCATACAATAAGAAAGCAGTCTTGGAGGGCAATACGGAAGCCATCCGTGTAATCCTCCGATTAGAAAAAGAACGACGTGAAGCCACCGAAGCCGAGAAAGTCCTGCTCAGAGGTTATCAAGGTTTCGGTGGTCTGAAATGCGTGTTGAACCGTTGTGATAATCCCGATGACCTCCGCTATTGGAGCGCATCGGAGCAAAACCTGTTCGCGCCTACCCAAAGGCTCAAACAGATGATTTACCGTGATGCCGTCGATGCCAGCACCGCCAAACGCTATTGGGAGAGTATCAAGGCAAGCGTACTGACCTCCTTCTATACCGACACCCGTATCGTCTCCGCCATTGCCGAAGCCCTTAGTGCTGCCGACGTGCAAGTAAGAAGGTGCTTAGACCCTTCAGCAGGTATGGGAGCCTTTACCGAAACCTTTGCCAAAAGTGCCGGTATGGTCGATGCGATGGAGAAAGACCTACTGACGGCGCGCATCACACAAGCCCTTCATCCTTACGGCAAGGATAATATCTTTGTTCGGCAAGAACCCTTTGAAGCCATCGGAGAACTGGAAGAAAAGGACAAGTACGACCTGATTACCAGCAACATCCCCTTTGGCGACTTTATGGTTTATGACCGTAGTTATAGCAAGGGAGAGAATATCCTTAAACGGGAATCCACCAGAACCATTCACAATTATTTCTTTGTAAAAGGGCTGGACACTATCAAGGAGGGCGGACTTCTTGCATTTATTACCTCGCAGGGTGTATTGGACAGCCCCAAGAATGAAGCCATCCGCCGTTACCTCTTGCAGAATAGCCGTCTTATCTCCGCCATCCGCCTACCTTCGGGTATGTTCTCCGAGAATGCAGGTACGGATGTGGGCAGCGACCTGATTGTCCTGCAAAAACAATCGGGCAAGGAAATTGGTGAGGGCATCGAACAGCAGTTTGTACAAACCGCCTCTGTTCCCAAAGGCGACGGCTTTTCTATTGCGTTTAACCATAACTCCCTCTTTGAGGGCGAATGGAAGGACATTTCCCACCGCACGATTGCCACAGAGCGCACGATGGGTACAGACCCTTATGGTAAGCCCGCTTGGGAATATACGTTTGACGGCAGTATCGAGGATATGGCTGACAGTCTGTGTACACAACTATCCTTGGAAGTGGAGCAGCGTTTCGACCGCAAGCTCTACGAAACCGGCATACCCATGACCGAGGAGGAATGGCAGGTACACGTGGACAAGATGGTGCAGAAAGTGCAAGGAGGTCTAAAAACAGAACAACCACCTCTGTTACAAGAATCCAAGGATAAGGAGGAAAAGAAAGAGGATAAGGAAGATGAAAAAGAAGAAGAAAATGCTTACAATTTGATGCCCGACAGCACTAAGAAGCAACTTCCCAAACTCTATGCAACAGAAAAGCAACTCATCGGCGACCGCACAGCATACGCTCGCTACTTTTTCCCTATGGGAGCCTATACCGCCTATATGCTGGAATACGACCCCAAGGAACGCATCGGCTTCGGAGCCGTTACGATGGGCTATGGTTGGGAACTTGGGTATATGTCCCTCAAAGAAATGGAGGAAGTCAAGATACACGGATTGGGTATAGAACGGGACTTATACTTCAAACCCACTAAATTGCACGAGATAGCAGAACTGGAAGAGATTGTCAGAGGACAATACACTAAAGAACCCATCATTGAGGAAATCAAGGATGAAAGCCGTCAGGAAGTGCAGAAACCTGTACAGGAAGACAATCAACCACAAGCAATGGTAGAACAAGTCGAGGAGGTTTTGAAAGTCGAAGAAGCTGCGCCAGTTTTACATACAGAGCCTGAAACCGAACCAGCCCCAGAAGGTGTCCCCGTAATTACCCTTCAAAGACAATACGAACAAGAAAGCCGTGAAATTCGCACAGACGTGGAAGCCCCACGCGAGATGAACGGTCAGACGGTATTCTTTGATGAAGACCATCATCCGATTATGGATAGCACCATAGAGACAGAAGCCATGGAACAGTTCTTGTTTGCCCCAGAGGAATATAGTCTTTGGACACAAGATGTAGCCCGTGTAAATAATGAAATCAAAGAGGCTGCTCAACAAAAGAAGGTCAGCGATAACCAACCACTTTCTGCGAGCAGGCAACCCAAGCCGGCAAGAAGCACGCCAAGCAGTTCCCGCAGAAGCAAGAAAACTGCATCTGCTCCCGTCAGAGAGCCCTCGCTCTTTGACTTTATGGAGGAAGCCGAACCTCGCAAGCCACAGCCCATAGCAGAGGTTAAGAAAGAGTTTGATGCTTCACCGCGTCCGTTCCTTTCTTCTCCCGACTCACATTTGCGTGACGGCTCGATAGTCGTACAGAATGGGCAGGTAGGTTTCCTGTCTGACTTGAAACGACATCCTACCTTCAACCCGATGGACTTACCCTTTGCTCAGCTCTCACGGCTGAAAGCATATATTGAGATTAGGGAGAGTTATCACCGACTCTATGATTATGAGGCGAACAACCAAGCGGAGGACAAGGAAGAGCGTGAGAAACTCAATCGGCTTTATGACGGCTATGTAGGTCGTTGGGGGTACTTCAACCAGAAGACAAACACCGATGTCATCAAGATGGATGCCACCGGAGTGGAAATGCTGTTCTTGGAACGCTCCGAGAACGGCAAGTACATCAAGGCGGACATCTTCGACCACCCGACGGCTTTTTCCACCTCCGAACTGTCCATAGCTTCAGACCCGATGGAGGCATTGGGCGCATCACTCAACAAATACGGCACGGTGGAGCTTGACTATATGAGTTCTTTGCTTCCCGATATGGAAGAGAGCGATATGCTTTCTGCTTTGGAAGGACGCATCTTCTACAATCCCGAAGAGGACAGCTATGAGGTAGCCGACAAGTTTATTTCTGGCAATGTGATTGAAAAGGCGGAGCGTATCGAGTCGTGGCTCTTGGATCATCCGGAGCATGAGGAAGCGAAACAGAGTCTGACTGCCCTGCGTGCCGCCACTCCCACGCCCATTCCCTTTGCTGATTTGGATTTCAACCTCGGTGAACGCTGGATACCCGCGAAAGTCTATGGCAAGTTCGCCTCGGAGTTCTTCGAGACGGACATCAGGGTGAGTTATCATTCTAATATGGACGAGTATGCCATTGGCTGCGACCAAAAGAACGGTAATATCTGGCACAAATATGCTGTACAAGGTGAGTTTAGACGCTATGACGGACTCAATTTATTGAAGCACGCACTTCACAATACCATTCCTGACATTAACAAAAGCAAGACCATACTTGATGCGGAGGGTAATGAGAAGACGATTAAGGTTCGTGACGGTCATGCCATACAGATGGCAAATGCCAAGATTGAGGAAATCAGACAAGGCTTTGTAGATTGGCTCGGACGGACACCCGACACGTTCAAGGAGCAGCTCTCTGACCGTTACAACCGCCTTTTTAACTGCTTTGTGCGTCCCAACTTCGACGGTACGCATCAGTCGTTTCCCGACCTCGACCTTAAAAGATTGGGCATACAAGACCTTTATAAGAGTCAGAAAGATGCCGTGTGGATGCTGAAGACCAATGGAGGTGGTATCTGCGACCACGAGGTCGGTGCAGGTAAGACGCTTATCATGTGTACAGCAGCCTACGAGATGAAGCGGTTGGGATTGGCTAACAAACCGATGATTATTGGACTCAAAGCAAATGTATTCGATATTGCCGACACTTTTCGCAAGGCTTATCCCAATGCCAAGATACTCTATCCGGGAAAGAATGACTTCAGCAAGCAGAATCGCCAACGCATCTTCAATGACATCAAGAATAATGATTGGGACTGCATTATCCTCACGCATGAGCAGTTCGGCATGATACCGCAAGCATTGGAGATACAAGAAGCGATTTTGCAGAAAGAAAAAGATTCTGTAGAAGAAAATCTTGAAGTGCTCCGTATGCAGGGAGCGGACATCTCCCGTGCCATGCTCAAAGGCTTAGAAAAACGTAAGCAGACCTTGGAAGCCAAGTTACAGGACATTCAAGACAGCATTGCCGAGCGCAAGGACGATGCCGTGGACTTTAAGATGATGGGTATTGACCACCTTTTTGTAGATGAAAGCCACCAATTCAAGAACCTGATGTTCAATACTCGCCACGACAGAGTGTCGGGCTTGGGCAATCCGGATGGCTCACAGCGTGCGCTCAATATGCTCTTTGCCATTCGCACCATACAGGAGCGGTCAGGCAAGGACTTGGGAGCAACTTTTCTTTCGGGAACTACTATCAGTAATTCGCTAACAGAATTATATTTGCTCTTCAAATACTTGCGCCCGCAAGCCTTGGAGAAGCAGGGCATTAACAGTTTCGACGCATGGGCTGCGGTCTTTGCCAAGAAGTCCACTGACTATGAGTTTTCCATCACCAATGAGATTATTCAGAAGGAACGCTTCAGAACCTTTATTAAAGTGCCTGAACTTGCCTCGTTCTATGCGGAGATTTGCGATTTCCGCACAGCAAAGGATATAGGCATCGATCGTCCCGAAAAAAACGAGATACTCCATAACATTCCGCCGACACCTGAACAGGAGGAGTTTATCGGCAAGTTGATGGAGTTTGCCAAAAACGGTGATGCCACGCTTTTGGGGCGTGCGCCGTTGAGCGAGAGTGAGGAAAAGGCAAAGATGCTGATTGCAACTGATTACGCCCGCAAAATGAGCCTGGATCTACGCATGATAGACGAAAACGGGTACTCGGATCATATTGACAACAAGGCAAGCCATTGTGCAAAGCTACTTAATGACTACTATCAGAAGTATGATGCACAGAAGGTACGCAGTTTGTGTTCTCTGACTTGGGTACTTACAAGCCCGGCGGAGACTTTAATATCTATTCTGAGGTGAAGCGTAAATTGGTAGAAGATTATCATATCCCGTCTTACGAGATACGCTTTATTCAGGAGTGCAAGAACGAGAAAGCCAAAAAAGCGATGGTAGAAGCGATGAATCGTGGAGACATCCGCATCATTTTCGGTTCTACTTCTATGCTTGGAACGGGTGTCAACGCCCAGCAGCGTGCGGTGGCGGTGCATCAACTTGATACACCCTGGCGACCCTCAGATTTGGAGCAGCGAAATGGTCGGGCAATTCGTAAAGGTAATATGGTTGCCAAAGAATTTGCTGACAACAAGGTCGATGTGATTATCTATGCCGTGGAGCGGTCGTTGGACAGTTATAAGTTCAACCTACTACATAACAAGCAATTGTTTATCAATCAGTTGAAGACCAACACGCTCGGTAGTCGTACCATTGACGAGGGATCGATGGACGAGGATAGCGGTATGAACTTTTCAGAGTATGTTGCCGTGCTATCTGGTAATACGGACTTGTTAGAGAAAGCCAAACTCGACAAGAAGATTGCCACGCTGGAATCAGAGCGTAAGAATTTCCTCCGTGAGCGTGATGCCGCAACGGGCAAGTTGGCGGAGATTGACAGCTCCGTGTCTTTCCATTCAGACAAGATCAAGGAAGCCAAGGCAGACTTGGCGTGCTTTGAGAAGCGTGTGGAGCGTGACAAAGAAGGTAATCCTATCAATAAACTTGTCATTAAAGGTGTGGAGGACAGTACCGACATAAAGGTCATCGCCGCCCGTCTGCATGAGATAGAGGAAAAGGCTCGTACCAAGAGCGAGTACAACAAGATTGGCGAGGTTTACGGCTTTTCCATCATGGTCAAGACGGAGAGCAGTTCAAAGGATCTGTTTGATTGCTCGATAAACCGCTTCTTTGTCAAGGGACAGGAGAGCATCTACTATACTTATAATAACGGTAAGTTAGCGGCAGACCCGAAACTTGCCTGCGAGAACTTCGTAAATGCCTTGGAGCGTATCCCTAAGGTGATAGAGTCGCATGAGAAGGAAATGGCAAAGGTCGTGACCAACAAAGACGTTTACACCAACATTGCCAACAGTTCTTGGAAGAAAGAGGACGAGCTTCGCTCACTCAAAGGTGAGGCAGCAGAACTTGACAGAAAAATTGCACTTACATTGAACGAACCAAATGAAGAAAATGAAAAATCAAACGAAAATGACCAACCCGAGTATTTAAGACAAAATAGTAGTAATAGCCCAAATACTAAAAAGGAAGAGGAGGGGGTAATTTATTCAAGTTCTATGAATAATAGAAACAAACAAGAAGAAAGTAAGGGATATATTGTAAAATCCAGACTGAGATAAATAGCGATGGTGTATCATAATTGATACACCATCGTATTATATTATTTCCACAAAGAGTATTCTCTCCATTTTTCAGGAAAGCCCATATCTTTCAAAACTACCAATTTGGGAGATTTGTCCAATAGGGTGAGCAAACTCTTTCTAAATGAGCTATCAGGACTGATTATTTGCTGCAAATACAAAATTACAGATAAGTAGGCAAACAACTTATTGTCCCTTATCGTTGCAGCTTCTTGCTTTGACAAGAAAGGATAATTCGTTCTATAAGGAAACTTCAAGGCTATTGTAAAGCGGCGATTCCATACACGACTATGATGGGCACAAGTATTGCGTAAAGACGATAAACCGTGCATCCAATTCTTCAAAATATCGACATTGTATAGTCCCAAATCTCTGCAGATTGTTTTACTAGAAGGATTATTCTTGTCCAAAGCAAAAAACAACTTACTCAATGTTCCCATAGAAACAACCTCTAAGGTCATCCACGCTGGCGGAAAAGCAGGTTCGCTATACTTTTGATAATAATGAGCTATAAATTCCTCATTACTTCGCTTGACCTCTTTCATTAAATCCCCTACAACAGGTTTATCATCTATAATCTCGTTGCGTGTCAATGCGATAAACTTATCGTGCTGAAAGTATAACTTATGATTGAGAAACCAAAAGGCGTCATTTTCATCAACGGAATAAGTTAAGGCGATTCTTGTTCTTAATGCCACCTCGATTTTTTCAATGGCATTGAAGATTAAAGAGCGTAAACGCCTATCAAAACAATAAAGGTCTATCACATCTTGAAAAGAAATGTCCTTTCTCAGAAATTCGTGATTAGCACCTTCCCCGTTATTTTGAAAAGGGTATGTGTATGCTCGTAATCTATAATAACTTATATTATAAAGATATTGGGACGCAAGTTTTTCGTCTCCAATATTAAGTCCTCGATCGCATAACTTTTTAACCTGCTCAGATGTGTCTATGGGCTTCTTTTCGTACCTCATAACCGTATATAAACTCGAAGACCTCCCCGGGTGCGCTGTTCTGATGAGAAGCGTGGGAGGTCATATTGACTGCAAAGTTACTACTTTTTTTTGAATGCGCAAGGAAAATGCCGAAAAAATCATTGCAAGCGATGAATTTTCCATTAAAAGTAGCATCAAATGTAGAAATTACAAATATTTTTTGTCTGCAACCCTATCTTTATCGGTTCAATAGTTTCAAACAATATATGGTAAATTCCTTATCAAAGAAATAAGCGAGTACTGTTATCTTTGTGAGCGGTAAATCCGCAACTAACTTTTTACTTGTAAAGGTAATTATTTTGTTGTGTAAACACTTGCATTTACACAACAAAAATAATCTAATCAGGAAATCAATTACCAGCCATCTCGCTTCCGTACCATTTCATCTATCTCTTCCCGAAGGAAAAGCAATCGACCGTTAGCCTTGAGAAAGGGGATTTTCCCTGCCCAAACCCAGTTATAGATGGTCTTCTGCTCCACTTTGAGTATCTTGGAAACGTCGATGATGTCCAAGTATTCGGGTTTCAATGGAGGGTGAATGGTCGTATCGACAGATTGCTCTTGCAAAAACAGCAGATGGTCAAGTTTACTCTCAACAGTCATCAGCTTGTCAAACAAGCGTTTCTGCCATGTATCTTCGGTTCTTTGGTCTATGTATGACATAATTCTCCTTTTTGATAGTTACCACTTGTGTCTTGCGACAAGATACGCTGCTCTTTCATATAGGCAATGTACTTCTTTGCCGTTCGATCCTTGATTTCCATTTCACGCATCAACACATCGCACAACTCTTGATATGATAGCTTTAGTTTGGCACGGAATGCAGACTTTACAACAGCCAACAGTTCATCGGTCTTGCGTTTTTCCTTATCCTCTTTCGACTTTTCTCCACGATAAACGTGCATATCGGCTTCCTTGTCCCATCCAAAAAGCATTATCGGCACATCTAGCGGGCTTCCATCACGCACTTTCAATGCCTTGACGACCGAGTATTCGGGATTGTCATCTTTCTCGATGGAGAGAATGCCCGCAGCCTTGCGTTGCAGTTCAGACCCTATATGTCCTCTGAGTTTGATGCCGTTGGGTACAAAATGGAGTACGCAAATGATACAAGTATTGTAAATTCCTGCCAATCGATAGAGTTCGTCCACGATGGCTATACTCTCTGTTTCGTCGTTGGCGGAGCGTATCAGGTCTGCTATACCGTCAATGACCACAAGATGAATTCCACTGTGTTTGTGATGAAACAAGTCCATACTCTCACGAATGATTTTCAGTCTGTCCTTGCGTGATAGCGATGCTAGATAGAGGGAATGATAAAACTCTGGCACGGACTTGATACCAGCCCTGCGAAGTGTCTTCTCCAAGTTCTTATAGAGTTGTGCCTCCGATTGCTCTGTATCGTAGTGAAGTACAGCCAATCCTTTGGGGTTGGCAGTTACTTCCAATCCCAAGGTTTGCTCTGCCTTTAATCGTTCTCTCCCAAGAGTGCCAGCAAGGATGGCGGCAATGTAGTTGCTTTTGCCTGTTCCTTCTCCACCTGTGATACAAAACAGATTGTCCTGCGTTCCAAGCGGAACACCATTTACTGCCACCACCGACTTTGAAGCGTCTGGCGGATTATCGTAGTCTATCTCACAAGATTGCAATATCATCATCGTCTGTGCATACATATTGGTGAACATATCATTAAGAAGCACTTTCAAGTCCTTTGCTTCATTGCCCAAGGCAAAGAAGTCCGATATATCCTTCTCCGACTTACCCCCTTGCAA
The DNA here is from genome assembly GCF_000613945.1 of Prevotella falsenii DSM 22864 = JCM 15124. Classification (GTDB taxonomy): domain Bacteria; phylum Bacteroidota; class Bacteroidia; order Bacteroidales; family Bacteroidaceae; genus Prevotella; species Prevotella falsenii. Next base: position 16,141 of record NZ_BAJY01000039.1, read on the forward strand.
TGGTAAGGTTAGACTCAATACCTTGTATTGAGCAAATGCATCTGTCTGCCGTTTAGCTTCCCTTACACCTGTCTCGTCCGTATCGTACAATATAATAATGTGTTGAAAGCGAAGCTGCAATCCTTCGATGATATTCTCAGGAATCTGTGCCGTCTCACTGTTGAAACAGATGGCGTTGAAACCATGAGCCGAAAGTGAAAGCACGTCTTTCTCCCCACCTGTGATGAAAACAACATCCCCTTTGCTGGGCAGCTGCTGGAAGCCAAAGACATAGTCGTTCACTTTCTCACCCCCATAAAGAAAGCGCAGCTTACTCTTAGGGCGATAGACTTTTACAAACTTCCCCATGCTATATCCAAACATAGGCTCATCATGTGTAGAACCAAGAGTAAACGGCTTTCCCTGATTGGAGACAGACTCATAGCGAGCAAGCGACTTTACATGAAAACGTTGCAGAGTCTTAGCATCAATGCCGTATTGCTCCCAATAGTCTAGTTCTTTGACATTGAAAGATTGCTCAATTAGCTTGTACCATTTTTTACCTTCCATCTTCTTGAGCTGGTTAGGTGGTTGTACTAAGGGTGGTTTGCAAGGCTTCATCATCATTGTGTGGGGATTACTATGTTCTTTCCTTTCAATGCAAATATTCAGCTGCAAGTCCCGATTTATGGTTTCAAGCACCTTAACAAAGTCTTTCCTCACGTCCAGTCCGAGCATTGTGGCTGCAAACCAAAAGCAGTCGCCGGAGTAGGCATCGTTGCCAAAGTCCTTCATTCGGTAGCAGCCGGACTTGTTGTCGAGATAGATATTGCACGATGCACGCCTGTCGTCATACATAGGATTTCGGAAATTGCGCTTTGGCACAAAGTCGATAGGCATATAGAAGCAGAACACATCCAGTCCTTTGTTGGTTCGGCTCAGTATTTCTTCTTTGATGTTCATAGCTCCTCAAATAAAGTTTGACCATCACCCATATATCCTTTAAGGACACCATCCTTGTAGGCGTTGAGCCGTTGTAGGGCTTCCACTCGTCTGAAACCCTTGAAGGAGGCACGTCCGCTCTTGATGGCGACGTAAAGTCCCTTGAACGGATAGGCAACGTGGTTGCATGATATATACCTGAACGGGATTGCGTTGGTGTCCCTCCATCGGGCAAGGGATGCCCGCGAAATGCCCAAGAGTCTGATGACGTCGGAGGAACTGAGTTCCATCTTATCCTCCAAAACGGAATAATCGCGTCTCATTTCCACGATAAAGCCGGCTATCCGCTCCATGTCGTTCCTTAGTGAGCGTAACTCTGCAATTACCGTCTTTTGTAAATTGTCTTCTTCTGTCATATGCCACTTCTCTTTTCAGTTTAGGATTGAATAGTTGCTCTCCGTGGATTATCATCCGTCTGGAAATTCAGAGTCCTTCCCCAATTGGTGCAATAACTGCATAAGATGCTGCTTAAATCTTCTACTGTCCAGCTTGCACAGCCGATTGAGAATGACGATGAGATCTTCCTGCTCCATTGTGGAGAAGCGAAGGCTTTTATGGGGCGTGGTTGCTATCATGGACTCAATCATACCCTTGGGGAGATGTATCAAGAGCACGTCCATATCGAAGGCTGCCGCACATCTTGCATAAGTGTTGATACGAAGGTCGGTCTGCATCTTGCAGTGTTTCATAAAGTTGGAATATTCCATATTGGCATAGCCTGCCCTTAGCTTGCAGTTTTTGCTGGCGGAGAGCATGATTTCAAGTGTCGGAAGTACAACGTAGAATTTTGCATTACTTCCGGAGTTTTGTTTCTTTGTATTCATATGTATCCGTCTTTTTGTTAGAAATAATGCTGCAAAGTTCTTAACAAATAGGGCTTTAGAAAGAATATTAAATTGCCAATATTGGCATTATATTGCCATTTTGCATTTTTAACATTATGCGTTATTTGTTGCCGTGTTGCCCAATACGTAGGCGAAAATATTGAGCCTGCCATATCAATCACACCTTTGGGACTGTCAGTGCATGGTGCAAGGTCTATCTATATATATAGACTTGCACCATGCACTGAAAATTGTAGCCAAAAGATTTCTAAAACATTTTCCCACAATAATTTGGAGGATGTTCTACTTTTTTGTACTTTTGAACCCAAGAAATGCAAGTGCGCATTTCGGGTAGCAGTATCTGCGTGTACTCTCAAAATACTCTGTTGTGGCTACAATATGGCTACAATTAAAAAGGATAAAAAAATAAAAGACTATGATACAAGGAGTTGCAGCGAAATGGTCATTTTCCTCTCTCTCCGTAGTTTCTCTCTTTATTACCGATTGTTTGGCAATGAGCCTGTCCATATCCTCTGAAATTTTCTTGTCCGTCACCTGTGCGTAAATCTGCGTGCTTGAAATGGAAGCGTGTCCCATCATCTTGGCTATACTCTCAATAGGGATGCCTGCATTGAGTGTCATGGTGCCGAAAGTGTGCCTTGCCATGTGAAACGACAACCGTTCCTTTATGCCGCAAGCCTTGCCTACAATACACAGGTTCTTGCCCATTACACTGCGACTGCAATCACGGGGGAATACAAGGCTGTCGCCTTTTTCTTTTATTGCTTGATGCGCTTTGTTTCCTTCTTGTTCATTCCTACAATAGTTGATAATGGCTTCCGCTATCGGATGCAGCGGCACAATAAACTCCACCTTTGTTTTTTGGCGTTCCTTGCGGATATACTTCTTCCCGTCCGCTGCCGTTTGGATATGCCCATATTGCAGAGTTTCCATATCAGCGATAGCCAACCCTGTGAAACAGGAGAAAATGAACATCAGCCGTGCCTGTTCCGCTTCCCTGTCATTCATCGTCATTGACATGAGTTTGGCGACATCGCTTTTCTGCAGAAAGCGTATTTTCTTTTCTTCTTTCTCATACTTGGCATGCTCAAAGGGATTGCATCGGATAATCCTTTGATTGACCGCATGGAACATCAGTCGGCTTAGCCAGCAGAGATAGTTATTTATAGTTGTCCCCTTCAATCCACGCTTTTTGAGAAAGAAACGGTATTCTTCAAACAATTCCTCCGTAATGGTGGAAATGGGTATATCCAGCAATCTTTTATCTTCCACAAACTCACGGAGAATCCTGTCAGAATGGGACAGATTATGATAGGTGCTTTCTGTCCTTGACCTGCCTACACTCTCCTTGACAGTTTGCAGTTCCGCCCTGCTCATGGCAAGAAGTGTTGTCGGATGAGTGGCGATGCCTTGCAGGTGATTCTTGATAAGTTCTGCACTTACACTCCGTCCCTTGTCAGTATATCCCGATAGGTCTTTTCCACAAATTTCCTGAACTCATGGAGTCTTTGATTGATTTTCCTGTCTTTCGTCAAGCCCTGTTTGGCGTTCCACTCGGAGGGCTTACACTCTTCGCCTGTGCTAATGGCTGCGCTTTTCCCGTCTATGGTGATACGGCAGAGGATACCTGTCTTTCCGTCCGCCTTTGTTTTCTGTCTGTTAATATAGAACAGTATCTTGAATGTACTTCTCATTGTCTTGATATTTTGATTGAATGAATAAGGAATAAAGTAATTTGATAAGGCTTATATAGCCAACTGCATATCATCGGTGAAAGAACGGAAACGGTCAAATTCCTCAAAGAGTTTCTGTGATGTTACCTTTGCGTAGCGTTCGGTCATGCTTATGTTGGAATGTCCCAGCATCTTGCTCACCGTCTCAATAGGCACGCCCTGTTCAAGCGTGATGAGCGTTGCGAAAGTATGCCTTGCCGTGTGCGTGGTAAAGGGAAACGAGATGCCAGCACGAAGCCGCAGGGCTTTCAGGCAGGTCTGATAGTTCTTGTACTTGATATAGGGGAGCAATGTTTCCCTTTCACCGCTGTGGAGCTTCTCTATCAGCCTTATGGCTTCGGGTAATAGCTTGATACGGCAAAGTACACCTGTCTTCTGACGATTGAACTTCAGCCATAGGTTTCCCTCATCATCACGGACAAGATGGGATTTCTTCAGTTCCATCAAGTCGCAATAGGCCGCACCAACATAGCAGGCAAAGAGAAAGATGTCTCTTGCCGTTTCCATTTCCTCCTCCAAATCATCAAAGCGGAGAGCCTTTAACTTGTCCAATGCTTCCCTGTCCAATGCTTTGGGCAGTTTGTTGTCGCCTTTGCTGATTTTGGCTTTGTCAAATAGTAGTACATCTGCCAATCCCTCACGGTATGCCAATCTGCATACCGTCTTTAAATGCGTGGCTACATTATAGAACGTGCTTTCCTGAAAACCGCACTCACCTAAGAAATACTGACGGAACTCATTGATAAAATTCTCTGTGAGTTGCGAGAATGCCAAGTCCGAGACCTTGTACTTCCGTTGAATAAATTTCTGTAAATGTATGCGGGCGGAGTGGTAGCCGTGTATGGCTCCTTCCTTGATGTCTATACCTACATGGCTTTCTTTTTCCTTGATGAGCATATCCAGCCTCTCGATGAGCATGCACCTTGTCTGCACGCTGTCCTGAAACTGCTCTTTTATATCGGTTGCGTCAAATGGGCAGCCTTTGGAGAGCAAGGACTGATAAGCAGACTGAACGGACAACAACAGGTTTTCCAACCTGCCGTTCACTTCCACCGCCTCACGGCTCTTTCCGTCCATTCGGCTCTCACGCGGATTCCAAAGGTCGGGATTACAAGATAGTTTACAACTAAATTGGGCAATGGAATGCCCTATGGTTATTCGTCCCATAATCGGGGCTTTTCCCGACTTGTCAAGACCGCTCTTTTTAAGGTAGAGCAACACCTTCATTTTCTCTTGTTTCATACGCTTTAATTTTTATGGGCAAAGTTACCCGAATTAAAGCGTTCCTCACTTATGCAGAAAACTGTCGATCGCAGCAACAGCCACACGAGTGAAAATAATTCAGTTACCGAACATTGCCTCATCGTTACCTATGGCGAAATCGGGTAACGCTTTGGTAACTGAACTTCTGCCTAAATCTGCATAGTACTGCCTTTTACGAACGGTGCAGTTTTACGCAAATTATTTCATCTCCTCCTCATTATCAGTTAGTTTACATCAACTTCGACCTTTCTTCATTTTCCTTGATTAGTTGCATTCCAAAAGCGGCTGTTTTGCACGGTAAAAGCGTAGGTTTTGCGTTGTAAAACCTACGCTTTCGCAACGTCAAAGCGTAGTTATCACTTTTTAA
>NZ_BAJY01000038.1 GCF_000613945.1 Prevotella falsenii DSM 22864 = JCM 15124
AAAAAATAATACGAACCAAATATTTTCAAAAGAAAAATGAAAAAAACTGTGTTTTGCAGGGTGGATTTGACATAAATCAATGAATAAAATAAATTACACATTATAATATATAGCGAGGTTTAGGATATTAAGGTAACGTGAAAAATGATACGACACCGCCTCCTTTAGGTTCGGAAAAATCAAAATGGCATTTATCGCATGAGATTTTTGGCATTGAAAAAACAAAAGAAATATAAAAAAGAAGTGGTTATTTGCGTTTATCATTGCTTTGAAGTATATTTGCAGAATAATTTAAGATATGCTTTCTTAATGCTTAGTTGGCATATTCTTTGCGATACAAGAGAGAAAAAACAAAATAAAAAAAGACAAATTATGGATTTTGACAACTTTTCAAGAACGAGTAACGACCGCTATAGCGAGTTAGAAATGTCGCGCACATGGCCTTTACTCATGCGCAAGGTTTACACATGGATGACAATGGCACTGGCTATTACGGGCGTTGTGGCATACGGTGTTGGTACATCGGAAGCAAAGCTGATGATGCTTTACAACGGAATGGCACCACTATTCATTTGCATTTTAGCAGAATTGGGCATTGTTTTCTACCTTTCTGCACGCATTCAGAAGCTATCGTTGGCAGTTGCCACAACGTGGTTCATCATTTTTTCAGTTTTGAACGGACTCACTTTGGGCTGGATTTTTGCAGCTTATACTACAACTTCCATCGCCAAAACCTTCTTCATTACGGCAGGAACTTTCGCTGCAATGGCAATTGTGGGCACTACTACCAAGAAGGATTTAACCAAGATGGGGGGAATTTTGTTTATGGCACTCATTGGCTTAATCATTGCAGGCTTGGTAAACATGTTCTTCCGCAGCAGTATGTTTGACCTGATTGTCAGCGGTTTAGGCGTGCTTATCTTTACAGGTTTAACTGCTTGGGACGCACAAAAGATTAAGAAAATGGTAATGCTTGCACCCGATGCAGGCGAATCGGCACAGAAGATAGCATTGCTTGGGTCGCTGAGTCTGTACTTAGACTTCATCAACCTCTTCCTCTATTTGCTCCGTTTCTTCGGCAACAGAGAATAAAGCAAGCAACAAAAGATAATGTAGAAATACATAAACGTCTTTATCTAAAAAGGCAGAAAATATCTGCTCTTTTTCATTTTTTCACACAATAGAAGCAATGTTTTTCTGCTTTTTCCATTTAATACATAATAAATAGAAAAGACAACAAAAGGTACAAAGAACAATTATGAAGAAGTATTTAAACAAAATTATGTTGATTGCATTTGTCGGCATAACAATGCTCGGCATAGCATCGTGCAACACTGACGACCCAGAAAACGAGCTTACTCCTGCAGAAGCCCAAGCTGCATACGAAAGTGTAAAAGGCGAATACACGGGATACGTGTTTTTCAACAAGAGGAAAAACAATTCACATGATTTAGAAAAAGACAGTCTGCCCGTTTCGGTAAGCCTCAACTCTGGTTCTATGCTCACTGTTAAAAACCTGCCAACCAAGGCACTTGCAGGAATATTAGAAAACGGAAATCTGAAGAAAGCAATAGAAGAAGCAGGAACCATCGACCTAAAATGCAACATAGGCTTTATGCGTAAAGACCCTGTAACAATGTTAGTAAATCCGCTTCCTGCTACTTTCAAAATAAACTACAACGGCAAGGCGCAGGAAGTAAAGACTATTTTTCTAATTAATAGCAAAAGTTCGGCAGCACAAGCTGTCGGAAAGGACAAACTGGCAATGCAAATCATTCAAATGGCAGGTATGTACCTCGGCGAGCAACGTATTGCAAGCGAAACAGGAAACACACCTTTGCTGTTCAAACTGAATCGCTAATAAGACAATATCAAGTCTATCAACAACAAGAAAAAGAAGAACACACACTTGATAATTCATAATTCAAAAGAGGACAGGTCATCGCTGACTTGTCCTCTTTCTTTTATAAAACAGTCTCCCTTTTCATACATTTTTGAGCAATATAGCTTCTCTCATATTTCGTGTTTCATAATCGAAAACAAGGCCATAAAAATGTAAAGAAAATTTCAAAGATACTGTATCGCTTAACATCTTCATTACCAACATGTTACAAAACCTATTGTTTTGCATTCCAAAAGCGGCTGTTTTGCACGGTAAAACCGTAGGTTTTGCGTTGCAAAACCTACGGTTTCGCAACGCCAAAGCGCAGTTATCAGTTTTTAACAGAATTATCTTTACAAAGCCGGAGACATTTCTTGCCAATCTGTCCGTATTATTCTTAAAGAAAACTGCCGTACTTCTCAATTCCCGCCGAACCTTTATGCACATACCGTAAACTATTCCATCGGCTGCTCGCAATAAATCGGTATTACCCTAAATTCGCCTATATTTATTTTGCCGTTCAAGCTATTTGGAGTACCTTTGCACCTGTTATCACATTATAATAATGTCGAACGAGAATACTTTCAAACTTCTAAACAAGATTGACTCGCCTGCCGATTTAAGGAAATTGAGCATAGACGAGCTTCCTATATTATGCGAAGAATTGCGCAAAGATATCATTCAGGAGGTGGCTGTAAACCCTGGACATCTTGCATCGAGTCTTGGCGCAATCGAAATTACCGTAGCGTGCCATTATGTTTTCGATACACCTGAGGACAGAATTGTATGGGACGTGGGGCATCAGGCATACGGCCACAAGATTTTAACGCATCGCCGTGAATGTTTCTGCGAAAACCGAAAGAAGGACGGGCTTATGCCTTTCCCCTCTCCAAAAGAGAGCGAATACGACACATTCACTTGCGGGCATGCTTCCAATTCCATTTCGGCAGCATTGGGAATGGCAGTAGCTGCCAAAATGACAAACCACCCCGAACGCCACGTAGTAGCCATTATCGGCGACGGTGCAATGAGCGGTGGCTTGGCTTTCGAGGGGTTGAACAATGCTTCGAGCCAACCCAACGACTTGCTCATCATCTTGAACGACAACGACATGTCGATAGACAGAGCTGTTGGCGGTATGCAACAATACCTGCTCAATCTCGATACAAACGAAACTTACAACAGGCTTCGTTTCAAGGCATCGCAATGGTTGCACGCCAAAGGCATACTGAACGACAAGCGGCGCAAGGGCATTATTCGTTTGAATAATGCCATTAAGTCGGCTCTTGCCCAACAGCAGAACCTCTTCGAGGGTATGGATATACGCTATTTCGGACCATTCGACGGGCACGATGTCAAAGAAGTGGTAAGGGTGTTGAACCAACTTAAAAATATGAAAGGTCCAAAACTGCTGCACCTGCACACCATAAAAGGCAAGGGGTACAAACCTGCCGAGAAGAGTGCAACTGTGTGGCATGCACCCGGAAAGTTCGACCCCGAAACAGGAAAGCGTCTTGTGCAAGACAGCAGCAATAAGCCGCCAAAGTTCCAAGATGTATTTGGGCACACCCTTTTAGAGCTTGCAAAAAGCAATCCGCGCATTGTTGGCGTTACACCCGCCATGCCAACAGGTTGCTCGATGAACATTATGATGAAGGAAATGGCAGACCGCACCTTCGACGTAGGCATTGCCGAAGGGCACGCCATGACCTTCTCGGCAGGTATGGCAAAGGACGGTTTGCAGCCATTCTGCAACATTTACAGTTCTTTCGCACAACGCGCTTACGACAACATCATTCACGATGCTGCCATTTTGAATCTCCCCGTTGTACTGTGCTTAGACCGCGCAGGACTTGTTGGCGAAGATGGAGCAACCCACCACGGTGCTTTCGATATGGCTTTCCTGCGACCAATTCCGAACGTTACCATTGCTTCGCCAATGAACGAGCACGAATTGCGCCGGCTTATGTTTACCGCCCAACTGCCCGAGAAAGGTTTTTTCGTGATAAGATACCCTCGCGGTGGTGGAGCATTGGTAGATTGGCAGTGCCCATTAGAAGAAGTAAAAGTAGGTACCGGACGTAAACTTTACGACAAGATATTAGCCCACAAAAAAGGGGAAACTACGAAAAACGTAGCCGTTCTCACCATTGGACCTATGGGACACGATACGCTGAAAGCCATCGAAGAAATAGAGCAAGAAGGCAAAAGCGCAGGACGCATAGCCCACTACGATATGCGTTTCCTGAAGCCAATAGACGAAAACATACTCGAAGAGGTTGGACAGAACTTCTCGGAAGTCATCACTGTGGAAGACGGAACGAAGAATGGCGGACTCGGAACTGCTGTTATGGAATGGCTGAACGAGCACAACCATAACATACACGTGCAAAGATTAGCCCTTCCGGACCAATTCGTAGAACAAGGAACAGTGCAGCAACTCCGCCAATTGTGCGGAATTGACAAGGACAGCATAAAGCGGGAAATAGAAAAAAGATTGCAAGCAACACATATAACAGAGGTATGAAGATAATCATAGCAGGAGCATACGCCATTGGAACTTATTTGGCACAGTTTCTTTCTCGCAACAAGTACGACATTATACTTATCGACGAGCAAGAAGAGAACCTGAACAAGATAGGTCAGGACTACGACCTTCTCACGTTGCAAGGGAAGCCAACAAGCATAAAAGTGCTGAAGGAAGCAGGTGTAAAGCATGCCGACCTCTTTATCGCGGTAGCCCTCAAAGAGACCATCAACATAACAGCCTGCACCATGGCCCACAATCTTGGCGCAAAAAAGACAGTGGCTAAGATTGACAACCCTGAATACATGGAGCCTAAGAACCAAGAGCTTTTCAAACAGTTGGGCATCGACAGTCTCATCTATCCCGAACTCTTGGCAGCAAAAGACATCATAAACGGACTGAAAATGTCGTGGGTTCGCCAACGTTGGGACGTTCAAGGCGGTGCATTGGTTATGCTGGGCATAAAGCTCCGCAAGACTTGCGAGATATTAGACAAGCCACTCAGGGAAATAAGTGGTCCCAGCGACCCTTACCATGTCGTAGCCATCAAGCGCAGGAACGAAACCATCATTCCCGATGGTAACGAAACGCTGAAGCAAGAAGACCTTGCTTACTTCATGACGACTAAGGAATACATACCCTACATACGCAAACTCACGGGCAAAGAGCACTATGTAGACGTGAAGAACGTTATGATTATGGGTGGCGGACGCACGGCTGTCCGTTCGGTGAAAATAATGCCCGAATACATGGACGTAAAGGTTATAGAAAGAAGCATCGAACGTTGCGAATACCTAAACGATATGTTCGACGAGTCGAAACTGGTTATTAATGGTGACGGACGCGATACCGACTTACTCATAGAAGAAGGTATCCGCCACACGCAAGCCTTTGTTGCGCTTACGCCGAATGCCGAAACAAACATTCTTGCATGTTTGGCTGCCAAGAGTTTGGGCGTGAAGAAGACCATTGCATCGGTAGAAAACTTCGACTATGTAGACATGGCAGCCAACTTGGATATTGGTACCATCATCAACAAGAAGGCCATTGCCGCAGGCTACATCTATCAGATGCTGCTCGATGCCAATGTAGACAATGTGCGTTTCCTTATGTCTGTCGATGCCGACGTTGCCGAGTTTATTCCCGTTCAAGGCTCGAAGATAACGCAAAAGCCTATCAAGGATATGAATTTGCCAAGCGGAATGACCATTGGCGGACTGGTTCGCCGCGAAGAAGGTATGCTCGTTTCGGGTAATACACAGATTGAAGCGGGCGATATTGTGGTCGTATTCTGCTACAATGCCAATATGAAAAAGGTGGAACAACTGTTCAATTAAAAGACTGTAAGAAAGGTTAGCAATGCTCAATCTGAAAACTATATCGAAAATATTAGGTGCGCTTTTAGGCATAGAAGCCTTACTGATGTCGCTTTGCCTGTTCGTTTCGCTGTGGTATAAAGACAACGATATTGCGGCATTCCTGTGGGCTATCCTCATCACCGTAGCGGCAGGCTCCGTCTTCCGTTTGATGGGCAGACACGCCGACAACACCATCGGTCGCCGAGATGCGTATTTTGTGGTGGCAGTAGCGTGGGTTATATTCTCGCTTTTCGGCACTTTGCCTTTCCTAATCAGTGGCGACATTCCGAATTTCACCAATGCTTTCTTTGAAACAATGTCGGGTTTTACCACCACCGGAGCCACTATCGTGGACTATCCTGAACATTTACCGAAGGGTTTGCTATTCTGGCGTTCGCTGACGCAGTGGATTGGCGGTCTTGGTATTGTGTTCTTCACCATCGCCATACTTCCTTCGCTTGTCGGAGGTTCGCTCAAAGTGTTTGCAGCAGAGTCTACCGGTCCGATTAAGAGTAAGCTCCACCCTCGTCTCAGCACGGGTGCCAAGTGGATTTGGATAGTTTATTTTGTACTCACCGTGGCATGTATATTGAGCTACAAAGTGTGTGGCATGAACTGGTTCGACTCTTTCAACTATGCCATGACAAGCACCGCAACAGGTGGTTTCGGTACGGAAAGCGGCTCAATAGCTACGTTCCATTCGCCCTCCGAAGAGTATGTCTGCACCATCTTTTGCTTCCTATCGGGCGTAAACTTCACTTTGCTTTACACATCGGTGGCCGGTTTCAAGTTCAGACAACTGTTCAGGAACAGCGAGTTTAAGTTTTACACAACGATGATTGCAGCTTTCACTGTCTTTATCATGCTGGAACTCATTTTCCAACGCAACTACGAAGTGGAGCATGCTTTCCGCAGCTCGGTCTTCCAAGTGGTTTCGTTCATCACTACCACAGGACTTTACAGCGACGATGCTGCCAAATGGCTCATGTAACGTGGGTGGTGCTGGCAGCCTGCATGTTCTTCGGCGGTTCTTCGGGGTCTACAAGCGGTGGCATCAAGAGCATTCGCGGCGTGATGTTGCTGAAGGTTGTGAAGAACGAATTTCGCCAAATACTCCACCCGAATGCCGTCCTGCCGATGAAAATAGACGGCTACAATGTTCAAATGTCCAAGCGTGTAACCCTGTTGGGCTTCATCGGCTTGTACCTTTTTCTTACCCTTATCTGTGCCTTTACGATGATTGCGGCAGGCATCGACTCCACCAATTCGATGACGATAACGCTAAGTTGCCTTGGCAACGTGGGACCTACGTTGGGTTTAGAGATTGGTCCGACAATGTCGTGGAACGAATTGCCCGACTTTGCCAAATGGATTAGCTCGTTCCTGATGCTTGTCGGGCGTCTCGAACTCTTCTCGGTTTTGGTACTTTTCACCCCTTCTTTCTGGAAAGAAAATTAGAGAGAAAACCTGTACAGGAAAGGCACTTCTTATCTACTCTATTTCAACGACTTATCAGTGCGTGAAAAATATGACGTCATATTTCCCAAAATATGACGTCATATTTGCTCGAATATGACGTCATATTTGTCCGAATATGACGTCATATTTATCCGAACATGACGTCATACTTGTCAGAACATGGCGTCATACCTGACCGAATATGTCGTCATACTTGACTGAACATGGCATCATACTTAACCGAATATAGCGTCATAATTGACTGAACATGGAGTCATAATTGTCAAAATACAGCATCATAATTGACTGAATATGACGCCATATTTATCAAAAAAATTAAAGAAGTAGATATGGAAAACGGAAATAACAGCTTATTTTACTCCTCGCTGTTTCCGTCTAAGAAATCTTTCAAATCGGCTTTCAAACGCAAATAAGGTTCACTGTTGGCATAGCCCACGTTGCGCCGCAGCATCGGTACAATTTCTTCTATGCTGTGATTATAGTTTGAAAGCTCGTTTCTTCGTTGTACAATGTGTCGCGCATTGCGATAAATCTCCTGTTCATGGTCGCGTATAAGCTTGTCGCACACCCTTTTCAGAGCGGGCACCACCACATTGTCGAACAAATGATGCCCCTGTATATACAAATAAGTGGTTTGTGCCGTTACCCCCAATCGCTTTATATCTTCCTTCACAGCCAAGTAGGTTTCCTTGGCATCGGGGTATTCGTGCTGAAACTGCCGTATCTTCCTTGCCACCTTTCGGCGCAGCTTCTCTATACTCGGATAAGCCGTTTGAAAGTTGAAGTTGCCCATTTCTATGATATGGTTGAAATCGGTAATGGTAAACTTTCCGTAAATTCCTTTCCGGTAAAACCATACGCTCCACACGAACAACGGGAAAATAGCTTCGCTGTAAAGACGCAGATATTCTTCAAAATCGAAAATAACGCGGTCGTTCAGCGTAACAGCAACACTCACATCGTGCAGACTGCCTGCATAGCACTGCAAATTTTCTATGGCGTATGCGTAAGTATGAAACACGTAAGGACTATGATTTACGGCACGCGACATCGACGTAGAACCCTGCAAGAGATAGTCGTAATCGGCATCTACGCAGGCTATCATACTTTCGCCGACATTTTCCGAAATCAAATTCATCAGTACCGAGCGTTTCCCCTTCGTAAGCGTATGGCGCGAAGGCAGCATCACCTCGAAATAACGATGCTCGTTTTCAAATCCGCTAAGTGCCGTGCGCCAAAAGAATATATCGTCGTACGACTCCACATACGCCACTATCCGCTTCCGTGCATTGCGCCCGTTCAGGCGGTTTGCCGCATCAAGGTAAGCCGACGACAAATTTTCTTTAAGCCGTTTTCCCATCGCTCGTCCTCCTTCGACTTATTCTATGGTAATCTCGCTGACTTCCGTTACCTTGTCCATCCATCCGTCCATGATAACTGCCGGACTATGCGTACTGAGTATGATTTGCACATTCGGATTTAAACTCAATATCAGTGCGATAAGTTTCTTTTGCCAATCTACGTGCATACTCACCTCCGGCTCGTCCATGAACAAGACGTAAGGCAGCCCGTCCTGCACCAAAACGGTGAGCAAAATTGCCAATATCTGCTTTTCGCCACTCGACAGTTGGTAAGGGAACAACGTTTCGCCAACCTGCGAAAAGCGTATTTCGTTTTCCGTACGCACAATCTTCTTGCCCGTTTCTACAAACAATTCGTCGATTATATCTTGAAACAATCGCTTCGGTGCAGAGTAGGCTTGCGCCTTTTCAGCAGCCTCTCCATTGCCATTTTGCAGTGCTTCTATAATTCTGTTACCTACATTTACTTGATAGTCGAGATATTTTCTTTGCAGTTGGAACAGCTGCCAGTCAAGCTCGGTAGTAAGGTTCAAGTCCGCTTTGTTTATGCTTTCAACATTCAAAAGCGGGCGGTCGAACGAGCGAATAATATCATACCTTATCCACTTTGCATCTTCGGGCGACACTTTTATGCGCACACCTTTCAGCATGTGGCTGGGAAATTCGCCTCCTTGCGAAAGCCCTTTTATCACCTTGTTCAATATAGTGCTCTTGCCCACGCCGTTGATACCACTCAGAATATTTACCTTTCGGTCGAGTGTCCAACGTATGTGCTTCAAGCCTGCCCACAGCGAATCTATCTCAATTTCTTCAATATAATCGGCATACTTCTGCATAATCGTTCTTTTATATCTGCTTAATCGTTCCTTTGTTTCTTCGCAAATATAGTATTTTTCTTTCAATTTAAGCCCAAATAGTGTTTTTTTAACGCAAACACAGAACGCTTCAGAACATTCATTACAAACGGTTCAGAACAGTCATTGCATACAAAAAACATTGAGAGCGCATCTTTTCAGATGCACTCTCTCCGATTTGTAGATTATATTTAAGTAGGTTCTTGGTTTTCTTCAGACCTTTCGAAAAATGATTAAAATTCTACTCAGCTTCAGTTTACCTTCAGGGTTTGTAGACAGTTTCGTCTCTCTTTTTTGTGGTGCCCCGCATTTCAACAACGAAGGGCATCAACTTATTCATCACATAGTTACATTAACTTAATCTGTAGAAAAAAGCATATATTGTATTTAAAAAGTTCATTACTAACTCTTGAAGTATCCGCTGAACTTCGATTATAAAACAGCGAAAAAAGCAAAACCCCTACTCTATCTGTATAATTAACATTCTTTTATACAATTATTTTAAAGCCTCAACACTGCAAAATCACATAATCAACTAATAAACAACGATATACAAACGGAAAAGTAAAAGAACTTTTTCCTGAAAGAAATACCAACCCCATTCTACGCAAAAGCTATGTTAATTTTCAAAGGCTTATTTTGATATGTGAGAGAATTGCAGTACATTTGCAATAAAATAAGTACAAAATGCAAGAAACAAGACAGAATCGAATAGCACGCCTCTTACAAAAAGAGTTGGCAAGCATATTTCAAAGTCAAACACGCACAATGCACGGTGTGTTGATTAGCGTAACTCGTGCAAAGGTAAGTCCCGACTTGGGCATCTGCACCGCTTATCTGAGCATATTCCCTTCCGACAAGGCGGAAGAGATGTTGAAGAACATTAACGCAAACGAAAAGACGATACGCTACGACCTCGGGCAGCGCGTACACAATCAGCTGCGCATTATTCCCGAACTAAGGTTTTTCATTGACGACTCGTTAGACTATATTGAGCGCATCGACGAATTATTGAAAAAGTAATGAGCTTCCCCTTTTACATCGCCCGACGCTATCTTTTTTCTAAGAAAAGCACCCACGCCATCAATGTCATCAGTTTGATTTCAGTGATTGGCGTAGCCGTTGCTACAATGGCATTGGTCGTGGTATTGAGCGGATTTAACGGATTTTCCGACCTTGTGGCATCGTTTTTTACCAACTTCGACCCACAGATAAAGGTGGAAGCGGCAAAGGGAAAAGCGATAGCGGCAGACGACCCCACACTTGCAAAGATAAAGTCGCTGCCAAGCATAGAGGTTGCTACGGAATGTGTAACCGACCAAGCACTGGCTACATACCAAGGCAGACAGATGATGGTAATGGTGAAAGGGGTAGGCGACAATTTCGATTCGCTCACCCACATCAGCGATATTCTTTTCGGAGAGGGGGAGTTTAAACTGCACGTAGCCAACTTAGACTACGGTGTTCTCGGCATTGGCGTGGCGCAACAGCTGAACACCGGCGTAGAATGGAACAACTATCTGCACATCTACGCACCGCAACGCAAAGGGCAATACGACGCATCGAACCCGACAAACGCTTTCGTGGCAGACTCGTTGCTATCGCCGAGGACTGTCTTTCAGGTGAAACAGGGGAAGTACGACAACAATTACATCGTTACATCGTTGGCTTTTGCACGCAGAATATTCAACCGTCAGGGCGAGATAACTTCGCTCGAACTGCGCCTTAAGGCCGGCGAAGATATTGATAAAGTAAAGAACGATATAGAAAAAATCAGCGGCGACAAGTTCATTGTCAAAGACAGATACGAGCAACAAGCCGATACGTTCAACATTATGCGCATCGAAAAGCTCTTCGCCTATGTCTTCCTTACTTTCATTCTTATGGTGGCGTGCTTCAACATCATAGGCTCGCTTTCGATGTTGATGATAGACAAGAAAGACGATGTACAGACTTTGCGCAATCTGGGGGCTACCGACAAACAAATAAACCAAGTGTTTCTGTTTGAAGGACGTATGATTTCGGCTGCCGGAGCCATCATCGGCATTGCCACCGGACTGCTGCTTTGCTGGCTGCAACAGACTTACGGATTGGTGAAATTAGGCGACCAAGCAGGCAATTTTGTGGTAAATGCCTATCCCATCAGTGTGCATCCGTGGGACATTGTCGGCATTTTCGCTACAGTCATCATCGTTGGTTGGCTTGCCGTTTGGTATCCTGTACGCTACATGAGCAAACTACTTATAAAATAAAAAATAAGTAGAAACACAAGAATATTTATTCGATTATTCGGCAAAAATTTCTGTAGTTCTACTTTTTTTTATAACTTTGCAAAAGAATATAATAGTATTCGGCAAAATTGAACATATCGGGATGTGGCGCAGTTGGTAGCGCACTACGTTCGGGACGTAGGGGCCGCTGGTTCGAGTCCAGTCATCCCGACAGAGAAAAAGGCAAGCGAAAACAGTTTCGCTTGCCTTTTCTTATTGGGTTAAACATTTTAACCCAAATCAGTCATTAGGACGCATTTGCTTGGATTTGTTATTACCGTCATGCTTCCTTACTGCTTTAATCCGCTTGCCGACATCTGCGCAGCCATTACATCTCGCCATAGCCCGCTACGCCTTCGATGAAACGCCGGCACATCTGCTCAACAATCGAACAAAATCAGTCAAGGACTCTAACGAACGATTTGGGTTTAAACAGCCTTGCAAAACATAGGCGTTTGGAGCGTGGAAAATTGATGACAAACATCTGTTTGAGGAACGAAAAGAGGGCGTTGAAAACGTAAATATTTTTCACAAACATAACTATTGCGTAACCACCTTGTTATCAACGCATTGCAAAACCTATTGTTTTGCGTTCTAAAACCGTAGGTTTTGCACGGTAAAAGCGTAGGTTTTACAACGCAAAACCTACGGTTTCGCAATGCCAAATCGAAATTATCATTTTTTAAACGAATTATATTTACAAAAACAAGAGTATTTTTATGTGTCGGCTTAATGTTTATAGGGATTCTAGGAAAGCTAGAGATTCTAGGCAAAACTGCATTTTTTCGGTGTCAGGTACGTGATAAATCACGTCCCTATCTGCTTGTTGCCTATTATAAAACTTTTGATAACTTCGCCCTTATATGTATTTATGTGCAGCTCTACGCTGTCGCCTTTGTGGAAAATCGACGTAGGAATGCTTACGAAAGTGCGCACCGTGTAGTATTGGGGAACATTGTTTTGCTTGTGCAGCAAGCGGAGTTTGTATTTCTTTCCACCATTTTCCAAAGCCTCAACCGCCTCCAACGCTATGCCCAACGACTGCGACGGTTGCTGTGCGGCATCGATTTTACCTGTCTTCAAAGCCAATTCGAGATTGATGTACTTGCCTGTTTTAGCAAGCCACGCACTCGTAAAGCCAAGCGGGTCGGTAGTTATGGTTTCGGTCTTAGGCTGTTGCTGAACCGTCAAGACATACACTTTAGAGATTAAGACGGGTTCTATTTCTGCATCTTTCTTGTTATACAGCAATTGTGCCCGATAGGTTGTATCGGGGCTCGTCGCCCATTTTGCACGCAAAGGAGGGCGCAGCGAAAGCGTATCGCCATCGTCGGTGATTGCCGAAACGAAGGCGACAGTGCCGTCGGTAGCAGCCTCAACGAAGTCGGAACGCAAATAAGAATATTCCGAATCGCCCGTTTTGAAAGCGTCGTTGGTGCAGGCAACCGATACAAGGGCTGTAACAAACAAGAAGAATATATGTTTACGCATTTGCCTTTAGGTAATTACGAGTAGGATTTGCATACATTTCGAGCATACGTTGGCGAAGATACGCCTCGTCTTTATCGGGTAATTCTATCTTTGCCAACTGCTTTTCGAGGTAGGCATCGAACTTCGCTTTGTCTTCGGCGGTGTACTTGTCGGTATAAGCTGTTGTACCTTCAAGTTCGTCAAGCGCAACATAATTGTTAGCATAAAGGCGATAGTTGCGGTGTATTTCCTTGTCGATATGCAGACAAATGGCATCTAACAGTTGTCCGTTCGACATATCCGTAGCCGCTTTCAGCGTTTCCAAATATTCGTCGATGCAAGGGGCTGCGTGGTAATGAATAGTGCCTTTGTAGCCCATAATTCCGGTTTGCATACTTACAACATCGTCCATCGGACCTTTTTTCCAATTCGCATCGTCGCGTTTCGCCTGCATTTCGGCAGCTTTCAGATAGTCGCAAGGGTCGTATTCGTAAGAAATGGCGAGCGGAACAATGTGGAATTGCTGCAGTTTTTCGAGCAATGTGCCTTCTGCCCCCAATGCAAACATCTTAAGAACAGACTTCTGTGTAAGGTCGTTAGAATCCTTTGCACGCCCTTCGCGCTGCGCTATCCACAGGTTTTCGTGCTTTTCCTTAAGTGCAAAAATCATATAGCGCGCCATCTTTATGCTTGCCTGCATCAGTTCGCGAGGTGTCAGTCCGCGCTTCACGATGAAACTCTTGCTGAGTCGTGCCAAGTCGCGCACCCACGGTAACGACAGCAAGTTGTCGCCGATAGCTATTTCGCAAGTAGTTGCAAACTTATTGTCTATCAGCAGTTTTGAAAGGAAAGCCGAGTCGAGCACAATGTCCCGGTGGTTGCTTACAAAGGTATATTGCTTCGTATTGTCGATTGCCGACGAGTCCATATCGCAACCCGTGCTTGCCTTGTCGATGAGTCCTTGGAGGAAAGGATAAGCAAAAACCTTCTGAAACTCAAGACTGGTCTTACATTGGTGCATCTTCTGCGCAATAGCCTCAATGGGGACATTGGGATAAAGATAGTTCAATACTTGCCGAAACTGCTCACTTGCAAGCAGTCTGTTGTAGACTTCGGGCAGTTCTTCAGGCTCAAAAGGTCGTATATCGCTAAATTCAGATGGTGTCTTCATAACTTGTTTTACTATGTGTTTGCCTATTCTTGGAGTGTCGCCATAAAGCAACAAAGGCGCAACCCTTACGGTTTGCGCCTTATATAAATATGTGTTTAGAATTGATTTTCCACTATATCGCTCAGCACGTCCTTAATATCGAGACCTGCTGCACGTACTTGCTGCGGAATGAAACTTGTAGTTGTCATTCCCGGCGTGGTGTTTACTTCGAGCATATTGATAACATCGTTCCATCATTGTCCTTCGTTATGATGTAGTCGATGCGGATAATGCCGTTCGCATGCAGAATATCGTAGATACGAGAAGTTACTTCTGTTACCTTTTCAGCTAACTCGTTGCTGATGCGGGCAGGCGTTATCTCGTCTACTTGCCCATTGTATTTAGCATTGTAATCGAAAAATTCGTTGCTCGTAACCACCTCTGTGATGGGGAACGGAACCGATTTCTCTTTCGTTTTATAAATGCCTTGCGTGATTTCTATACCGTCGAGGAAACTTTCAACCATAACTTCCGAACTTTCCATGAACGCTTTACGAAGGGCAGGAGCTATTTGGTCGGCATTCTTTACCTTTGAAACGCCAAAGCTGCTACCGTCGGTTGCAGGCTTAACAAAGCAAGGCATACCTATCTTCTCTTCGATTTCTTTTTCGTCGTACTCATCTCCAATGCGCAGCAAGATACTTTCCGGCACACGAATACCGTATGATTTTAAATACCGGTTCAACACAAACTTATCGAAAGTGAGTGCCGACATCAGCACATCGCAAGTAGAATAGGGAATGTTGATTAGCTCAAAGAATCCTTGCATTATACCATTCTCGCCCGGACGGCCATGTATTGTAATGTACGCATAGTCGAAAAAGACGGTCTGACCATCGTTATTGAACGAAAAATCGTTTTTATTGATAGCTGCGACGTGCCCGTTGTCAAGGTTTACATGCCAATCTGTGCCTTTTACATCTACTATATAGACGTTGTAACGCTCTTTGTCGAAGAAGGAATACAATCCTTGTGCAGAACGGAGAGAGACGTCGTGTTCTGAGGAATCACCACCACAAACGATGGCTATTGTACGTTTCATATCTTTCATTCTATATTCTTTTGTTTTTAACCTTGCAAGGATTCTTATCGAAGAAACTCACAATAGTTCTTGTTTACCGTTTATATAATTTCGCCATTTCTCTATTACGGCTGCTAAATCGTCGGGAAGCTCGCTTGTAAAGTCCATTTGCTGCCCTGTTCGGGGGTGGACAAAACCGAGCGTCTGTGCGTGTAAGGCTTGGCGGTTGCACAACTTCAAGCAGTTTTGTATGTAGGCTCTGTATGTGCCGGTGCGCTGTCCGCGCAGTATTTCCGTACCTCCATAGCGTTCATCGCCAAAAAGCGGGTGCCCAATGTGCTTCATGTGCGCACGAATTTGGTGAGTTCGCCCTGTTTCCAGTACACATTCGATGAGCGTAGTGTAGCCAAAGCGTTCCAAAACCCGATAGTGTGTAACGGCAGGCTTGCCTATTCCTGAGTCAGGAGCAAAGACATTCATGCGCAGTCTGTCCTTTGGGTCGCGCCCAATGTTACCCTCTATGCGCCCTTCTTCTTCAATAAAGTTTCCCCAAACCAAGGCGGTGTAGCTTCGATGTGTAGTTTTATTGAAGAACTGCTTACCGAGAAACGTCTTTGCATCGGGGGTCTTGGCTATCAAAAGCAGTCCGCTTGTATCTTTATCAATGCGATGAACCAATCCTACAGCAGGGTCGTTAGGGTCGAAATCCTTCAAATCGCGCAGATGCCAAGCAATTGCATTGATGAGCGTACCGTGGAAATTGCCTGCTCCGGGGTGCACAACAAGTCCTGCGGGCTTGTTTATCACCATGATTTCGCTGTCCTCGTACACCACGTTAAGCGGTATATCCTCTGCGATAATGGTGTTATCGTGCTTCGGACGGTCGAGCATCAAGGTGATAACATCGCTCGGTCGCACCTTGTAGCTACTCTTTACAGGAGTTCCGTTTACATGGATACTGCCTGCATCGGCAGCTTTCTGTATGCGGTTGCGGCTGGAATGCTGCATTCGCTCGAACAGAAACTTGTCTATTCGTACAGCATCTTGCCCTTTGTCCACCTCTATACGAAAGTGTTCGTAGAGTTCTTCGCCATCAGTAGCAGCCTCGCCTGCGTCCAAAAGATTGTCAATCAGCTCGTCGTCAAAGTATTCCTCGTCGTCTGTCATACTGCTTATTCGGTGGGTTTGGGCGCATTATGGTCGGGCGGCAATGCGGGTTGCCGCGGTGGAACCGACGGTACGGTACGTGGCAGAGTGCCGTCGCCGTCTTTTATTTCGTTGCCATTCTCGTCCACAGGTACTTCTACCCAATCGTAATACTCCTCGTATTTGGGTTCTTCCACCTGTATTTCTTCGTATTGAACTGCAGGACGGTGGCTCGTTGTATCGTTTGCATCGCGCGTTCCGTCGCCTACTTGCAGCACGATTACTGCATCGTTGGGCACACGGTCGCCTGTCTGAGCGAGCTTTCCATTTACCAAAACACCATAAACCCAATCTTTTTCGCCTGAAATATATTCGGGGTCGCCTACTTTAAAACCCATTGAAAGCAATAGAGCCTGTGCTTCCCGAAGCGAGCTATTGTCGGCAAGGTCGGGCAAAGGAAGGGTTGGTGCGGTGGCAGCATTAATGGTTACATAGATGACACGTGCAGACTTCACACGCTTTCCGCCTGCCGGCGTCTGTTCGAGAATACAGTCCGGCGGCAATTCCTTTACGTACCCGGTATCTGCAACCTCCATTGTAAGTCCCACTTTGTCCATTATATCGAGTGCATCATCGTACTGTTTATGAATTACATCGGGCACAACGATAGACTCGCCAACGTGGGTATAATAGTCAATTCCGTATCTGACTCCTATTGAGAGCATCGTTACGAGAATGGCTATTGCGAGGATATTTCCCCAAATGTAGGTGCTAAAAAAGCCACGGACGAAATCCTTTGATGTCATCTTACCTTATTAATAACTTATTATAGGGGCAAAGTTAAAGAAAAAAACGGAAAGAAGCAAAGAATATCCTCTCCTTCTTTCCGTTTTCAACTTAATTTTCTGCAAGCCCTTCAGATTATTTTCCGTGATGCTCGTCAGATACTGTAAGTTTCTTACGACCCTTGGCACGACGAGCTGCCAATACGCGGCGACCGTCCTTTGTTGCCATTCTTTCACGGAAACCGTGCTTGTTTACACGACGACGGTTGTGAGGCTGAAATGTTCTTTTCATTGCTTTATATTCTTTTTTATGTTATTATGCGATATAAACACCACGTCGAGACATAATCCCACGTTATGGGCTGCAAAATTACTCATTCTTTTTTAATTAACCAAGAAAAGGTTGTTTTTTAGTAAAATAATTTATGTTTTTTTCTATATTTTGCTTATCTTTGCACCGCAAAGCGAATTATTCCGTAACAAACAAATAACAATTTATATATTAAAAAGATTATGATTAATTCACAGGAAATCAAAATCGGAACATGTATCCGCCTTGATGGAAAGATTTGGACTTGCATTGACTTTCAGCACAGAAAGCCGGGCAAGGGTAATACCGTTATGATTACAAAACTGAAGAATGTATCTGACGGCCGTGTACTTGAGCGTACGTTCCAAGTAGGTTTCAAACTCGAAGATGTACGCGTAGAGCGTCGCCCTTATCAGTATCTTTACCAAGACCCAACGGGCTACATTTTCATGAACCAAGAAACATTCGAACAAATTCCAATCCCCCTCCATCAGATTACAGGTGCTGACTATATGAAGGAAGGCGATGTGGTAGAAGTTGTTACAGATACTTCTGACGGCACTATCCTTTCAGCCGAAATGCCTGTCAAGACAACATTGAAGATTACACACAGCGAGCCGGGCATAAAGGGCAACACTGCTACCAATGCAACAAAGCCTGCCACACTTGAAACCGGTGCTGTCGTTCGTGTGCCATTGTTCATCAACGAAGGTGAAGTCATTCAGATTGATACACGCGACGGAAGCTACTTAGGTCGTGTAAACGCATAATACAACAAAAGGACAAAAAGGTAAGAACGATAATCCCGCCTTTTTGTCCTTTTCTTCTTTCTATAACGCCTTTTAACGCCCTAACATCGCCCCAGTATTATGAAATACAGCATCATCGTTCCCGTTTTCAACCGCCCGGACGAAGTAGACGAACTTCTGTCGAGCTTATTGAACCAGACTTTCACCGATTTTGAAGTACTCATCGTGGAAGACGGCTCGCAGAAACCGTGCGACAAGATTTGCAGCAAATATGCCGACCGTCTCGATTTGCACTACTTCATGAAGCCTAATTCGGGTCCGGGACAAAGCCGCAACTATGGTGCTGAACGTGCAAAAGGCGAGTACTTGCTCATTCTCGACTCTGACGTAGTGTTGCCCAAGGGTTATCTGAATGCCATTGAAGAGGAACTGAACCGTGAGCCTGCCGACGCATTTGGCGGTCCCGACGCTGCCCACGAATCGTTTACCGACACCCAAAAGGCGATTTCCTACTCTATGACATCGTTCTTTACAACAGGCGGTATTCGTGGTGGCAAGAAGAAATTAGACAAGTTCTATCCTCGTTCTTTCAATATGGCATACGCCGCGATGTTTATATGGAACTCGAAGGATTTTCCAAGATGCGTTTCGGCGAAGATATAGACTTTTCTATCCGCATTTTCAAGGCAGGAAAACGTTGCCGCCTCTTCCCCGAAGCGTGGGTGTGGCACAAGCGTCGCACCGACTTCAGAAAGTTCTATCGACAAGTTTACAATTCGGGCATTGCACGCATCAACCTTTATAAGAAATATCCGGAATCGCTGAAGCTCGTCCATCTCCTGCCAATGGTATTCACGGTGGGCGTCATCTTCCTTACCTTGCTTTTCTGCATCGGACTTTTCCTTTCGTTTGCACCGTCTTTTTCTCCTGCATCGAAAGCCATTGGCTTATTCCTTTGTATATGTGCCATCATTCCCGTCCTGCTCTATTCGCTTCTGATTTTGTTGGATAGCACTATTCAGAACAAAAGCATAAAGATAGGTTTTCTCAGCATTCGTGCAGCTTTCGTGCAACTTATGGGCTACGGTTTCGGATTTCTCGAAGCGTGGTGGAAACGTTGCATAAAGGGGAAAGACGAATTTGCAGCCTTCGAAAAGAACTTCTACAAATAACAGTCTTGCATGATGGAAAAGAAGAAACTAACCATCAATGAATGGGCAGAAGAAGACCGCCCACGCGAAAAACTGATGAACCTTGGGGCTGAAGCTCTCTCGAATGCCGAACTCTTGGCTATTCTGATAGGTTCAGGCTCGCCCCGCGAAAGTGCCGTAGAACTGATGAAACGTGTGTTGGCTGACTGCGAAAACAACCTTAATACGCTTGGAAAGCTATCCATTACCGACCTTACAACCTACAACGGCATAGGCGAAGCAAAAGCCATTACCATTCTTGCCGCCTGCGAATTGGGAAAACGGCGACAGGCAACAGACGTTGCAAAACGCCCTACCCTCGATTCGGCTGCTGCCCTATACAAATATATGCACCCGAAACTGCAAGACAAGGACGTAGAAGAAGCGTGGATTTTGCTGATGAACCAAAAGTTAGACCTTATTGAAGCAAAGTGTATATCGCACGGAGGCATCACCGGCACTGCCATCGACGTGCGCATAATTCTTAAAGAAGCACTGCTGAAGAACGCCACCGCCATTGCCTTATGCCACAACCACCCCAGTGGCAACCCCTCGCCCAGCAAGGAAGACGACAACATAACGGCATGCGTAAAAAAGGCTGCCGACACTATGCGCATACATTTCATAGACCACGTCATTGTAGCCGACCAACGTTTTTACTCCTATCGTGAAGAGGGAAGAGTATAATAAATCCTATCTTTCCCTACGCCATATTCGCCCTTATTTTGTAAAAGAAATTCTGTTAAAAAGTGATAACTACGCTTTTACCGTGCCTTGATAACAAGCGGATTAGACAATAGATATTCTTTAGAAAAATGTTTACACAATTATTGTCTGACTGTAGCTTATCAAATAAGTTTTCTCCATTAATTTTCTATTGTTCCGTGCTAATGCACTTGCTAAGTTTAAGCGGAATTTATGGCTTTCATAAGCAACCAACCAACGCCTTATTTCTTTTCTTTAAAAAAGTTGTTTATATCGGACAAAATGCTTAACTTTGCACTTGAATTTTCATAGAACCACCCTCCTGCCAAGAGAGATATAACCTCTGAAAACCCTTATAATATATTACTGTTTAAGGAAATAGAAGCAGGATATTATGAAAAATATATGTCTGCAAGGCGTAAAAAACATTGAGGAGCCGCTTAACAGAATTGTTAGAAGCAAGATAAGACTTATTTATATCAATCGGAAATAATGATATAATGGTATCAAACAAGAACGGGAATATGCCGAGAATAGGGGTAATATAGTTTCTCGCAGTTCTTTTTTATGTGGCATACAGCTGACGATGTGCAACGGCGAACAAGAAAATAGCCGATGCGCAGGAAAACCTTGCCGGCTTCATTCAACTTTCGAATAACTATATAAAGCAAGAAATATAAATTATATAAAGTAGTAATGATGAAAAAAACTAAATTTTTATTGTTGATATTGCTGTTTACGGCAATACCAATGGGGCTATTTGCTTACACGGACGGACAAATAGTTACGTTCGACAAGCTCACCTATAAGGTGGCTTCCGTAGCCAAAAAGGAGTTGTATTTTTTGGGTGCAGATAATTCGAAAGCAGGTGAATTGGTTATTCCCAAAGAGATATTTGACAGCGTCGATTTCACTTTCACCGTTACAGGAGTAGAGTACCATCCGCTTTACAGGTCCGATAACATCACGTCTGTGCAATTGCCGGAAACCATAACCTATCTTGGTAGGAATATTTTTAGAGGAGCTAACTTGGAAACCATCAACATTCCCAAGAATGTAGCTACCATAGAGGAAAATGCGTGGGCAAGTGTAACCGGCGTACCTAAGTGTGTTGTGGAAGCTGATAATGCCAACTACACTTCAGACAGCGAAGGTGTACTCTATTCAAAAGATATGACTACGCTTTATTCCGTACCATCGAAAGTAACGTTGAACAATGGTGTTTACACGGTTAATGACAAAGTAACTAAAATCATCAAAACAGGTTTTCGGTTGGTTTCCGGATTGACTAAAGTTGTTTTCCCGAAGAATTTGAAGGAAATATCAGTAGGTTATCCAACCATTGCTCCTACAACCACCATCACCGAATTTGCAATAGCCGGAGGCGGTACTACGCCTTTCAAGGTTATTGGCGGTGTACTCTTTAAAGACAAAGAGCTTATGATTTACCCACAAGCGAAACCGGAAGAGAATTATAAAGTACCTGATGATATTACCGCAATCGCTTCATACGCCTTTTATAGACCGCTTAAATTGAAGACCATCGATTTGAACGGAGTAACAAAATTGGAACTTTCAGCGATTTATGAAGCAGCCGAACTCACAACAATCACGTTGCCTAAGAATATTAAAAAGTATGATAAGGCTACAGAAGAAGGAATGTTTGAAGGCTGTTTTGAGTCGTGTATGAAAGTAGCGGAATACAAGGTTCCGACAGAGAATAAAGACTTTGTAGCCCAAGATGGCATTATCTTCTCTAATGATATAC
>NZ_BAJY01000037.1 GCF_000613945.1 Prevotella falsenii DSM 22864 = JCM 15124
TTGAACATTCCATATTTACCCTTTTCTTTCACCACAAAATCGGGGTCTAAATCCCAATCCCTGTACAAATAGATAATTTCCTCGTATTTTGCAGGCAATACTTTCTCTCCTTTGAAGGTGTAAATGCCTTGTTTCCCATTCAGGAAAACCTTCCAAAAGAAATTGCCAAACGCCTCCATTCTGTCGTATTTCATAGGTATTACTTCTTTCCCCTTACCGCTATAAACCCCTTTCAACTTGTTTTTAGTAACGATAAACAAGCTGCCTTGTATGCGTTTAATGGTGTCAAGACCATTTAAAAGTCTTTTGCCTTCCGATGTGTAAAGCGCAAATTTCCCTGTTCTATTATCTTTTTTAATGTTCCAATCGTTGTCCGCTGCTGCTACTGCCACTGCTATTTGCGCCTTTACACCAAGGCAACAGAGCAGGAAAAGCGTGCAAAATATTGTTTTTAGAGTCTTCATTCTATGCTAAGTATGTCTGTCTGATAGTTTCAGAATGCAAAGATAACGATAAAATATCAAAGCCTTGTTACTCCTATACAACTAAAAAGAGAATGTATCCGAAACAGATACATTCTCTTAAAAATTCAATCTTTATGGCTGTTGCTTACTTCTTTTCGCAACCACAGTCGCCTTTGTGGTGGTGTTCAGCGAAAGCGAGGAGCATCCATACTGTCTTTTCCTGTGCTGCAAGGTAGCCCGTCATAAGGTCGGCAGTTACATCGTCGTTGGCTTCGTCTGCCAGTGCGATGAGTGCACGCTCTTGTGCGATAAGGTTCTTGAAGTAGCTTAAGATGTGCTCCATTGCCTCTTTGCCACATTCTACTTTGCCAAGTTCCTCGATGGTTGCAACCTTCAGGTACACGCTGAACTTGCTTTCAGGTGTGCCACCCAACTGGAGAATGCGCTCTGCTATTTCGTCTACGTGTGCAGCAGCACTGTTATACATCTCCTCATACTTCTCGTGCATCACGAAAAAGCTGTGCCCCTTCACGTTCCAGTGGAGGTTGCGGAGATTGGTATAATAGATTTGGAAATCTGCCAACAACTGTGCAAGTGCTTCTCTTACTTTGCTTACCTTACTCTCTTCTAATCCGATAATTTCTAAATTCTTCATACTTTTTCCTTTTTATTTGTTATTATCCTTATTCTCTGATGCAAAGATAGGCTATATTTTCTTATCCGCCAAATGATTTTATCTATATAAATATAGGTTTAATCTATAATAACAGGTAACTATCAGATAAATAGCTGTTTATGAATGAAAAAGAAAAGAGCAGATAACGCTTTTTATTTTGAAATGCTAAAAAGCTGTGCACAAAAAGCACGGCTAAGTTTCGGAACGGTAGAAATTATGTGGGAGAAACTTGTTTTGTGGACGAAAATAAGGCTATAAAATCGTAAAGATTTTTCAGAAGAGTAGGTATCGTTTAACTTCCTATCTGTCAGCGTGTTGCAAAACCTATTGTTTTGCATTCCAAAACCGTAGGTTTTGCACGGTAAAAGCGTAGGTTTTACAACGCAAAACCTACGGTTTCGCAACGCCAAAGCGATTATATCACTTTTTAACAGAATTATCTTTACAAAATCAGAGGTATTTTTCGGTATTTGCCTTGAGCGAGAAAAAGAAAACCCACTCGCCCGATAACTGTCGCCTAATTGTAGGTTGCACATAAAAAATCCCCACAAACAGCGATTGTTTGTGGGGATTTGTATGTTTTCTGAAACCTTATCTGCGAAGTCCGAGTTTCTTGATGATTGCACGGTAACGCTCGATGTCGCGTTTGTACAAATAGTCGAGGAGCGCACGACGCTTACCTACAAGGCGTGTAAGCGAACGAGTTGTAACGAAGTCCTTGTGGTTCTTCTTAACATGTTCTGTCAAGTGCTTGATGCGATAGGTGAACAATGCGATTTGGCTTTCTGCCGAACCGGTGTCGCCTGCCTTCTGTTCTTTGCCGTATTGGCTGAAGATTTCTTCTTTCTTTTCTTTGCTTAAGTACATTTTACTTTGTTGATTAATGTTGTTTGCAATTACATCTTTCTATCGTTAAAGCCGCCTTAATCGTAACGGCTTACAATATTAAATGCATCGGTATTTCCGAAAGTGCGGTGCAAAGTTACAACATTTTATTTGTTCCACAATACTTTTACGATTATTATTTGTAATTTTGCACGCACATTTGAGTTTTGATTTAAGACATAATAGATGCAAGATATTAGAAACATCGCAGTAATTGCGCACGTAGACCACGGTAAAACAACGTTGGTAGACAAGATGATGCTCGCTGGAAAACTTTTCCGTGACGGACAAAACAACAGCGACGAAGTGTTAGACTCCAACGATTTGGAGCGCGAACGAGGGATAACAATTCTCAGCAAGAACGTAAGTATCAACTGGAAAGGTACTAAAATAAATATTCTCGATACACCGGGGCACTCCGATTTCGGCGGCGAAGTGGAGCGTGTGCTGAATATGGCAGACGGCTGTTTGCTGTTGGTAGACGCTTTCGAAGGACCTATGCCGCAGACGCGCTTTGTGCTTCAGAAGCTTTGCAATTGGGTTTGAAGCCTGTGGTGGTAGTAAATAAGGTGGACAAACCCAACTGTCGCCCCGAAGAGGTGTACGAAATGGTGTTCGACCTGATGTGCGATTTAAATGCTACGGAAGACCAATTGGACTTCCCGGTTGTATATGGCTCGGCAAAGAACGGCTGGATGAGCGCAAGCTGGAAGGAGCAAACCGAAAACATAGAATATCTTTTGGACTTGATTGTTGAAGCCATTCCTGCGCCACGCCGTTTGGAAGGTACGCCGCAGATGCTGATAACATCGTTGGACTTCTCAAGCTATACGGGGCGAATTGCGGTCGGTCGTGTGCATCGCGGCACATTGAAAGACGGACAGAACATTACCATCTGCCACAGAGACGGCAGCAAGGAGCGCACAAAGATTAAGGAACTGCACACCTTTGAAGGCATGACGCACCAAAAGACCGATGCTGTCGGTTCGGGCGATATATGTGCCATCATTGGTTTGGAGCGTTTCGAGATTGGCGATACCATTGCCGACTACGAAAATCCGGAGCTTTGCCGCCTATTGCAGTGGACGAACCGACGATGAGCATGCTCTTTACCATCAACGATTCGCCTTTCTTCGGCAAGGAAGGCAAGTTCTGCACGTCGCGCCACATCAGCGAACGCCTCGACAGGGAGCTTGAAAAGAACCTTGCCTTGCGGGTTTCGCCCGTAGAGGGAGCTATGGACAAGTGGCTTGTAAGCGGTCGCGGCGTGTTGCACCTATCGGTTTTGGTAGAAACAATGCGTCGTGAGGGCTACGAATTGCAGGTAGGGCAGCCGCAAGTAATATATAAGGAGATAGGCGGACAGCGTTGCGAGCCTATCGAAGAACTTACGATTAACGTTCCCGACGAGTTCTCGAGCAAGATGATAGATATGGTAACGCGTCGCAAGGGCGAACTCTTGAGCATGGATACCGAGGGCGACCGTGTGAACATTATGTTTGAAATACCTTCGCGCGGCATTATGGGACTTCGCACGAATGTGCTTACTGCCAGTCAGGGCGAGGCGATTATGGCGCATCGCTTCAAGGATTACCAGCCTTTCAAAGGCGAAATCACCCGTCGTACGAATGGGTCTATGATAGCTATGGAGAACGGAACGGCATACGCTTATTCTATCGACAAGTTGCAAGACCGCGGCAAGTTCTTCATCGACCCGGGCGAAGAAGTTTACGGCGGGCAGGTTGTCGGCGAGCATGTGCACGAGAAAGACTTGGTTATCAACGTTACGAAGGCGAAGCAACTTACCAATGTGCGTGCGTCGGGCTCTGACGACAAGGCGCGCGTAATACCGAAGGTGGAGATGAGCTCGAAGAATGTATAGAGTATATAAAGGTTGATGAGTATATCGAGGTAACGCCGAAGAGCATTCGTATGCGCAAGATACTGCTCGACCACCTTGAGCGCAAGCGTGAAAACAAGGAGTAAGGAACAGTCGTTCGTGCATCGCCTGTTTGATTGGAGGGCTGAAAAAGCCGGCTCGTAATGTAATAATAAGGTGAAAAGGTCGTTTTATAAGTAAAACAAAACATTCTTATGAAACGACTTTTTTTATTATCTTTATTTGTGCTTTCTGTATTCGGAATACAGGCACAATCTAATTGGGGAACGTGGTCGGTAGTGCCACACATCGGTGTCAGCTTTGCAAATCTAACCGGAGATGCAATCTATCTTGATGATAATCGTGTGTCGTATACGCAAACGCGCATAGGTTTCTCGGGCGGTGCAGACGTGTATTATCAACTGACAGATAAGTTGGCTCTGTCTGGTGGCGTAGCTTATACGCAAGCAGGTTGCAACTTTGAGGACATACCTGCCGACCTGAAAGCAAAGAAGGGCACTGTGTCCCACGATACATATTTAAGTTTTGACTATATTGATGTTCCGTTGCTTGTCCACGCTTATGTATCAAAAGGCTTGGCGTTCTCGGTTGGTTGTCAGCCTTCTTTCCTTACAAAGGCTATATCGCATACAGAAATGCAAGGCTATGAAACGAATGAAAGTGGTGGAATAAAGTACGATAAGAATGAAGTTTATGAAAATGATGTAAAGGGTTTTATCAAGAAAACCGCCTTTTCCATACCTGTTGGCATAAGCTACGAATATGAGAACGTAATGCTGACGGCTCGCTACAATATCGGACTTTCAAATGTTTACGGCCACGATTTAATCGATAGCAAAAACAAAATCATCACAGTTTCGGTAGGATACAAGTTTAATCTGTAAAAGAAAACAACACAACAAACCGCCTTGGCAACGCTGCCAAGGCGGTTTGTTGTATGCCCTTGCTCTTGTTTTTTTATCCCGCAAGTGGGCTGCAGGTGCATACCACGAGTGGGGTATCGTCGTATATCACGAGCGATATATCATCATATACCACGAGTGGGGTGTAATTGCGCTTTCTTCGTGGTGTGCGATAAGCCTTGTTTCTCTGTATTTCGGAACCGTTAAAACGGTTGTCGAACAGGGGCTTTTGCCGTAACGGAGTTACGACGATCGTCGTAACTCCGTTGCTCCATTGGTCGTAACTCCGTTGCGATAAATGCCGTAACTCCGTTACGACAAATGGCGTTGTTTCGTTACGTGTTTCTTCTTTCTTATTTTACTACCTTGCGCGTCGTTCCGTCGCTCATGAGAACGATGTTCACCCCACGCTGCAATTCGTTCTGTTTCTTGCCATTGACAGAGTAAATGCTGCTGATGGTAGCGTCGTTCGATGACGTTCCTGACGAAATTCCCGACGGTGTTTTCTTTGTGAAATATCCCGTATCGGGGTTTGCCATCGACCCATCGGTTTTGTTCTTGTCGTAAGGCACTGCGCCTTTTAACTTCTCGCAGAGGTTGAACATGTCTCTCGAGTTGCCGCACGTCCATGTGTCGTTGCAGTAGATGGTGGTAAGTTCCGAACAGTGGTCGAACATTTTAAGTATTTCGACCGTGCCTTTTGTGTTGAAGTTCGTTAGGTCGAGCGAGGTCAGGGAACGGCAGCTGTTGAACATGTTTGCCATGCTGATTACGTTCTTCGTGTCGAAGCTCGAAACGTCGAGCGAGGTAAGGTTATGGCATCTGTCGAACATGTTTACCATGAAATTCACTTTTGCCGTGTTGAAGTTCGAAATGTTGAGCGAAGCCAAGCTACTGCAGCCCATGAACATGTTTGCCATGCTGATTACGTTTGCCGTGTTGAACTTCGACAGGTCGAGCGAGGTGAGTTTGGAACATTGCATGAACATACTGCCCATGTTGGTAACGTTTGCCGTGTTGAACTTCGAGAGGTCGAGCGATGTCAAGCCGGAACATTCCATGAACATACCGTTCATGTCGGTAACGTTCGTTGTGTTGAACTTCGATAGGTCGAGCGATGTCAAGCCGGAACAGCCCATGAACATACTGCTCATGTCGGTAACTTTCGCCGTGTTGAACTTCGACAGGTCGAGCGAGGTCAGATGGGAGCAGATAGAGAACATATCTCTCATGTCGGTAACGTTTGCCGTGTTGAGGCTCGAAATATTGAGCGAGGTTAGAGTACGGCAGTTGAAGAACATGTGGTACATGTTGGTAACTTTCTCCGTGTTGAACTTCGATAGGTCGAGCGATGTCAAATCTGTGCAGTGCATGAACATACTGCTCATGTTGGTAACGTTTGCCGTGTTGAAGTTCGATAGGTCGAGCGAGGTTAAGGAAGTGCAAGCAAAGAACATTTCCGTCATATCGGTTACTTCAGACGTGTTGAGATTTTCCCAACCCGTGATATTCTTCAAGGCTCTGCAATCGCCAAACCAACAACGGGTGGTTGTCGGGCGGTAGTTCTTGAACGATGTATCGAACACGACCGTAGTAGTCCATGTATTATTAGCTTCGGGAACTCCTGCCCAAGCCGGGCATCTGCCTTGGTATCGGGTTTCCTTGATGCCATACACCGTACCCGTTCGGCTCGATTTCTGTGCGTCGTAATAGAACGTGAGCGTTGCGCCGTCGTCGCTCTTCACTACATAAGCTTCTTGCTTTTGCGCCTGTATCGGTAATGCGATCATCACCATAGCTACCAGTAAAAATAAAACTTTTGACTTCATAATAGTGTTGTTTTTTAAATGATTTAATTAAATGAACTACCCCGCTTCCTTTTGTTGTGGCACGGAACGGAGACCATAACAGTGGTTGTTTTTTATCGGGTTGAACGATAAATATTGCCATATAGTGGCAAATTTAGTCTTTTTTTTGAGAATTGCAAAGTATTGAGGAAGAATATTTGCCTTTTACTCTTCCTCTCGGAGCGGATAAACTAAGTTCTTTTCGGTAATGCCGTTCAACACCTCGTCTACGAATTTGCGACTTTCCCAGCGCGCCATCGGCAGGTCGTGGAGCAGGTAGTTGCCGCAATCTTTGGGTGCTGCGCCCGGTATTTCGCCCTCGAACGAAGCCACAAACTCGAAGGTTCGGCGCATAAGGTCTACGATTTCTGCCGATTTCAGGTCGCCTTTCAGTATTAAGTAGTTGCCCGTCAGGCAGCCCATCGGTCCCCAATACACCACGCGGTCTTTCCATTCGGCATCGTTTCGCAGGTAGGTTGCCGCCAAATGCTCTATGGTATGGAGCGCACCGATGTGCAGTGCAGGCTCTCGGTTGGGCTCTTTCATGCGAATGTCGAAAGTTGTTACTACTTCGTTGCCTACGTTATCCTGTCGGCTGACGTAGATACCACGCAGCAAGCGGTCGTGGTCGATGGTGAAAGAAGGTATCTTGTCCATATTGTTCTTTATGTTTAAAGTATGTTGTTGATATGTTTAAAGCGTATTCGTACTGCGTTTAAAGTGTGTTTATGAAATGTTTAAAGCGTATTCGTGCTGAGTTTAAAGTGTGTTTATGAAATGCTTTGTAACCTCGAAACTGCCTTCGGCAATCTTGTTCCAGAAATCGTAATACATGCCGGCATCGGTGTCTTTCAGCGGAATATCGCTGATGACACGGAACGAAACGAAAGGAACGCCGTACACATGGCACACCTGCGCAATGGAGCAACTCTCCATATCGACAGCCGTTGCCTCGGGAAAATCGTTCATAATAGACTGCATTTTCTCTTTCGTCGTAACGAAATAGTCGCCGCTGACCGTAAGTCCTGCCTTGATGGTGAAGTCGTTTCCGTCCTTCGTATCGTTCAGCGAAAGAGCTTTCTCTACCAGTTCCGCAGGCGAAGCATAGCGTGCCGGCATGCCCATAATCTGCCCTTTGGCGGCTTCGCTGCCACACGAAACATCGTGATAGACACACTCCGTAGCCACCACCACGTCCATAACGTTCAGCGTGGCGTCAGCTCCGCCCGCACAACCGCTCGAAACCACGAGGTCGGGCTTGTAGTTGTTTATCATTTCCACTGCGCCAATGGCAGAGTTTACCTTACCGATGCCGCACTTCTGCAACACTATTTCCTTGTCGCCAACCTTTCCAAGCACAAATTCCTTATGGTTGCGACACACCGTTTCCGTATGTTCGAGAATAGACTTGAGCTGTGCAAACTCTTTGTCCATTGCCACAATAATTCCTATTTTCATGCTGCAAAGATACGAAAAAGTTAGTAGCAGGCAGTTGTAAGTAACGAGTTTTTTGTATCTTTGCACGCATATCACGAAAGATTTAAATAAAAAAGAATATGAATACTTTGAAGAAATGTCTGCCCGATGCGATTGTTGTCGCACTCTTTGCAGTAATCTCTTTTGCTTACTTTTTAGTGCCCGTATCGCAAGGCAAGATACTTTTCCGCCACGATTCGCAAGCAGGCGTGGGCATGGGACAGGAACTTACCGAGTACGAACAGCGTACAGGCGAGGTAACACGCTGGACAAACTCACTTTTCAGTGGTATGCCCACCTACCAGATTTCGCCCTCGTACAATTCCACCGACGGACTATCGGCAGTCATGGCAGCCTATCATCTTTGGCTACCCGACTATGTTTGGTTCCTTTTTGCCTATCTCTTGGGCTTTTATATCCTGCTTCGTGCATTTAACTTCCGCCAATCGCTGGCTGCATTAGGCAGTATTTTGTGGGCATTTTCTTCCTATTTCCTTATTATTATCGCTGCCGGACACCTCTGGAAGGTGATGGCGTTGGCTTATCTTCCGCCGATGATAGGAGGCGTGGTCTTGGCTTATCGGGGCAAATACCTGTGGGGCTTCATCGTTACAGCCGTGTTTACAGCCTTTGAAGTAAAAGCCAACCACGTGCAAATGACGTATTATTACCTCTTCATCGTGCTGTTTATGGTGGTTGCCTACCTTGTGCAAGCCATTCGTGAAAAGCGTTTGCAACACTTCCTGAAGGCTTCGGGCGTACTCGTAGCAGCGGCATTGATAGGTGTAGCCATCAATATTTCCAACCTTTACCACACTTGGGAATACCAAAAAGAAAGTATGCGCGGCAAGAGCGAGCTGACAAAAGCCAACAGTGCCAACCAAACAAGTTCGGGACTCGACCGCGATTACATCACGCAATGGAGCTACGGAATAGACGAAACCCTGACGCTGCTTGTGCCAAACGCTAAGGGCGGCGCAAGCGTTCCGCTAAGTCAGAACGCAACAGCAATGGCAAAAGCCAACCCCGAAGTAGAAAGCATGTTGCCACAACTCTACGAAGCCGTGCCGCAATATTTCGGAACGCAACCCGGTACGAGTGGTCCGGTCTATGTCGGAGCATTCGTTCTCTTCCTCTTTGTACTCGGTTTGTTCATCGTTAAGACACCGTTGAAGTGGGCATTGCTGGCTGCAACCATTCTCTCCATACTGCTTTCGTGGGGGCACAACTTCATGGGCTTCACCAATTTCTTCCTCGACAATGTGCCATGTATGCCAAGTTCCGCACTGTAGCCAGCATATTGGTGATAGCAGAATTTACCATTCCGTTGCTCGCAGCCCTTACGTTGAAACGCATTGTGGACGAACCGACAGTGCTGACAAAGAACATGAAGTTTGTTTATGCCGGTCTTGCGCTGACAGCAGGTGTAGCTCTCGTAATGGCATTGATGCCGAGTATGATGGGACCGTTCGTATCAGAGCAAGAACGACAGATGCTTTCGGGCATTCAAGGAATGACACCCGATGTTCAGAACACAATGCTTTCGAGCATTGCCACCATGCGTTCGGCAATGGTAAGCAGCGACGCTTGGCGTTCTATCATCGTCATAATCATCGGTGTTGCCATGCTTTTGCTTTACAAGGCACAGAAGATTAAGCCGCTCTATCTTATCATCGGAATATCTGCTCTCTGCTTGATAGACCTTTGGCAAGTAGACAAACGCTACCTGAACGACGATATGTTTGTGCCCAAGAGCGAGCGCGATACGCCACAGCAAGCTACCGCAACCGATATGGAAATACTGAAAGACAAGTCTTTATCGTACCGTGTGCTGAACTTCTCGTCGGGCGCATTCAACGAAAACAATACGTCGTACTTCCACAAAAGCATTGGTGGCTATCATCCGGCCAAGCTCCGTCGCTATCAGGAAATGATAGACAAGTACATCGCTCCCGAAATGCAAGCAGGCATGCAAGCCATCGGAATCAAAGGCGGTGTAATGTCGGAAGTAGACGGAAGAAAGCTTTTCCCGGTGCTGAACATGCTCAATGCCAAATATTTCATTGTTCCGTTGCAAGGCAATGCTACAACACAACTGCAAAATCCGTACGCTCAAGGCAATGGTTGGTTTGTAGATAAACTCACCTATGTTGCCGATGCAAATGCCGAATACGCCGAAGTGGGCAAGATAGACGTCAGCCACGAAGCCGTAGCCGATAAGAAGTTTGAAGCCGTACTCGGCAATACGCAAGCCAACGACTCTACTGCAAGCGTCGTGCTGACCAAGTACGAACCAAACAGTTTGACCTATACGGTGAACTCAGCAAAGGGCGGTGTGGTTGTATTCTCTGAAGTTTACTATCCCGGTTGGTCTGCTACCATAGACGGACAACCTGCCGAACTCGGTCGTGTGAATTACATTCTGCGTGCCCTAAACGTGAAAGCAGGCAAACACGAGGTAGTGTTAGACTTTCACCCAACGAGCATCAGCACCACCGAAACCATTGCCTACGTGGCACTCGTAGCCCTTCTTCTTGCCATTTGTGCAGCCCTATATGTGGAATGGAAGAAGCAAAAGGTAGCGAAAGAATAACACTTGCGAAACTCTGAAACAATAGAAACTTCGGCATAACGATGAAAGACTGCCATTTATTGAGGTCTTAATCGTGGTGCCGAAGTTGTTGTTTTTACCTGTCAAAGGTATAGGAAAAATAGACCAACACACCACTGCCGTTAAGTCGAAAATATGCTTCCGAAAGCAAGACAAACGCTACTGAAAGTAAATACCCTTTCTCCCGTACCTCCTATTCTCTACTTTTAACCTGCCTTCTGTGCGTTTGAATAGCGTTTCAACAAAAGAAGCGGATTTCACCTGCTTATATATTATTAGTAAGAATGATTTTGCCAATTCGTATATTTTCAGTATTTTTGCATTGTAAATAAGAATTTCACTATGTCAGAACAGATAA
Organism: Prevotella falsenii DSM 22864 = JCM 15124; assembly: GCF_000613945.1. Classification (GTDB taxonomy): domain Bacteria; phylum Bacteroidota; class Bacteroidia; order Bacteroidales; family Bacteroidaceae; genus Prevotella; species Prevotella falsenii. The sequence goes on from NZ_BAJY01000037.1 coordinate 11,120, forward strand.
CAAAGACCGAACAGGAGTTTAAAGAAGTTCTAAGCGAATGCAAGTCTCTCTTTTCAAAGAAGCTGCACGACTATGGTGCTTCGTGGCGCATACTGCGCCCATCGTCGCTTACCGACCAGCTCTTTATCAAGGCAAAGCGCATTCGCTCGATAGAGATAACGGGCGAAAACCGTGTTGGCGAAAGTGTTCGGCAAGAGTTTATAGCCTTATCAACTACGGAATTATAGGACTTATACAGCTCGAACGCCCGTTTGTAGACACTGTGGATATAACGCCCGACGAAGCAATGGCACTTTACGAAAAGCATATAAAGGCCACTTACGAGCTGATGCTGAAGAAGAACCACGACTACGGCGAGGCGTGGCGCGATATGCGTGTGAGCAGTTACACCGACTTTATACTCACGAAGATAGAGCGTGTGAAGGAAATGGAAGACTTGAATGGAAAGACATTGGTGAGCGAAGGCATTGATTCCAACTATATGGACATCATCATCTACGCTGTATTCGGGGCAATAAAACTGCATAATGAGTAAACTGAAATCGATTTTAGTAAACATCTGTCGGTTGTTGCTTGCCGCAACGTTCATCTTCTCCGGCTTCGTGAAAGCCATAGACCCGCTCGGCTCGCAATACAAGATTGGCGACTATTTCGCTGCGTTGGGTATGGCCGGAAAGATACCCGAATGGGTGCAACTCATTCTGTCCATCTCGCTTTCAGGCGCAGAGTTTACACTGGGTGTGTTGCTCTTGCTGGCTATTCGTCGCCGTTTGGTGAGCAAATTGTCGTTCGTGCTGATGCTCGGAATGACCGTCATAACGCTGTGGCTCACCATTAGCAACCCTATACAGGACTGCGGTTGCTTTGGCGATGCGATACATCTGACGAACAGTCAGACCTTTGCGAAGAACTTGGTGCTGCTCGCTGCGGTTGTTGTCGTTATGCGGTGGCCACTCTATCAGGTGCGTTTCATCTCAAAAACCAACCAGTGGATAGCCACCTACTTCACAATGGCGTTCATCATCGTGGTGTCGTTGTTGAGTCTTTACCACTTGCCACTGTTCGATTTTCGCCCTTATTACATCGGGCAGAATATTCAGAAAGCGATGCAAATACCGAAGGGGGCAAAGCCAACGAAGTACAAAACAACGTTTATTTGCACCAAAGACGGTGTTCAGAAGGAGTTCGATGAGAACAATTATCCATACAATGACACTGCTTGGGTGTTTGTAGATACGAAGCAGGAAATAGTAGAAAAAGGCTACGAGCCACCTATTCATGATTTCTCAATCACCAATGAGCAGACCGGCGAAGACCTTACAGAACAGATATTGAGCAAAGACGGCTATACCTTCTTGCTGATAGCACCTTTTCTTGAAGTAGCACAAGACAGGAATTTCGGCGATATTGAGGGCATATACGAATATGCAAAGGAAAACGGCTATGCTTTCTACGGCTTGACATCGAGCACGGAAAAGGGCATAAAGCATTGGCGCGACATAACGGGGGCGGAATATCCATTCTATACCACCGACGGTACAACGCTGAAAACCGTGATAAGAAGCAACCCGGGACTCTTGTTGCTGTACAAGGGAACGATAATAAACAAGTGGAACCACAACGATATTCCGAAGATAGAAGAGCTGAATGCACCTCTGTCGTTGCTCCCAATAGGGCACGAACCCGAAAGCAGCGCATGGAAGAAAATACTTACAATGGTGCTTTGCTACTTGCTGCCGCTTATCCTTCTCATTATTGCCGACCGCTTTTGGGCGTGGACAAAATGGGTGAAAAAGCGCGAACAGTGGATTAAGGAGAAGGAACAATGGCTCTTAAAGAATGAACAGAAGAGGAAACTTTATCAACTTTTAAAACGTAAAAGAAATATGAGAAAGAAAATTGTAGCAGGTAACTGGAAGATGAACGAAACCCTGCAAGAAGGTGTTGCATTGGCAACAGAAATCAATAACGCTTTGAAGGCAGACAAGCCTAACTGCGATGTTGTAATCTGCACTCCTTTTATTCACTTGGCAAGCGTTGCCAATGTGCTGGACAAGGAGTTGGTAAAGCTTGGTGCGGAAGACTGTGCCAACAAGGAAAAAGGTGCCTACACGGGTGAGGTTTCTGCTGCAATGGTAAAGAGTACAGGTGCTGAATACGTTATTCTCGGACACTCTGAACGTCGTCAATACTATGGCGAAACAGCCGAAATACTGAAGGAAAAGGTAGAATTGGCACTCGCAAATGGTTTAAAAGTTATCTTCTGCTGTGGCGAAACACTGGAAGAGCGTGAGGCAAACAAGCAGAACGAGGTGGTGAAGGCTGAACTCGAAGGTTCTGTTTTCCATCTTGGTGCAGAGGAATGGAAGAACATTATCCTTGCTTACGAACCAATTTGGGCTATCGGAACAGGAAAGACTGCAACATCTGACCAAGCTGAAGAGATGCTTGCATACATTCGCTCTATCGTAGCAGAAAAGTATGGAAAGGACGTTGCCGAAGATACAAGCATTCTTTATGGTGGCAGCTGCAAGGCAAGCAATGCACCGGAACTGTTCTCAAAGCCTAATATTGATGGTGGATTGATAGGCGGTGCTTCGTTGAAAGCTGCCGATTTCAAGGGTATCATCGATGCTTGGAAGAAGTAAAGACAAATAAACGGAAAGTCCTGCGAACCGCTAACTGTAAGCGGTGGCGGTTCTTAGGGACTTTATAAAGACAAGAAAAATGAAGAAATACCTTGCCATATTGGTCGTTGCACTACTTAGCTGTTTGGCTGTTGGTGCACAAGGTACTGTTACCGTAACGCAGAGTGAGGACATCGATGCGTTGGTGAACGGAAAGAAAAATGCTAAGACAAGCAAGAAGAAACCACAACCGCAGCCACAAGGAGCGGTGAAAAAACTAACTGTTCCTTCGGCAGTTATTCCACGAGTAGAGCCTCGTATAGAAGCACCGACGCCATCTCCGTCGGCGAGCACTGCATCTCCACGCACGAAACTTGTACGAAAGAAAGTTCGTCGCCCACTTATTGACCCGACTGATGGTACCGAAATCAGGCACACGGTAACGAAACGTGTGGCAAAAGGCGTAAGGAAGGTAAGAGGATTTCGTGTGTTGGCTTATTCAGGAGGCAATACGAGAGAAGCTCGAAAAGAAGCTGAAAGATGGGGACAGAAGGCTAAACAGATATTACAAACAGAGCCCATATACGTTCATTTCTATTCTCCTCGCTGGATGTGTCAGGTAGGAAATTTCACAAACTACGAACAAGCACAGAAGGTAATGAGGAAGTTGAGAAAGGAAGGATTTACCCATGCCAACATTATCAGGACGATGGTAACGATTGAAACAACTGAAGTGCTTGGCGATGAATACGAAATGGATTACTAATCTGTTTCATTTTAAATAGCAGAACAAACATTATTATAATATAGTTTTATAAGATTTATCAAGAACAACAATGATATTAAATATAGAATTCCGCGAAGGTCTCGACGATCTCGCAGGACATTACCGACATGTATTGCAACTTTTAGGTGAAGACCCCGATAGAGAAGGACTGGAAAAGACGCCTATGCGTGTGGCAAAAGCAATGCAAGTGCTGACACGTGGCTATACACAAGACCCGCATAAGGTACTTACCGATGCGCTGTTTGCTGAAAAATACGACCAAATGGTGATTGTAAAAGACATCGATTTCTTCTCTATGTGCGAACACCACATGTTGCCTTTCTATGGCAAAGCGCACGTTGCATACATTCCCAACGGATATATTACAGGCTTGAGCAAGGTTGCACGCGTGGTTGATATATTCAGTCATCGCCTCCAAGTGCAAGAAAGACTGACGCAACAGATTAAGGACTGCATACAAGACACATTGCACCCACTCGGTACAATGGTAGTGGTAGAGGCGAAACACATGTGCATGCAGATGCGCGGCATAGAGAAACAAAACTCTATTACAACAACAAGTGCGTTCAGCGGAGCATTCAATCAGGCGAAAACACGTGAGGAATTTATGAACCTTGTGCATTCCGATAAGATGCGAATATAAAGAAAATGGTTGCTAAAACAACCGTCTAAATAGAATAATAAAAGAAAGGAAACACGATAATATGAAGTTTATTTCATGGAACGTAAACGGTCTTCGGGCTTGTGTTACAAAGGGTTTTAAAGAAAGTTTTGCAGAGATTGATGCAGACTTCTTTTGTTTGCAGGAAACAAAAATGCAGGCAGGACAGCTCGATATTGCCTTCGATGGCTACGAGTCGTATTGGAATTATGCCGACAAGAAAGGTTATTCGGGTACGGCAATCTTTACAAAGCACAAGCCTTTGAGTGTTTCTTATGGATTAGGAATAGACGAACACGACCACGAAGGAAGGGTTATTACGCTCGAAATGGAGAACTTCTATCTCGTTACATGCTACACTCCCAACGCACAGGACGGCTTGAAACGATTAGATTACAGAATGCGATGGGAAGACGATTTCCAAGCATACGTAAAACGATTGGACGAGAAAAAGCCGGTAATAGTGTGTGGCGACTTGAATGTTGCACACGAGGAAATAGACTTAAAGAACCCTAAGACAAACCGCAAGAATGCAGGCTTCTCCGATGAAGAAAGAGCAAAAATGACGCAGTTCCTTGGCAACGGCTTCATCGACAGCTTCCGAACGCTTTATCCGGAGCAGGTAACTTATTCGTGGTGGTCGTACCGTTTCAAGGCAAGAGAAAAGAATGCAGGGTGGCGTATCGATTATTTCTTGTTGTCGAACCGTTTGCGCGAGCAGCTTGTCGATGCAAAAATACAGACGGAAGTGTATGGCAGCGACCACTGCCCTGTTGAGGTTGAACTGAATTTGTAGGCAGAGTGCGCGAGCAAAGCAAAATTTTTCTGCTGTTGGTTGCCGTGTTGGCAATCGTCATAGGCTATGCAATTGTGCCGGGGGAAGTTTCTTTTGGTAAGTTTTCGTTAAAGAAAATCAACCTCACGCAACTGCAAAAGGCTGATAACAACGATTCGACAGCACTTGCTAAACGAAAGGAAAAGAAGCTGTACAGGCGCAATCAGACGTTTTTATTCATAGGCGATTCGATGGTAGAAGGCTTGTCTCGACGACTCGGCGACTATGCAAAGGAGAACGGACACAAGCTATATACCGTTATTTGGTATGGTTCTACCACCGAGAAGTGGGCAAACTCGCAAACGATAGAGCATTTCATAAAGAAGTATAAGCCTACTTACATCTTGCTTTGCTTGGGTAGCAACGAGCTTTTCATTAACGATTTAGATGCAAGAGAGGCGAATATAAAGGCGATAGTAGCGAAATTGGGCAACTATCCCTACGTTTGGATAAGTCCTGCAAGCTGGAATGGCGACACGGGAATTATCAATTTGATGAAGAAGCATACGAAACAAGGTTGCTTCTTTGACAGTAGAGGGTTGAAATTGAAGCGCGGTCCCGACCATTATCACCCAACTTGGAAGGCTGCTGCGCTGTGGTTGAACAAGGTTGCTGCATTTATGGGAAGTTCAAAAGCGGCTTATCCCGTAGTGCTGAATACTCCCCAACACCACCATAAGGCAACAAATACAAAACTCTTACAACCTTCTTTCAAGGGATTTTAATAGGATAAATGATAGATTTACAGCAGACAACAAACGCATTGCTTTCCTTTTTGACAACACCCAATAAGGATTGGTCGTTCTGCACGCTGTCGTTTATGGTTGCCTTTCTTGTGTTTTTTGCGGTTTATCTCTATATAAACCGTTATAGAAAGGCGTGGCTGAAAACCTATGTCATACTGTTCGGATTGCTTTTTGCCTATAAGGCGAATGGTGTTCTGATGTGCTTGTTGCCCATAACAACATTGCTTTCGTGGTTCTTAACCAAGAAGATGATGCGGCTGCGACGTGGAAAACCACGCAAAATAGGGCTTTCGCTTGTTATCCTGATTGAACTTTTGCCGCTGCTTTACTATAAGTACACCAATTTCACACTCGATATTTTAAACCATCTGCTGCAAACAAACTTCGCGCCTTTGCAGCTGTTGTTGCCCATCGGTATTTCGTTCTATACCTTCCAAGCCATTAGTTACACGGTTGATGTGTACAAAGAACGTTTCCCCAAAACGACGGGTTTGTTGGAATACACCTTTTATCTCACTTTCTTTCCGTTGCTGATAGCAGGTCCTATTACACGTGCCCGGATTTTAATTCCACAGATAAATGCACCGCACCTCAACGATAAAGAACTTATCAATACAGGTCTGTGGCTCATTATTTGCGGCTTGCTGAAGAAAGCATTGGTAGCCGACTATTTGGCACAATATAACAATTGGATATTTGCAGACCCATTGGCTTACACCGGTTTTGAAAACTTAATGGGCGTATTGGGCTTTACCTTGCAAATCTATTGTGATTTTTCCGGTTATAGCGATATGGCGATTGGCATTGCAGCACTTATGGGTTTCCAACTGCCTAACAACTTTAACTCTCCGTATCAGAGTCTGAATCTGACTGAGTTTTGGCATCGTTGGCACATCACGCTTTCGCAATGGTTTCGCGACTATATCTATATTCCATTGGGTGGAAACCGAAAAGGAGAGTTGAAAACCTATCGGAACACTTTCATAACAATGATAGTGGCAGGGTTGTGGCACGGCGCATCGGGCATGTTTGTGTTGTGGGGCTTCCTGCACGGTATCGGTTTGACAATCCATAAGTTCTTCCGGAACAGAGGTTTCGGTAATGTTCCCAGCACAATATATGTGAAAGCCGTTTGCTGGACAATAACTTTCGCATATATATCTGTTGCGTGGGTGTTCTTTCGTTCGCAAGACCTTAGCACCGCTTTTAGCATAATTGGTAAGATTACTACTGACTTGCATTTCGCAGATGTTCAGAGTTTCATTAATACACGCTTGCTTTGGATAATGCTATTGGCTGTCAGTCTTGAGCTGCATTCTATTCGTCAGAGCGATTATAAATGGCTTCAGCAAAAGTTCATCTCGTTGCCTTGGTTGGCAAAGTTAATGATATTCTTGCTTGTTTTGCAGCTTGTTGTTAATTTAAGTCAGAACAGTGTCCAACCTTTTATATACACTCGGTTTTAACGTTTCAGCAGGTTTGTCTTGTAAAGATACTTCTCTTAAAAAGTGATAACTGCGCTTTGGCAATGCAAAACAATAGATTTTACAATGCGCTGATAGTAAGATGGTTACACAATAGATGTGCTTATAAAAAATATTTACACTCTTCTTACTTGTTTTTCACCTATGTAATAAGGTGTGCAGCGGCAGTAATGCAGCGGAGTAAAAGGCGCATTTTAAGCGAAAAGCTGAAACTTTATGCTTATTTTTGCTGAATACTGACAGCCTTGTTCTAAAGTTTCAGCCTTGCCACCGGCTATTTCTTACGTTTCGGAACAAACTTGTCGTTGAGCTGCATTACACCCGAATAACCAATCGATGCCCTTATATTCGATTTCAGGTTTACGTTGCAGAGCATCATCGTAGATGTTTAAAACGACGAGATAGGTTTCTGTTTGGTCTCGTGTTTCAATCAAGATACGCTCTCCGTTCTTTATCGGTTCGCTCGTGTAGCTGTATATGGGCGATAAAACTTCTATTCCCACACGTCCGTCGATAGGCGCACGGTCGAGTCTTCCCACATAAGGAAGCATCATACCGATAGAATCGCGGCTGACTTCTATCACGTAGTCTTCGTTTAATGTGCGTACCGGCATTCCCATAGGGTAGATTTTATCTACAAAAATGCGAAATCTCTTTTCAGCCAAGTGCCCTTTTACAGCGGCTGTTTTCAATATTTCTATCTTTTCGCGTGGCACAACGTTGCCTTCAGAATCGCGATAGACAGTTGCGCAGCCGAACATAACGACTACTGACAATAATAAAATTACAATCTTTTTCATACGTACCTCCTTCTTTAGTATGGGTTTGCAGATGCTCGATACAACAAAGATTATTGTTCGATTTTCTCTATTTTAGGTGCTGACATCTTTTCTACCAATGGGGCAGTTGCAGGCTTTGCAGGCACCGGCTCGACAGCAGGAGCAGGCAAAGGAGTAGGGGGTGCACTGGCAGCGTTGTTGTTTTCTTTTGCTTTCTTTGCTGCGTTCGTTCTTGCTTCTTCAACCATTTTCTTTATTTCTGCCTCAGCTTTTGTTTTCTCGTCATCGGTTGTCAAGTCCTCTTTGCGTGGTTTGGGGCTCGACCAAAGATAGTCTCCCACCACGTCTACCGTATCGAGTGCAGCCTTTCGTTGCTGTTCCTCTTGCTTTTCTTGCTCCGAAACAACATCGTCTTCGGCGATAATGAAGTTATAGAAAAGTCCTAAAACAAATAGAACCAATATCCCCAAGAGTATTTTGAAGGTTAAAGTGCTTGTAAACTTACGTTTTCTATTTTCTTTTGCCATAGTTCCTTTGTTTTAATTAAGCGAATATCTTCTGCAAAGATAAAAATAAAAAGGAGAAAGTTAGGGTAAAGTCGCAAAACTTTACCCTAATTTTTTATTCTTTAATACGAATGAGTGCATTTGCTAAAATAGCTGTTAAGCCACCCATTGTTATGCCGCTTGAGAATATGTTGCGTACCACTTCGGGCATCTGATCCAATATATTCGGCACGAGTTCTACGCTCAGTCCCATTGCAAAGCTCATTGCCATTACCAAAACAGCCTTGCGGTTGATGGCAGTGGCAGCGATAATGCGTATGCCTGCAGCAGCTACCGTACCGAACATCAGCAGTGTTGCACCACCGAGAACGCAGTCGGGGATAAGCGAGAAAAACTGTCCTACTATTGGGAACAAGCCTAAGACAAGCAAAGCACCTGCTACAAAGTAGCCCACATACCGACTGGCAACTCCTGTAAGCTGTATCATTCCGTTGTTTTGCGCAAAGATTGAGTTTGGAAAACTATTGAATACGGCTGCAAGGAACGAGTTGAAGCCATCTGCCAATATACCTCCTTGCGCACGTTTCATAAACACAGGTCCTTCAACAGGCTCGCCCGAAATAAGCGAGTTGGCAGTAATGTCTCCGTAAGCCTCAACGGCTGTAACCAAATAAATAAGTCCCAAGCCGATAATGGAGCCGATGTCGAAACGCAAACCATATTTAAAAGGTACGGGAATGTTCAATGTGCCTGTGTCGCCTAAGCGTGAAAAGTCGATTAAACCTAAGAAGTAAGCCACCGTGGAACCCAATATCAAGCCCAAAACAATAGATGCCATACGCAAGAACGGGTTTCTTGAACGGTTGAAAGCCACGATGCTGATAAGTACGAGCAACGCCAATCCAAGATTTTGCATAGAACCGAATGTGCCGGCATTCATCGCTGCCTGACCGCCACCGCACGAATTGATACCCGCTTTTATTAAACACAGACCAATAAGTGTAACAACGATGCCCGAAACCAGCGGTGTTATGATTTTACGCATATACGGCAGCACGCGGCTGACCAGCATTTCCACGACAGAAGCTAACATACAAGCTCCGAATATATAGCTCAATCCCATGCTTACATTCATCTTTCCTCCTACCATACCGAGCATTCCGGCTCCGATAATGGGACTAATGAACGAGAACGACGTACCTTGAATGCACAATAAACCTGCACCCAAACTGCCGAAACGCTTACACTGAATGAAAGTAGCTATGCCCGAGACGAACAGCGACATGGAAACAAGGAAGCCGGTTGTTTCCAAATCGAATTCCAAAGCCGAACTGATGATGAGCGGCGGTGTAATGATGGCAACGAAAATCGCCAGCAAGTGCTGCACGGCAGCAAAGATTGTTTCTCGCAAAGGTGGGCGGTCGTTCAGCCCATAAATAAGTTCTTTTGTTTGTTCCATGGTTTTATCCTTTTCTTAGTTTTATTTCGCAGTTGTCCAATGAATCGATAATGGCTAAGCTTTCGCAACGTATTCCCGCTGCCTCAATAATCTCACGGCCGTGTTGGAACGCCTTCTCGATGATAAATCCCATACCTACAAGCTCTGCTCCGGCTTGCTTGCAGAGGTCTATAATGCCCTTTGCAGCGTTTCCGTAAGCCAAGAAATCGTCTACGAAAAGCACCTTGTCGGCCGGTGTAAGATACTCTCTTGAAATGCAAACATGGTATTCGCGCTGCTTTGTGAACGAGAAAACGGTAGACGAAATCATATCCACCATTGTCGAAGGTTTCTTTTTCTTGGCAAAAACAACAGGCAAATCGAGCAGGAAACCCATCATAATGGCAGGCGCAATGCCGCTTGCCTCCACTGTTATAATCTTGTTTATTTCGGTAGAAGCGTAGCGACGGATAAACTCCACGGCTATTTGCTTCATCAGGTTTGGGTCTAACTGATGATTAATAAACTTGTCTACCTTCAAAATTCCCCCTTCATAGCATTTGCCATCTTTAAGGATGCGGTCTATCAATGTTCTCATTGTACGGTTATTTTATTTAGATTACTGTTTTAATTGTACTTATACTGCCAACAGGATAGGAACAACCCGATTGTTAGAAATATAAAATGCAAAAGTAATAAATTATGAAAAACTATCTGCTAATCTTACCATTTATTTTTCGTTTTTGCGAAAGAATGAAACCAAAACGAAAATAAAACACCGTTGTTATAGGCTGTTTTGACGATTTTATGTACTTTTGCACCTCGGTTTCGGTAAGGTCTGCTTCCCACTAAGAGCAGATAGTCCGAACCATTAATAAATTTATTACATCATGTACAAACCAATTTTAAACAAGCGTAGTGTACTGAAGTTTACTCACTTCTCTAATCGCGGCTATTCACTCTTTGCTGTTCTCGGCAAGGAAGTGATAATTGGTGTACTGAGTGTTGCTACTCTTCAACATGCAACGGCACACAACGTTAGCAACGAAGCCTTGCAAACGAGTAGCGATTCTACAGTAACCAACAAGCAAGTGATGCTCGACGAAGTGAGTGTAACGGGTACGCGTGCGCCGCTGACCGTAAGTCAGCAAGCGAGAATGGTAACTGTACTGACTCGTGAAGACATTCAAGCCGCGCCAGTACAAAGTGTAAACGACCTGTTGAAGTATGCCGTAGGGGTAGACGTGCGCCAGAAAGGAGCTTTAGGAGCACTTACCGATGTGAGCATACGCGGCGGAAACTCCGAGCAAATCACGGTTTTGCTGAACGGCATTAACATCTGCGATGCTCAAACCGCTCACAACACTTTCGATTTCCCTGTCGATATAAGCGAAATTGAACGCATTGAAGTTCTCGAAGGTCCGGCAGGACGCGTTTATGGCACATCTTCTTTATTAGGTGCGATAAACATTGTAACCAAAACTCCCCCCTCTTCCTCTCTCTCTGCACGCATAGAAGGTGGCTCTTACGGCTATCTGGCAGCGGGTGCACGTGCAAACATTGCGCAAGGGCGTTGGAACAATCAACTCTCGGGGTCGTTTATGCGTAGCGACGGTTATCTGCGCAACAAGGCTGACAGGCTGAATGCCGACTACAAAACAAGCAAGGCTTTCTATCAAGGCAACTATAACGACAGCCGGATTGCAGTTCGGTGGCACGCCGGTATGAGTGTTAAAGACTTTGGTGCCAATACGTTCTATGCTGCCAAGTACGACGACCAGTTTGAACATACGTTTAAAACGTTCACTGCCTTACAGGCTGAAAACAAACAAGGCAAGTTCCACATTCGTCCGTCCATCTATTGGAACCGCAGTATGGACAGATTTGAACTTTTCCGTGGTGCGCCCGAAAAGTATGCGTACAACTACCACCGCACCGATGTATATGGCTTAAATCTCAATGCTTACTTCGATTGGACTTTGGGACGCACGGCTTTCGGGGCAGAATTACGCCACGAAGAACTTGTGAGCACCAATCTTGGCGAGAAACTCGAACGTCCGCACCACATTCACGGCACCGACCGCAACTATACGAACGGCATAAACCGCACCAACCTGCAGTTTGTATTGGAACACAACATTATTCTTTCGCGCTTTACGCTTTCAGCAGGCATTGTGGCTGTAAAGAACAGTCAGGCTGATATGAATATGCGCGTCTATCCGGGCATAGATGCCGGCTACCGAATAGGCAACGCGTGGAAGGTGTATGCGTCGTACAACACTTCGCTGCGTATGCCGTCGTTCACCGAACTCTTTTATTCTGTGGGTGGACACAAGGCAGACAAGCATCTGAAACCTGAAGAATTGTCGGCATTGGAAGCAGGTATAAAGTACAACACACGTGGTATCAGCGGCAAGACAAGCATCTTCTACAACCACCAAAAGAACCTTATCGATTGGATTTCAGACGGTACGCTCGATGCAAACGGTGCTACGCTGTGGCAAAGCGTAAACTTCGGGCGCATCAATGTTGTAGGTGTTGAGGCTTCTCTTAGTTTCGATTTCCGTGCCTTAATGCCTTCACAGCGTTTCCTAAAGCAATTCAGTCTTGCCTATTGCTACCTCAACCAGAACGAAAAGGAGCATGCAGGCATAACGAGCAAGTATGTATTGGAATATGTAAAGAACAAAATGGTGGCAGATTTGCAACTGAATTTGTGGCGAAACCTCGATTTAGGTTTGAATTATCGTTTACTCCACCGTATGGGAAGCTATATCGACACGAACAACCGGCGACACAATTACGCCACGTATGGCATACTCGACACTCGCCTTTCGTGGAATACGGCTAAGTGGACAGCCTTTGCTGCCGCCAACAACCTGCTGAACCGGACGTATGTAGACTACGGTAATGTGCCGCAACCCGGCACTTGGATAACTGCAGGAATCAGCATACAGATGTAGCATTTCTGCCATTTTTGTAGCTGAGAAGGAAGTTTAATACTTCATGTACCAACGCTCCCGAACCTTTTTATATGAGGTTCGGGAGCGTTTTTCTTTGTATTTCCCTTTACGAGTACTAAGTTCTTTTGCGATTTTTGCCGGACATTCATGAATTACTTACGTGTAGAAAAATATTTATTTACACGTAAAGAATAATTTACTTACACGTAAATAAATATTTCTTTACGTGTAAATAATTTAGCAGACAAGTAGTTTCCTTGCTTCTTTACCCAATATAAAAC
>NZ_BAJY01000036.1 GCF_000613945.1 Prevotella falsenii DSM 22864 = JCM 15124
ACGCACTGACAAGTTAAAGAAGACAGCCACCACGGCAGCGACAGCCATAACTAGTGGAGTTGCTTCTCTTTTCGGGAGTGGAAAACTGAAAGAACTGGAACGTGCCAACGAAAAACTGCAAGACGAGGTTTCAAAACGGAACACCAATATTGAAAAATTGCAGAGCCAAGTACAGCAGATGCAGAAACAGCATGATACGCAAATCCACAATCTCAGAGAAATGCACAGGCAGGAACTTGACATGAAAGAAAAAGAACTGTCACGGCTCGCCAGAATCATAGACAAGGCTTTCAGGTGGTTTCCGATGTTCAGGGAAATGCTGCGCATGGAAAAGTTTTGTGCCATGCTGGGATTCTCTAAAGAAATGACTGAAAGTCTTATAGTCAAAAAAGAAGCCCTGAAATGTAGCGGTAAAATCTATTCCGAGCAACACAGGCGGAACTTTGATATAAAGGATGATATTTTAAGGGTGGAAAATGACCCTGACGATGAAAGCAGGCTGAACCTGACAATAAACAGGAAGCCGATTGCCGACTGGTTCAGGGAGCAATGGCACAGGCTTAGATATGGAGCAAGAGTGCCGCAACAGGAAGAAAGAAAAAGTAGAGGATTCAAATTATAATAGAAGCAATTTGATTAGTAATCTAAAAGCACTCCGATAACGATTAGAGTGCTTTTAGATTGTTTATCATTAATTATCAAAGCAAGTGCAGTTTAAGATTTTACTGAAGTTTGCATTAATAAAGAATATACTACAGCTGATATATGCGCAACATATTGTGACGCTTGTGATTCATTTCCCTTGAAATCCTTAACAAATACCGCTAAGGTATAACTGATATTATTAGGCAGACATATATAGGCAACATCATTGTGAGCTGCAAGAACACCATTTTCATTAACATAACCTGAACCTGTCTTATGCGCTATAACAACCCCTTCTTTATCAAGAAGTGGAGCTGCTATCCTATCTACACCTGTTTTGCATTCTTTTAACGTATTCTTAATGAAACTTTGTTTCTCATCATCGATAAGACCTTCAGTAAACAAACGATTCATCAACATTGCAGCACCAAGAGGAGATGTATAGTTAGAGTAAGCCTTGTTATGGTCAGCCGACATTTCCTCTTCCGTATAAGCTATCTGAAAACTTGAACGAGGAATGAGTGTGGCTATAAAACTATCTGTTTGAGCGACATTAACCATATCCTTAAACATAAGGTTGCTTGCATTGTTGTCACTCTGAGTAAGAGTATAACGCAGCAAATCTCTCACTGTCAATGATATGACTGGCCCTGAATAATCTTTCAGCATAGGACTCCAAGTCTTTGGGTCAAGTTTATCCCTATTTATATTTACTAAGGTATCAAGTGAAATTCCTTTATTGTCAAAGTCATTACAAAGAGCTAATGCCTGATGAACCTTAAACACACTCATCATAGGATAAACACTCTTATTATTGACCTTAACCGTATCTCTGTTATTAACAATAACCGCCACACCAATTTCGCCAGGACAAGCTGAGACAATTTGAGAAATGCTATCAGTCAAAACATTTGTTAAAGGAGGATTTGCGCTATCTTTTGTCGCTGATTTATGGAACAATGAAAATACCAAGATGAAAATGCAAACTAAAGCTATACTCAAAACTACGATTTGTTTTTTTCTGTTTTTTTCCATGTTTATATTATTTATATTTGTTTGACGAGAATATCTTTATTTGCCGACAAAGGTACATAACTTTACGGAAAAATATGTTTCCTATTTTGAAAATATGATGCAAATTTAAGTATTTTTCCCCAAAATTACAAGCAATTTCCGGAAAAATAATGAAAAATACAGAATGCAAACGTTTGCTCATATTTATACGGCAGTATTAGAATAAGGCTGCTAATCTTTTACTAAATGGGCAAGGCTTGGCGTGTGCTTTATCCGTTGAATTTCTGAATCGACAAGCGATCGAATTTCTTGCTTCACTTTACGATAGTTGGCTTCAATGGTTTCTTTGAGCGTGTCGCAGCTTTCTTTGTCAGTAAAATCAGTTATATTGGGGATGGGTTTATAGGTTTTCATATCCGCAGATACCTTGGCACTATCTACCACTATCTCCGCATGGAAAATTTTCTGGTCGATACGCTCGTCAAAGTTGTCGGACACAGCACCGACAAACATTCCCTGTGTGAGATTACTGATTTTGCTTGCAGGGATAAGGCTATCCATTTGTGTGGAGATAGAGGTGGATTTGTCATTACGGTTAATGGTCATAGACTGTCGCTGTTGAAGCACCTTGCCAAAGCGTTCCGAGAGTGTTTTGGCAGTTTCTCCAACCACCTGCCCTGAGAACACATTACCCACCGTATTCTGGATTACCTTGCTCTCCTTGTCGCCATAATCACGGGTGAGTTGCGAAAAGTCTTGAAAACCCAAACAAACTGCCACTTTATTGCTTCGTGCTGTGGCTATGAGATTATCCAATCCACGGAAGTAAATCGTTGGCAACTCGTCGATAATTACCGAGCTTTTAAGTTGCTTCTTCTTGTTGATGAGCTTTACGATACGGCTATTGTAAAGTCCGAGTGCTGCCGAGTAGATATTCTGGCGGTCGGGATTATTGCCCACAACAAGTACTTTCGGCTCGTTGGGATTGTTGATGTCAAGCGAGAAATCATCACCTGTCATCACCCAATAGAGGGCAGGAGAAATCATGCGTGAAAGCGGTATCTTGGCACTCGCAATCTGTCCCTGTAGCTGTTCCTGCGCTCCTCCCTCCCAAGCATCCATAAAGGGAGAAAGGTAGTTGGCAAGCTCATCGTAGGAAGTAAGTATCGGAAATATCTGTGCGTAGGGACGGTTCAGGAATTCGATGGCATGGGGAAAGGTACAATATTTGCCGTTCTCATATATCTTCAGAAACCAGATAATGGCGGCAAGCAAGATAATCGGTGATTCGACGAAAAAATCTCCCTGCTTCTGAATCCACGAGCGGTTGAGATTGAGCATAATGGTGTAGGCACTCTCATAGGCATCGGATATATCTGTCATAAAGGCAGGATTGATGGGATTACAGCGATGTGATTTGCGAGGGTCGTCGAAGTTAATCACATAGAATTGCGGTTTGACTTTATAAGCATCTAAATGATGGAGCAGGTGATTGTAGGCTATCTCCGACAAATCGGGAAACTTATAATCATAGATATACATGGCAAAGCCTTTCTCTATCTGCTGCTTGATGTAGTTGTTCACGATAGCATACGACTTACCAGAGCCGGGGGTGCCGAGTACCATTGATGCACGGAAGGGATTAACTACATTGATCCAGCCCTTGTTCCACTTCTTCTTATAGTAGAATCGTGTAGGAAGGTTTACCGAGTATTCGTTCTCCATCAACCGAGTTTCCTGCATAAAGCTCTCATTCTCGGTATTGAACACATCGTCCATCAAGTTGTTTTTGAGCAGTCGGCTCATCCACACACCGCCCATTAGCAGACAGATATAGCCCAAAGAAAGCGTGAAGATATAGAGCGAAGCAGCACCCACCTTACCTATGGGCAATGCCAACAGCCACCAATTCAGAAAGAAGAGCACAAAACCAGCGAAAAGCACCGTCCAAATCTTTGGCCATGTGATTTTCTCCTCCTTCACGCCTTTTGTCCCCAAGCAGGATAAGGCGAGAAATATCACACAAAACAGCTTCGTCCAAAGGATTGATGAAAACAATCCCGTGGAGCGTTGAAAGTTCATCAGTATCTTGTTGATGATGCCGAGTGTGAAGTGCCACGACTGAAATGCCTCGTAGCAGAACCAATAACAGTTAATCAGGAGGAAAATCACTGAAATTCCCCGCATAAAGTCCATAACCTTACCCAATGCCCTTAAATCGTCTTCTTGTGCCATAATGCTATTTTATTGTTGTTAGAATATCGTTTGAATACTATTTGAAAAATCTTTGATTACCATTTGAATGGTGCCATTAACGCTTCCTGCGTTTAAGTTTTACCTTACTTTGCTTACGAAGTTTGCGTTGCCATGCCGCTTCTTTCCAATCATCATTGCCCGATGAAGAGAAGGATTCTCCTACCATATTGTCGATAAATTCATCGACAAGATTGTCGCTTTCCTGCTCATCAGACTGTATTGTCTGCATCTGTTGTTGAAAGGTGGTATCAATCTTTCCATAAAGCGATTCATCCAAGAATGGATTATTCTCCGGGTTAGAGAAGTACTCGTTAAACTTATTGGCAGCATATCCTTTACCCAATCGAGAGCCATTGAGCGCAATACCTTTTTCATCATCAATGAATGTAATTCCATAGATGCGTCCATTATCATTCTTTCGGATTACCACTTGCAAGCCTTGTTTCTCCAATCTTTGTCGAAGTCTTTCCTCTGTGTGGGGAGAAGTACGCATTACTTCTAATACCTTTCTTCTGACAGTTGGTATCAATGGCTTAACCATCTGTTTTGACTTCAGCATCTTGTTCTGAACGGCAGTATAGCCCACACCTCTGCCTATGTCCGAGGCGTGAATGGGCGTGCTCACCTTATTGCCCTTGTCATCGGTAGGTACATAGACCAGCCCGTCATATTGCTTGCCCCTATACTCGGTCTTTACCTCCTCTACTGCAAGGTTGTATTTACGCAGAACGGCATTTAGTTCACCTAAGGAGCAGAAGGTATAATGCTTCATCGCAGAACGAACAGTATTTGCCACTTGTTCCTTGATATTCCCTTGCACAACATTGACCTTTGGTGTTTCTGTTGTTGTTCTCTCACTGACCTTTGAACTTGGAATGAGGTTATATTTCTTTTCCAAAGCATTAGTAATCTTCTTGCTTCGCCTGCCCTCAAACTTGTCATTGATTTTATTACCATCGAAATCCACTCGAAGCGAAACGATGTGAATATGCTCACGGGCAATGTCATTATGCTTAAAGACGATGTAGGGTTGATTGCCATAGCCGAGTGCCTCCATATACTCCTTCGCAATCTGCGTGAGCCTTTCATCAGATAGTTTCTCATCCGGGTGCGGATTGAGTGAGCAATGAAAAACCGTTTTCTTTGTCCTGCATTGCTCTGGTATCGCCTTTTGCATATCGGCAAGTACCTTATCCATTTGAAAAGTGCCATCGAAGCCTTTCCGAAGTTCGTTCACGCAGAGGACTGCCGCTTCGTTGTGCTGCACCTTTTTGAAGTTATATCCCAATGCTCCCCCAAGGTTCTCGGTAGAAGAAATCTTTGCAATCATATTCCTTTATCGACTATCAAATTGTTCCGTCAGTTGGATGGCTTTCTGTTGTAGCGTGATGATTTGACCAGAGATTTTTTCCAATTTTTCAAGTAAAATCTGTGCAGTTTTCACGCTGTGATAAGAGTTTATTGCGCGTACTGTTTGGTTGTAGAGTACGCCTATCCGATGATTTTCGGCAATCAATTCCGAGAGTTTACGATAATAGTCCACAGCGGATTTATCCACTGTTATCACCTTGAACTTCCCTCCAAGAATACATCCACGCACAAAATCAGACTTCGATTTTGCACCGGATTTATGGAAAAGTTCAATGACTTTTTGCTGGTCTTTGGGGTTGGGCAACCGCACGTGCCAATTGTCCCAGCGTGGCTTTTCCGCTTTTTTTCTCTCTGAACGAGATTTCTCTTCCTTATCCATAGCTTTACTTTTCTTTAATCACGACTTTGGAGTGATTTAATCCCCTTTGGGGCAAGGGTCTTTGTGGTACAACTGTAAGTTTGTGTTACAAAGACACACCTTGCCAATATCAAGAGTTGATACGATTGAAGTATCCACCCTCGTGGGGTGTCTGCTTCGGGATATTACCTCCATGTATTATTCTCGCCTGCAAAGTTACGGCGAGTTTTCAAATATCTCATTATCAATGGTATTCACTCTTTTTCCTCGCATTTCCCTGCACTTCATTGGTGTCATATAATCAGCCAAAATATCATTTATTTTGCAGTCAGAACGAGCGAACAATGGTATGATAACACAAGCAAAAGATATATCGTATTACCGTTGGCTTACACCAAAGATGACAAGAAGGAACGAAACATATTCATAACAATTTGTTGTCATGACAAACTATTGTCAGTACAACAGATAGCAAGAACTATAAATCGTCCTTTCAGACTATCGCACGAACCATACGCAGCCAGAACAAACTGTCTGCTGATACTTCTCAAGAATGAGAGCACATCCAAACATCAAATAGACAAGTAATATGAACTAAGAAATTATCATTATGGAGAACAAACAACAACGCCCCATCTTTCTGGGGTTCTCCTCGCAAAAGGGAGGAGTCGGAAAAAGCACGCTTGCCGAAATCGTAAGCAGCATATTGTACTACGAACAGGGCATCAACCTCTTCGTGGTGGACTGCGACCTGTCGCAGGATTCCTTTTACAAGCTGAGAGAACGTGAGAAAAGTGTCATTCAGGGAAGCGAGGAACTTTCCAAGTCCATGCAGGCATTCTTTCAGCACCTCGGCAAAAAGGCATACAGAATTTACAAGTCCAGCCCCAAGGAAGCCGTCAAGACAGCACAAAGTAAGATTGACGCTATCAGCAATGAGAAGTACCAGTTGGTTGTGTTCGATTTTCCCGGTCATGCAGGAACAACGGAGTTGATGGAACTGTCCCTTCAGATGGACTATATCCTATCTCCACTTGAAGCCGACATACAGTCGCTCGTCTCCTGCATGGCATACGCCAAGACCATCACGGATATTGGTGTCTCAATGTCCGACTCACGGATAAAGGACATTATCCTGTTCTGGAACAAGGTGGACAGAAGGGTGAGGAACGTCATCATTGACGAATACACGAAGCTCATCCAAGGACATGAGCTCACGCTCCTGCCCGGCTATGTATATGCCACGCACCGCTTCTCCCACGAACTCTCCACATACGGGCTGCGTGGTGTGTTCCGTTCCACCTATCAGCCTCCTGCAAAGGGACTGCGAACGGGTACGGGGCTGGATGAACTCGTCTCCGAGATAATTCAACGTCTCAAACTAAAAACGAAAACAGAAAATGGCAACGATTGAGGAAAGAAAACAGCAACTGGAAAAGAAGCTGAAGAAAATGGCAGAGGACAATGTCGTGGTGAAACCTGTCACGGTTCCCAACCCCTTCGATCCATCCGAGGACACCGAGCCTTCCCTCGCAACATCACGAGAGGAAGACAAAAGTTCGGAAGAAATGAAGACGGCAAAAGAAGAACGAACAGACGAAACTGGAGGAGAGGAAATCGGGAACACGGAACCGAAAAGAGAAAGAAAACCGAGAATAGAAAAGTCTGGCAGGTCGTCCCTTTCCATAGAGGAATACCGTTCCCTATACTTTCATCCCGTACGTTCGCAAATGCGGACGGCTTTCTCCATCAATTTGGAGACATTACAGAACCTGCGCAATGTGCTACAAGACTTAGGAGAAAGGGTATCTATTGCTTCCTATATTGATAATATCCTCCGGGAGCATCTGCGGGAACATCAGGAACTTCTCAATAATGCAGCAGCAAAGCAAAGACGTAAAACAACAATAACACTATGATGGAAACAATACTTTTCAGTTTTATACTGGTACTCATCATCATTTGGATGATGCTTGGTATCCTGTATTTCTATATGCGGTATGTATCTCCGTATGACTTCATTATCAAGAAAAACGGAAAGAGCGATGAAGATATCAAGAAGAAAGAAGCAACGAAGAAAAAAGACGGACAGAAAGGAAAAGGAACAATAGAGCAAGCCGAGTTTGTACTGATTGGAAAAAGCCGTTCCACTTCCCCGATTATCCCACAAATTCCCTCTGTTTCATCATCTGAAAATTCGGAGCAGAATAATAATAATTTTGCACCGCAGAACTCCGAAAAGGAGGAAGAAATGAAAGAGGACAACGAAATGGACGTTGATTTCGAGATGGAGAGAGTGGACGAGAATGAGGTCGCCCGTGAGGAATTAAGCCTGCCCATCGAGTCCACATCGGGCGAAGCCGAAATTTCGGAGCAGTCCGTCCTCGCACGTGACTTAGTCCGCCTGCAAAAGTGGGCAAAGAACAGTGAGGAGGCTGATGAGGGAGAAGTCAAAGAGACCGTTCTGCAGCTTCAAGACTCAGACCTGTTGGATAAGTACAAAGAAAACATCGCCAAGATGCTGGGTGAACAAGCCTCGCTATTGGAGAAAATCCGTAAGGCGGAAGAAAAGGAAGAACAGAATGCTCAACCAGCAATGCCATCATCACAAAACTCAACACCTCCTGTTTCTGGCATATCTGACACAGCAGTGGGCGATGCTGACGACCGACCGCTGTCCTATTATCTGTAAAAATGGTTTCTTGATTTTCATATTTCGGAGGAATGCAGGGGGTGGCTCAAAAGTAAAACAATCAACCAATATCAGTCATACAATAAAACCGAGCCGCCCCTTACCACCTCTATCCAAAAGAAAACAATTCATTTAACAACTTAAAATAAAAAGAACAATGAACAACAAAAAGAAAATCACAATGCTGCTCCTGATAGCCGCCACTGCCACAGGAGCATACGCACAGGGCAACGGCATGGCGGGTATCAATGAAGCCACAAAGATGGTAACCTCCTACTTCGATCCAGGTACAAAGCTTATCTATGCTATCGGAGCCGTAGTAGGTCTGATTGGAGGAATAAAAGTCTATAACAAGTTCTCAAGTGGTGACCCCGACACGAGCAAGACCGCAGCTTCTTGGTTCGGTGCGTGTATCTTCCTCATTGTGGCTGCTACAATCTTGAGAAGTTTCTTCCTGTAAGGCGATGGCAGCATTTGAAATCAACAAGGGTGTAGGCCGGACGGTAGAGTTCAAGGGCTTGAAGGCGCAGTACCTCTTCCTCTTTGCAGGAGGCTTGCTGGCTGTCTTCATTCTCGTTGTCGTGCTCTATCTCTGTGGAGTCAGCCAAATTACCTGTCTTGTCATAGGTGTAGTGGGTGCCAGCCTTGTGGTATGGCAAACGTTCACCATGAATAGAAAGTATGGGCAATATGGGCTGATGAAAAAAGGAGCAATACGTATGCACCCACGCTACCTTGTAAACCGCCGTACGGTCTGCCACCTTATCTGTAACCTTCAATCAAAGAAAGCGAAGCAATGAGAAATAAAAGCAAGATAACCACCTTGGAGTCTAAGTTTCCACTGCTCTCCATAGAGCAGGGTTGCATGGTGAGCAAAGATGCTGACATCACGGTGGCTTTCCGTGTGGAGCTGCCCGAACTCTTTACCGTCACTTCTACAGAATACGAGGCAATGCACTCTGCCTGGCATAAGGCTATAAAAGTGCTACCCAATTACAGCATCGTACACAAGCAGGACTGGTTCATTAAGGAGGACTACCAAGGAAAGCTCTCCGATGGCGGACTGAGCTTCCTTGCCCGTTCCTCTGAACGGCATTTCAACGAGCGTCCGTATCTACACCATTCAGTCTATCTCTTCCTTACCAAGACCAACAAGCAGCGCATGGCACAGCAGAGCAACTTCTCTTCACTCTGCCGTGGACATCTGTTGCCCAAGGAAATCACCAACAAGGAGGAGGTGATGAAGTTTATAGAAGCCGTAGACCAGTTCGAGCGTATCATCAATGATACCGAGCAGATAAGGATTGTCCGCATGACTGAAGACGAGTTAGTTGGCACAAATGAAAAGGGCGGTCTGCTTGACCGTTACTTCTCCCTTTCTGAAGAGGGACATGCTTCATTGGAGGACATCCGTCTGGGCGCAGACCTTGTGCGTGTGGGCGACAATATGATTTGTCTGCATACACTTTCCGATACGGACGACCTGCCTACAACAGTCAGCACGGACAGCCGATATGAGCGATTATCCACCGACCGAAGCGACTGCCGTCTTTCCTTTGCCTCTCCCGTGGGGCTGATGTTGCCCTGCAATCATATCTATAACCAGTATCTCTTCATCGAAGACAGCGACGCCAATCTTGAACGCTTCGAGAAGCAGGCAAGGAATATGCACTCGCTGGCACGCTACAGCCGTAGCAACCAAATCAACGAGGAATGGATACAGGAGTATCTCAATATTGCTCACTCACAGGGACTGACATCTATCCGTGCCCATTTTAACGTACTGGCATGGAGCAGCGATAAGGAAGAACTTCGCCAAATCAAGAATGACGTAGGCTCTGCACTTGCTCTTATGGAATGCCACCCACGTCACAATACCATTGATGCGGCAACGCTCTACTGGGCGGGTATTCCCGGCAATGCGGCAGACTTTCCAGCAGAAGAGTCATTCTATACTTTCATCGAGCCTGCCCTCTGCTTCTTTACGGCAGAGACGAACTATAAGGACTCGCTCTCACCCTTTGGCATCAAGATGGCAGACCGCCTTTCGGGAAAACCTGTTCATCTGGACATCTCGGACTTACCAATGAAAAAGGGAGTCATCACCAACCGTAACAAGTTTATCTTGGGTCCTTCGGGTAGTGGCAAGTCTTTCTTTACCAACCACATGGTACGCCAGTATTACGAACAGGGGGCGCACGTCCTCTTGGTCGATACGGGTAACTCATATCAAGCTTGTGTGAACTTATCCACCGCAAGACCAAAGGTGAGGACGGCGTATATTTCACCTATACCAATGAAAGTCCTATATCTTTCAACCCCTTTTATACGGATGATTACTTCTTCGATGTAGAGAAAAGGGAGAGTATCTGTACGCTACTGCTTACACTTTGGAAAAGTGCAGATGAGCATATCACTAAGACCGAGGCTGGTGAACTTGGTTCAGCCGTAAACTCCTATATCGAGCTGATATGTGCTGACCATAGCGTTACACCCTGTTTTAATACCTTCTATGAGTACCTGCGGGACGTGTACCGCAAGGATATGGAAAAGCGAGACATCAAGGTGACGCTCTCGGACTTCAATATCAATAACCTCTTAACGACACTCAAGCAATATTATCGTGGCGGTCGATATGATTTCCTGCTGAACTCGGACAAGAACATCGACCTGCTCTCTAAACGCTTCATCGTCTTTGAAATCGACCAAGTGAAGGACAATAAGGACCTCTTTCCTGTGGTAACGATTATCATCATGGAGGCTTTTATCAATAAGATGCGCCGATTAAAGGGTATCCGCAAGATGATACTCATTGAGGAAGCATGGAAAGCCATTGCTTCGGCAAACATGGCAGATTACATCAAGTATCTTTATAAGACGGTGAGAAAGTATTTCGGAGAAGCCATTGTCGTAACGCAGGAAGTAGACGACATCATCCAGTCGCCCATCGTCAAGGAGAGCATCATCAACAACTCCGATTGCAAGATACTGCTCGACCAGCGCAAGTATATGACTAAGTTCGATGGTATACAGGCGATGCTCGGCTTGTCTGAAAAGGAAAAGAGCCAGATACTCTCCATCAACCAGAACAATGACCCGAACCGACTATACAAGGAGGTGTGGATAGGCTTGGGCGGTATGCAGAGTGCCGTCTATGCTACGGAAGTGAGCATGGAGGAGTACCTGACCTACACCACAGAGGAAACCGAGAAGGTGGAGGTGATGAACAGGGCGGCACAGCTTGGTGGTGATATTGAAACGGCTATCCGTCAGCTTGCCATAGAGAAAAGAAACAATAAAAAGAAATAAGTACAAACCATCAAAACTATAGTAACAATGAAAAAGTACATTTTCATGGCTCTCTTAGGATTGAGCCTTTCTGTTCCCAAAGCCCACGCACAGTGGGTAGTAACCGACCCTGGCAACTTCGCCGGTAACATTGTTAATTCGGTCAAGGAGATAGCGACTGCCTCGAAGACGGTGAAGAATACCCTTGACGGGTTCAAGGAGGTGGAGAAACTTTACAACGACACCAAGAAGTATTACGATGCCCTGAAGAAGGTGAACAACTTGATTGGTGATGCCTATAAGGTCAAAGAGTGCATCCTTATGGTGGGTGACATCTCGGAGATTTACGTCACCTCGTATAAGAAAATGCTTTCGGACAAGAACTTCCGCCCTTCAGAACTCGCTGCGATGGCTTCGGGCTATGCCAAACTTCTGGAACAGAGCGGTGAGAGTCTCAAGGAACTAAAATCCATTGTTAAGAGTAATGTCTTCTCGATGAACGACCACGAACGAATGCAGGCAATCGACCGTATCTATACTACGCTGAGAGAAAACCGCTCGCTTGTATCATACTATACAAGGAAAAACATCTCCGTGAGCTACGTGCGTGCAAGGGAAAAGAACAATCTTGCTTCTGTCAAAGCGCTCTATGGTAATACGGAAAGCAGATATTGGTAATTGGTCATTCATACATCTAAACACACTTGCTTATGGATTTTGCCAGTTTACATGAGCTGCTACGCTCAACCTATGACGAGATGATGCCGCTCTGTGCTCAGATGACGGGTATTGCCAAAGGCATTGCAGGCTTGGGTGCGCTCTTTTATATTGCCCTTCGGGTATGGGCTTCCATTGCCCGTGCCGAGGCGATAGATGTTTTTCCACTTCTCCGACCTTTTGTCTTAGGCTTTTGCATCATGTTCTTTCCGACAGTCGTACTGGGTACGATGAATGCCGTTCTCTCGCCCGTAGTGCAGGGAACGGAGATGATGGTACACCAGCAGGAGGGGAACCTTGCCGAGCTTACTGCCAAGCGAGACAAGCTGCAAGAGGAAGCCTACCTTAGAAATCCTGAGACAGCTACCTTGTCTCCAACGAGAAGTTCGATGAAAAAATAGAGGAAATGGGTATCATCGGACCTGAAGATGCCGTGACGATAGCGGGTATGTATGCCGAGCGTGCTGCCTATCAGACCAAGCAGTGGATCATGAAGATGGTACACGACCTTTTAGAACTTCTGTTCCATGCTGCAGGACTTATCATCGACACGCTACGCACCTTCATACTCATCGTCCTTGCCATTCTCGGTCCGATAGTCTTCGGCATTGCCGTATGGGATGGTCTTGCTGGCTCACTTACGGCATGGTTCTCACGCTATATATCGGTCTATCTGTGGCTACCTGTCAGCTCTATTCTTACGGCACTGCTTACGAAAATACAAGTGCTGATGATAGAGAAGGATATAGAAGCACTCAGTGACCCTAACTACCTACCTGATTCGGGAACGTGGTACTACATCGTCTTCTTCCTTATCGGTATTGTAGGCTACTTCTGTGTACCTACCGTGGCAGGCTGGATTATCGAAGCTGGAGGTGGTATCGGCTCATACGGTCGTAATGTCAACCAGACAGCACAGCATGGTGCGCAAGGCGCATATACCGGTGGCAAGGCTGCTATGGCTGGCGCAGGTGCTGCTGTGGGAAATGTCGGTGGACGCATCAAGGGTGCACTGCTCAAAGGAAAATAGAAATCGAGCAACTATGCTTAATAAACCAACAGCTATAAAAGGAAAAAGAAATGGAATTCAAATCACTTAACAATATCGAGACCTCATTCAGACAGATAAGGCTCTACGCCTTTGTCTTTGCCATCGTCTGCGTGGCAGTGAGCGTTTATGCCGTCTATGCCTCGTACAGCTTCGCCAAGGAGCAACGGGAGAAAATCTATGTGCTTGACCAGGGAAAGTCGCTCATGCTTGCCCTCAGTCAGGATGCAAGCCGAAACCGTCCCGTAGAGGCAAGGGAGCATGTACGTCGCTTCCATGAGCTGTTCTTCACCATTGCGCCCGACAAGGATGCCATTGAGAAGAATATGGAGCGTGCTTTCGTGCTGTGTGACAAATCGGCTTTCAACTATTACAAAGACTTGGCAGAGAAGGGCTATTATAACCGTGCCATATCGGGTAATGTCAATCAGCGCATAGAGGTGGACTCTATCCACTGCAACTTTAATACTTACCCTTATGCGGTAACGACCTATGCACGGGAGTTTATCGTCCGTCAGAGCAATGTTACAGAGCGTAGTCTCATTACGACCTGCACGCTGCAGAACTCCGTCCGTTCGGACAACAACCCGCAGCTTCCTGATGGAGAACTTCCTTGTGAAGGAGAACAGGGACATACAGACTTATAAACGATAAGGCTATGGCAAGGAAAAGAAACTTTTTATTCTCACGTCACTATCTGCGCTTTCACCTGTGGCTCCGCCATCGGTGTGAAAGGCTCACGATAAAGCAGAGAAAGGAAATCGTCTATGGGCTGAGTTTCATCTATCTGCTCTGCTCGCTTTGGATGATAGCACAGTTCTTCCTTCCTCCAAAGAAGGAGAAACTACCCATCCCCACGGGAAAGCTGACGGACAGTCCGATACGGACGGACAGTACTTTACATGAGTTACACGGCAATTTTTACCTACAACATCATCAAACAATCAAAGAAAATGGATAATAAACAGAAAGAACAAATGAAAAAAGGCTTGGTCTTCGGAGGACTGGGACTGCTGTTTGCCCTCTCGATGTGGTTTATCTTCGCACCTTCGGGCAAGGATAAGACTGCAGCAGAGCAGGGACTCAATGACAGCATCCCGCAGGCAACGACAGAAAAACTCACCGAAAACAAGCTCAAAGCCTACGAATTAGGCGACAAGGCACACGAGGAGGAACAGACCCGTGAGGAGATGGGCAAACTATCAGACTATTTCGCACAGAATACTGCTCCATCAGAGGCGGAGCGTGCAGAGACAGCAGCATCTACGGCAAAGATAGAAAGTTCTATGCATCGCTATGAGGAGAATAATCGCCTCTTAAACTCCTTTTACGCTCCCGACCCACACGAAGAGGAGCGTGAAGCCTTGCGCTCGGAAATAGATAACCTTAAAAAGGAACTATCCTCCAAGAGCAGCAGGGAGGACGATGAAGAGAAACGACAGCTTGCCTTGATGGAAAAGAGCTATCAGATGGCAGCGAAGTATCTCCCTAAAGCATCAACTCCACCTACTTTCAATAATGGTCTGACTGCTGAAAAAGAGAAGACGGAAGGAGCTGTAGGTGGCTCTGAAGCCGCTAAGGGCAAGACCATGCAGAAGGAAAAGCCTGTAATGGAGGTGCTGCCGGAGCGTAGGCAGTTAGTATCTTCACTTGACCAGCCTATGAGCGATGTGTACTTTATGGAGGAATACGGCAAAAAGGCTCGCAACTTGGGTTTCCATTCGCTCGCAAGCACGGCTGTACCTACCATGCGCAATACGCTGAAAGTAGTAGTGGACAGGACTACAGTTCTTAAGGAGGGTGACAATGTCGTACTCCGTCTGCTTGAAAGTGCCAAGGTACAGGGACTGCACATTCCACGTCAAAGCCGACTAATAGCCGTCGCTAAGATAGAAGGTAATCGTATGCACCTACTTATCAAAAGCATTGAGGTGGACGGGCATATCATAGCCGTCAAGCTCTCGGCATACGATACAGACGGACAGGAGGGAGTGTATATACCAGGTTCGGAGGATATCAATGCGCTTAAGGAAGTTGGGGCGAACATCGGCGGTTCAATGGGAACCTCCTTTACCTTCGCTTCCTCTGCCAAAGACCAGATTATCTCCGAGGCTGCCCGTGGGGTGATGCAGGGTGCAAGTCAGCTACTTCAGAAGAAGCTGCGCACTATCAAGGTAACACTTAAAGGTGCCTACCGACTTTTCTTGGTTCAGTCCAAATAAAACAATCGAAAATGATAAGTAAAAAATAACATCAAAACAAAAGGAACAATGAAGAAAATTATTTTATCAATGGCTATGCTTACCTTGGTGGGAGCAACAGCCACAGCACAGAAAAACAATGATGGTCTGACACCAAGCCGTCCGCTTACTTCGGGAGAGCTCTTTCAAGGTATGAGCCGTGCCATTCCAACGGAGCGTGTCGTACTGCCGTATGGTCTGGACGTAACCTTTGACAAGACCGTACATCTTATCTTCCCTTCTGCCATTCGTTATGTAGACTTAGGTTCGCAGAATATCATCGCAGGAAAAGCGGAGGATGCAGAGAACGTACTGCGTGTAAAGGCTTCGGTGAAGGACTTTGAAACGGAGACCAATATGAGTGTCATCTGTGAGGATGGCTCTTTCTATGTTTTCAACGTAAAGTATGCCAATGAGCCGGAGAAGCTCAGCATTGAGATGAAGGACTTCCTGTCACCAACGGACGGACGGCTGCCAAGCAACCGCTCTGATATTTACTTTAAGGAACTCGGCAATGAGTCGCCTGTATTAGTAAAACTGATGATGCAAACTATCTATCAGAACGACAGACGTAGTATCAAGCATATCGGTGCACAGCAGTTCGGCATGAAGTTCCTGCTTCGTGGCTTGTATGCCCATAACGGTTTGCTGTATTTCCACACTCGAATGGAAAACGGCACGAATATGCCTTACTCGGTGGATTTTATCACATTTAAGGTGGTTGATAAGAAGATGGCAAAGCGTACCGCTATACAGGAGCAGCTATTGCAGCCACTTCGTGCCTATCATCAGGTGATGCAGGTGCGTGGCATGGGCAGTGAACACACTGTGTTTGCGCTCGAGCAGTTTTCTCTCGCAGAAGACAAGCAGCTTGAAGTGACGCTCTATGAGAGAAATGGCGGTCGTACGCTGACCTTTTATGTAACGGCAGAAGACCTGCAATTGGCAAAGAAGATTGATAACCTCAAACTCAAATGGTAGGCATTATGAAGAAGAAAATCATTTTATCGGCTTGCGTGGCGTTGGCAATGGCTTTTAGCTTGCCATCGCAGGCACAGCGACTGATACCCAAGCAAAGGGGCATAGAGGTCGTAGGGAGTGTTCCGCTTATTAAGGGTGAAAAGTTCCTTGCTGCTGACAATTTCGGCATGGGAGTATCACTCACCCACTATCTGGGTCGTGAGAACTATACCTTTGTTATGGCAGAGTATGAACAGCAGAATATGCCGTACAGAAGTTATAACGTAAAGCTCAAGGATGCACTCTTACAGATGGGTTATATGCACCCTGTTCTCTCCGACAATGGCAAGAATGTATTTCTCTATGGGGCATATCCGCTTTGGGTGGCTATGAGCAGCTGAACGAGGATAAAAAGCTGCTGCCCGATGGGGCGACGCTGCTCGACCGTTCCCACTTTGTCTATGGCGGTGTCGTGCATGGCTCGGCGGAAGTGTTCCTAACAGACAGGGTTCTCTTTCTTGTCAAAGCGCAGGGCCGTTTCCTCTTTGGAACGGACGTGCATCGTTTCCGTCCGGCTGTTTCTGCTGGACTAAGGTTTAACTTTTAAGTAGAAGAAAAGATGAAGAAGATATTGAATACGATTTGGGTAATGGGTGTGCTGACCCTTGCCGTGTTTTGCCTATCTGCTTGTGATAGGGAGTTGGATGTTCAGCAGTCTTATCCGTTTACGGTGGAGACAATGCCGGTTCAGAAGGATATCATAAGGGGGCAGACGGCTGAGATACGCTGCACGCTGAAGCGGGGCGGTGAGTTTGCCGACACTCGCTATACGATACGTTATTTCCAGTCTGACGGCAAAGGCTTGCTAAGGATGGACAACGGCATAGTGTTCAAGCCTAACGACCGCTATCCGCTTACGAAGGATGTGTTCCGTTTGTACTACACCTCGCTCTCTGCCGACCGCCAGACGATTGATGTATATGTGGAGGATAGTTTCGGTAAGGTTCAGCAGCTAACCTTTAGTTTCAACAACGAGCGTGAGGAGGGCAAGGATAAGCCTGCATCTTCTCACCACTAAGAACGTAATTGATGCGAACGATAAATTCTTTCATTTTACTTTGTGTATTCTGCCTGTTCTGTCAGTCGACCCTTGCCCAGCGCAGGGGGCGGCTGGCAGACTTGCCACCTTTTGAACGTGCGGTAGTCGTAGTAAAATACTTTGAGGGCATGCACGGCTGGAAGAATTATCCGTATGTTGGATATGGGCATCAGCTGCAACCTGGAGAACACTTCACGGCGGATATGACGGAACGGCAGGCGGACTCCCTGCTCCGTACTGACCTATGGAAATGCTTTGAACACTTCAAAGGCTATGGGAAGGATGCCCTGCTGCTGACCTTGCTTGCCTACAATGTGGGTGTGGGGCGATTGCTTGGTTATGGTAAGCACCCCAAGAGTAGGTTACTGCGAAAGATAGAGGCTGGAGATAGAAACTTCTATCGAGAGTATGTTTCGTTCTGCAGGTACAAAGGAAAAGTTTTGAATGGATTGGTCAAACGACGAAATGTGGAGTTTGCCCTGTTTTATATACCCTAATTGTCAAATAAGTAGAGATTTTGCTTAGGAAGATGTTACACGCATACCTAATTCTGCAAAAAAAACATCAATAATTTGGACTTTTTGATTTTTTATAGTATATTTACAATAAATATTTTTGATTATGAATAATTGTAAAATCCCCAAGCATCCTATACATGTTTTGTTAGATGAGTTTTTCGCCAATGCGGAGATGGAAGGTGTAATTGCTGAGTATCAACACAAGAACTCAAGTTGTAGCAAGTGGCTGATGTTCAGTGACTATTGCCTTGATGACAAGAATAAAGCCAATGATGTGATGACTTTTGTACTTATGCCATTTGAGAACGAAGCGAAGTACACTGAAATGCAACAGAAGATTCACGACATGCAACCATCAGACATCAAGAAGACGAACACGGTGGACAAAGACTTCCTGTCTTACTTGAAGAACGAAAACGTGTTGGTATTCTCATTTGTGTTCAACGACAGAAAGCATTTCCTTGCTCGAACGTACGGCCAATGTTTGAAGAAAGTCAAAGAAACGTTTCAAATGATATGCGACTGCTATGAAGAATGGAAGAAAACGGCTTGCAATAAAGAAATTCTAAAGCATTATGAGAAAGTGGTGAATACAATAAACCAGCAACTCGCAACGCTTAACGGCAAGAATCCTGACATTAAATTGTTCAACGACATCTTGATTACGGCATTTCTCGGGGCATATGTATCGGTGAAGGTTCTTGAGAAATTGCCGATAGAGATATTCGGATGGTTCAGCGACCGTGACAAAGTTATCTCAGGCAAGGATAATATAATTGTGCCGATATTCAGATTCTATCAGCACAACATGCTTGGTGGTAAACAGTTTCAGTTCTGTACCTCCACTCCTGACGACAAGGTGAAGCCTTTCTTTGATGATTTTAACCGTATCGCAGATGTGGTTACTGGAGCGCTAGCTGACTACAATATAGAAGAGAACTACATCACTGCTGACAAGTTCGACACAGTGCTTATCAACTTCCTTGCTGACAATAAGCGAGTCTTCATTTTCCGTATCCACAAGATAGACGAAAACTATCGTGTGGGGCAGATTGAGATGCATCCCAAATAGGAAGGGACTCCATCTAAAATCTAATTTGGTTCATCTTTTATTTTGTGTGATATATAATATTGGCAAAATAACTCTTGCGACTTTCTTTTGCTTCTTTTCTTTGGTCGCCTGCTTGTTCAAAGAGAAAGAAAAGAAGCCACGCAATTTTTGAGGTTGCGTGGCTCATTGTGTTAGGACTTTTCAATAGTTTCAATTATCCGTTCTTCGGGGTGGGTTTCAAAAGCCCAGTTGATTTGTTCATCGGACAGGATGGTATGTACTCCTCTGCCCATCACCATACCACAATCTTCAAGGATTTTGCGCTCGGCTTCCTCTCGGTTTGTGGCTACTACCTCAAACACACCTTCAAAAACGTATTGGGTGCGTACTCTGTAAACTTTTCTTTCCATATTTTCAAAATTCAGCAATGAGTAATCTGTGTTCCATCGGCTCGCCATTCGATAACCTGCGATGAGTGAGCCAAAAGTGATGCGCTCCGTAACCATAGACAAAGAACTTGTCAAGTTCCGTTTCTTGGGAGATTTGGAGGAGTGCGGTCTGCAACTCCTCCTTGTTCTCGGCTATGCTTATGGCATTGATAACTCTCACGATGACGTTGGGTATCTCATCTGCCCAATTACAAATAATGCCTTCTACCTGTACTTTCATATTCCCTTGTTTAATGGATTGTTATGCGGTTGCTCTCTGCGCTATCATTCTCATATTCTTTTGCATCAAGGCTAGTATCTGCTCGTGGTACTCGGTGTTCTTGTTGCACACGCCACGACTTTGCACCACTTTCATCGTTTCCAATGATACCTCGATGGTCTCGATGCGCTCTCCGTCCTTTGTGGCAGAGAAGATAAGCGACTGCGGTTTGCTGTAATAGTGTGCGTCATATACGCAATGGTGCATTGCCGTGCCTTCCTCTAAATGCTCCTGCACACTCTCCAAAATGTGGATGCGGATAATGCCGTCAGTAAACTCTATGCCAAAGAATTTTGCTTTGAGTTGCTTGTATGCTTGTTCGGCTTCCATCGCTTCCTTGCGCTTCTTGATAATGTTCTCACGCTCCTGCCTTGCCCTGCGCTTGGTTTGGTAATGGTCGTGCGCTGCTCTTAGGTCGGTGGGGCAAACATACTTGGCATTGTGAATATCCTTGCCTAATTGATTGAGCATATCCACCATATCACACCATAGACTTCCGTCCTCTATATGGTAGCCGTTTCGCAAACAGATGCGGATAGATGCCCAATAGCTATCAATGCTTCTTCGACCATTGTGCATGAAGAATTTGAGTAGCGGGATTTGCCCCGACTTCAACAAGGTTTCCATACGGCTATCGGAAAGCAATGCTGGTATGAGTTCAGTAGGCACTATATTGTGGAAGTTGTCCTCAAAACCATTCCTGCGGAGTGTGTCCGTAACCTTGAACTTGGGATATATCGGTGAGTATGATATATGGCGGTAGGCTTCGTTGTCGTTGCGTACTGCCATTGGCGAACAGAAAGAAAAGGTGTCAATGTATCTGCCTAATGTTCGTTGAACGGCAATAATCGTTTTTCTTCCTTGTGCGTTCCACCAATACTGACCGATTTCAAAGGTATATGAAGATGCCTTGCAACCTTTCTCCATTTCCACGGAAAGAAGAAACATTCTTAGTACTTGGTACTCTCCGCAAGCGGTAAGTATCGTAAAGTACTGCTTCTGCCTAATCTTGCGTTGAAAGGTTTCCTTGACCTGCAACCTTGCCCCGCAATGGGGGCAGGTGCAAGTGTCCGTAGGCTTTTCTATTGTCCAACTATGCCCACAATCCATACACATTGTGCGACCTTTGGGCAGTCGGTAGGCGAAATGGTCTATACATTCACGGAATGCCCATTTGCTCTGTGTCTTGGTTATCGGGCGAAGGTGCTTACTCTCGGCAAGGACTGCCTTCTCATATTTATTTCTTGGTTTCATTTTCTGTCCTCCTTGTTTTACTCGTCACGGAATACATATCCACTCTCAAACCAATACCCCTCGTCAAAGAGTTCGTCCGCATACTTGTCATAATCGAAATATCGTTCTGCAAACTCGGATAGTTCGTGTTCCATACTTACTATTTCCCTTGCAAACTCTTCTTTGTTCACATATCTGCCTACAAAAGCGGAATTGAATTGTCTCATTAGGTAATAGACGGACTCGGTTAAATCCTTGCCGGTATTCTCTACCCATATCCAAAAGGCACTCACATTCATACCGTCCAAATTCTCCAACTCGTCCCTCAGTTCAAAGAAGTTGCTATCCAAATGCCCCTCGTCAATGAGTTCTTCGGGTATGTTCTCCCAATCTTGGAACATCAATTCGGGTTCTTCCTCGTCTTGGTGGAGTTCGTGGCATACTTCCATAAACTCGTCTTGGTCGTAACACTCTGAAAGGTCTATCCACTTACCTCTTAGTGAGCCTTCGTTGTACTTGGCGTAAGTGCCTACATAGATGCGTGCTTCGCTTAAATCGTATCGTTCCATAGTCTTTGCTTTTTAGAAGTCAAACAATGAAGGTTGTGCAACCTCTGCCGTTTCTTTCTTTTGTGGTCTTGCGTTACGGCTCTGTATCTTGGCGAGTTCCTCACGTTGGTACTGCTTGATGGCTTCTTGCCTTGCTTCGGCTTTCTCCTCCTCTGTGAGTTCTACAAGATGATTTACTGCCACTCTGCAAGTGATTTCCATTCCTACTTCAATTTCATCCTCGTCATAGTAGTGTACCGCCATTGAGTAGATTTCATCGTCCTCAAATCCATTGCAGCCACTCGCCTGCACTTGGTTCAAGATGTAGGTTACACACTCCTCTATGCTCTTGTTAGGCTTCATCAAGTTGGGAGCAAACAAAGGGTCTGTTGCTGCACGCTGATTGAGATACTCGGCTATTGCTCTCGTAAAATGTTCTGTTCCTTTCATAGTCGTTTAATATTTGGGAATTTCTACTATTTGATTGATGCGTCCATATAGGTAGGCTCTTAGGCTTGTTCTGTCGGGTGCGTAATACTCTGCCCAATGTCCGTATTGATTGACCAAATACTTCTTCAATACGTCCATAAAGTCAAACCGATAACCCATAAGGGGTACGGCTGTACGGAAGTAGGTGTTAGTGTTCACCGCTTCGGCAAGCCAATTCTTTTCCTCACGGCTCATTCGCTCCCCACGATTGAGTTTCACACGCAATAAATAAACCTTGCTGTGGCTCAAAGTTTCCAAAGGCTCAACATCCCACTGCACAAACTTAGTTGCCACCAAACGCTCACTTTCATCAACCACCGAACTTATGCGGTAATGAGAGGAGGAGCTATATCCTTTTTTCTTCATCGAAGATGTGATATTTACTTTCTGCTGTTCCATAATGACATTTTTTTTATGCGTCCAAAGATCGGAGTATGCTGATTCCTTTTTGTAGCAAGAACAAGGTAGGGGGCGCAGCCGGCACAAGGTTTTGTAGGAAAATACTACCCGAAATGAAATGTAGGTGTGGAGATTTTCCGTACAAACCAAAGGCACTGACCTTGTGCAAGCCGTAGCCCCTTACTACCTTTGCGAATAAAAAGAAATCAGCACCGACTTATGGCATATCAAAGTGGAATATGTGGACGTGAGAAGCGAAAGTGCAACGCCAGTATGGAAAACGAAAAAGGGTGGCTACCTCAAATCGAGATAACCACCCAGAAAGAAGAATGAATCGAAGAATATCTTTCCTTGTGCCTTAGAGCACACAGAGCAGGATTGCCAAGATGACGGCAAGCCAGAACAGCCAACGCAGGATTGTAAAGGTTACTTGCAGTATCACTCTGACAATGAAGCGTAGTATCAGGAAACCGAGAATAACCGAAACGGCGGTTACGACTTGCGGCGTAACTATCTTCGAGATGAGGTAAACCGCACCGATAACGATGGAAAGCAGAACAGCGAGTTCGATGAAGCGTGTCCAACCGAAGCGGCGGACTTGCTTGGGAGAACTCGGTGGCTGCCTGTTCTTCTCGGTTTTATACGATGCGTCTGCCTTGATGAAGGCGGGCTGATGAATGTCTTGATTCATGATGATTGTTTTCATAATCGGGGCTTTTAATAGTTTCAAGAGCGACAACAAGATGCGCACACTACACAAAGACAAGTGTTTGAAAAACTCTTGACGTGTGGTGTGGAGCGTTTATCTTGGCTCTTGACACTACAAAAGCCTCCGATGGTGAAGTATCAAGCCATGTTCTCACCGCCTATCGTCGGCAGACCATTGACCTCAATGAGCAGCACGATTGTACCAGTCAGTTCGGTGTACAGTTTGTCGTATTCTGTACCTGCCGCAAAGTTGTCTGTGAGTTCGTACTTGGCAAATACCGCTTGAATTGCCTTGTTGTTCAGTAAAATTAGTGCTAACCTTTCGGGAAGCGGACTTGGCAGCTCCTTCTCAAACTCCTGCTCCAGCACGGAAACAAGGGTATCATACTTTGAGAAGTGCAGGTTGTGGTACAGCACCTCGCTTGCCATCGTCTCTGCTTCGGGGTAGGAGAAACCTTGCGCCACGGCATCGCAGTAAGCCGTCAATGCCTCGTCTGCGCGAGCGGTTACAAACGCATTGTCATTCACTCTCTCAGGAAAATGGTCTCCGAGATATGCTTCCAACTTCAGACGGAAGTAGGAAAGTTCTTTCTTTATTGTTGTCATAAATTCAAAATTTTAGGGTTATATACATTATTTTGAGGAAATGCCTAATGCCGTATTGAAAGTACCCAACTTGTCAGCCAGTTCATTCATATCGTGTTCTATCTTCTTATTGGTAATACGGGCGTAGAGCTGAGTAGTTTTAATGTTGGTGTGTCCCAGCATTTTTGAAACCGACTCGATGGGTACGCCCTTACTGAGTGACATCGTGGCAAATGTGTGCCGGGCGAGGTGGAAGGTCAGGTTCTTCTTGATGCCACAAATATCAGCAATTTCTTTCAGATAACTGTTCAGTTTTTGATTCGTCAGCATGGGGAAAAGTTTGCCGTCACGATAGGTCTTACCACTATATTTTGCAATGATGCTCTTGGGTATATCGAGTAAAAGAACGTTGGTCTCCACGCTCGTCTTCTGCCGTTTGGTCATTATCCACTGCTTGCCGTTGAGCGTGACGATGTTTTCCGGAGCGAGGTTGTACACGTCTATGTACGCAAGTCCCGTGAAGCACGAAAACACGAACACGTCCCTTACAAGTTCCAAACGACCGATGCCGAAATCCTTGTTGGCAATTTTAAGGATTTCCTCGTCTGTGAGGAATCCACGATTGACCGGTTCCATGTGAAAACGGATGTTGAGGAACGGATCATGGTGCAGAACACCAAGTTTCCTGCCCAGAATGGTGATTGTCTTGAAAGTTTTCATCATCCTCGTGGCGGTGTTGGGATTCTGCCCGACAACCGTTCTAAGATAAATGTCGAAGTCGTGTATCACGATATAGCCGAGTTCGGACAGGCGGATGTCAGATCGACCGTATTTGTCACGAAGGAAATTTGAGAAGTGTTTCTTGCAGACGTTGTATTTCTGTAAGGTTGCAGCTTCGACCGACACGCCTACCTGCCGTGCAACGTCACTGTTGTGCTTATTGAAGAGGCTCATTAGGTATCCACATCCTCCTTCTTACCAAGATACTCCGACTTGATACGCTCCAAGGACACCTCGTCCGTCATCTCGACTTTCTTGAAGATGGTCTGGAGTCCGCTCTGAATGTTGTCAAGTTCGAGGTTGGTGGAAAGTGCTTCAGTTGTCCTTCCCTTCAACCGTTCCTTCTCCCTGTCCCATTGGGACTGTTGGACAGCAATGCCCGTCGAGCCGATGGAAAGGCGTTCGTTGTTGAGATAAATTCTCAGCATGACGGGGGTCTTGCCCTCCTTGTTCACATAATTGCTTCTGAGATAGAAGACTGCTCTGAAAATAGCTTTCATACATTTTACTGCTTTTAGTTGTAGCCTGAACAGAAGTCTTGTCCTAACACCTGCCATCTGTAGCCGTGGCTTGTCGGACACATTGTTGCCCGAAGTGGTGTATGGTAACAAAAACACCTCTGTAATCACGCTGCAAAGTTCAACATATTTGTTTGAATAGCAGTAATTTACGCATACTCCTTATGTACTCTGTATGTACTCTTGGCTACATTTTTATTTTGCCTTGAAAATGTGTAGCCTGATTGTAGCCTTTTTAGAGCATTTTGGGAGTTTCTGCCCCCTCCGTGCATACTCTGAAATTTGGGATGGGTATAAAAGAAAAGTATCATAACTACTTGTAGCTATGATACTTACGATTTTCTTAGATTTCT
The DNA here is from genome assembly GCF_000613945.1 of Prevotella falsenii DSM 22864 = JCM 15124. GTDB lineage: Bacteria > Bacteroidota > Bacteroidia > Bacteroidales > Bacteroidaceae > Prevotella > Prevotella falsenii. The sequence goes on from NZ_BAJY01000036.1 coordinate 25,579, forward strand.
CTCTGATGTTCATTTCAGAGTACCTAAAGCGGAGAGAGAGG
>NZ_BAJY01000035.1 GCF_000613945.1 Prevotella falsenii DSM 22864 = JCM 15124
GTAAGAAATAGCCTATAAAGTAGGTTTTTCGTCAAGCAGCTACTTCATTCAAATCTTCTTACGATTAGAAGGAACCACCCCTTTGCGTTGGCTGAATGCACAGCAAAAAGTGTAAGCGTGCGCACTAAATAACGTGAGTTCGATATAAGAATTACGCCGGTGTATTATTTAAATTACCTGTTTAACCTGCTTTCGTATATCGGAACTCACGTTAAATATCATCTATTTCGGTTCTTTCTTCGTCAGTAGATTGTATTCTTACATCGCGAAACGAGGTAGGCGACACACCGAAAAAGTTGCGGAAAAGGCGATTGTAGGTACTTCGTGAGTTAAAACCGGCCATCAATCCGGTGTCGTTGATGTTCATATCGGGACGCCCTACCAACAATGCAGCTGCATAGCGTAGGCGATAGCGCGTAATAAATTCCGATATGGTGAGTCCGTCGGCATACTTTCTAATAGCACTTCCTAAGTAAGTTCGGTTCGTATTTAACAGCGCAGCCATCGTTTCCCGATTGAAATCGGGGTCGCGATAAGGCTTATCCCTATCCATCATTTGGCAAGTTTCTATAAACAAACGTTCTTCCATCGTCAGCTTTTCTTCCGATAAAGTTTCCAGCGAAGCAAGGTTTAAGCGTTCCGTCAGTTTAAAACGCTGCACAGTTTTAAACATTATCCTCTCTCGTTGCCGTAGCTTTCGTGTGTAAATATAATAAACCACACCTAACAATATCGAAACCAGCAATGCACCCAAGGATATGACTAAATTCGCATTAGCCTGATTTCTGTTTGCCCGTTCGTTCTCCAATTGGTAGTTCACGCTCATTTCGTTGAGTTGGTTACGCATATATTCTTCTTCCAGACTATCGCGTTTTTCCATCAAACTGCTGTATAACTGCGATGCCTCCTTGTATCGACCGGCACTGTTTAATATGTTGGCATGGTTGATAAGCAGGCTGTTCATACCCATTGCATCGTTGATAGAGGCACTTATTTTCAAACATATATCGCTGTATTTCAGAGCTTTTTCGTAGTCTTTCTTACACATCCAAAACTGCGCTATACTATGATAGTAGGCTGATTTCACCCTTATGGTTTGAGAGTTTATGGTCGAAGCGACCTTCTGAAGATAATTATTGGCTTCATCATAGTTACCCAATTGCATTTGTGCGTCAGCTATTGAAAGGTTACAATAGGCATACCAAGGTGTCAAGAGCAATAACGAATTGCCTTCTTTCGTTGCCGTTTCGGCATAATCGTTTAGCTTTTCCTCCCATTCCTGCGCAACTTTGAGCATTTGCGAATATAGCCTTTCATTATAAAGAGCATCGGTATAGTTGGAGTAAATCAGTATGAGCAAGCGGTTATTGTGTTTCAGTTTCTTGGCATATTCAAGCGCAATGGAAAAGTGTCGCAGCGATATGACACCGTCGTACATACCTGCATATATTTCTCCCAGCAGGTTGTTTGCCACAGCAAGCCCATATCCGTTTTTCCGTTTCTTTGCATCGGCGAACAGTTCTTTGGCCTCTGAAAGTGCCTGAGTGATTTTTTGTGTGTAGAAATATCGTTCTATCAGGAGCGACCACAATTCGTAATAGTAGTCTGTATAGCCGTGGGCTATCATTTTATTCATGGCAACAGGCACTTCCTGATATAGTTCTTTGTCCTTGTCGTAATTATAATAGTAGCTCATCAAGCGTTTCAACGCATACAATTCATTGGATATTGAAGCCTGCTTTTGTGCCTCTACGATATAAATCTTCAATAGTTCGTATTGATGTTTGTCGTCTTTTCCGATGGCGTCATCGCAAATATTGCGCAAATAGAGCAATCGTTTCCCTTTCGGTAATTGCAGCATTTTAGCACGAACGGTGGTTGGATTTACATCAGCAAACGTAACGGAAAAGCCGGCTATAAAGATATAAAGCGCACAGATAATGGTTCTTAAGAAATCAGGCAGAGTAGATGTAAAATCGTATATAAGTCGCTTCATATCAGTAATATTTTCATATTTCTACAGGTTCATTAAGCTAAAAACACATCAAAATTCCATTTCTGCAAGTTCTCTCATACCTAACACTTGGAAAGCAATAATGTTTTCAAACTACATAGATAACTATCTGACCACAAAGATAATTATTTTATTTTAATCGTTATCTATTTCCCTGTTTATATTTTCCTAAACTGTTGTGTTGTTCCTACAACAGTTCGGGCAACTCGTATAGCTTCGTGCCGTTGCTACCTTTTATTAATATGTAGTGTTCCTTGGGCTGACAGCGCGCTATTTCCGCTTTTACCGCCTCAACGTCCTTAAACTTTTTAAAGGTCGTAGTGGTGTTTCCGAAGTCCTCGCCCACAAGCCAGACGTTCGTAATGCCTGCTGCCACAAGCAAGTCTACTACTTTTTGGTGTTCCTCGGCGGTTGCTTCGCCCAGCTCGCGCATATCGCCCAGTATCGCCATCTTGTTGTCTGCTGCCATCAAACGGAAGTTTTCTATGGCTGCTGCCATACTCGAAGGGTTGGCATTGTAGGCATCTACAACGAGTTTATTGTTCGGTGTTTCCGTCAGTTGCGAGCGGTTGTTGCTCGGTACATAGGTTTCCAATGCGTGGCAAATTTGCTGTGGGGCAACACCGAAGTGCAAACCGATGGCAATGGCAGCCAGCATATTGTCTAAATTGTATGCTCCGACAAGGTGGGTCAGCACTTCTTTCCATTCGCCTCCTGCTTCGTGCCAACGGAAACGCAGGAAAGGCGCACAGTCTACCACCTCGCCTTGCACATTTGCCGTTTCGTCCTGACCATACGAAACCACACGTTCAAAATCACGTTGCGCAGCCATTTCCACTAAGTCGGCGTTGCTTTCGTTCAGGAAAAGCAGGCAGTCGTGCGATTTCAAGTAGTCGTACAGCTCGCCTTTAGTTTGCTTTACGCCTTCAAAACTGCCAAATCCTTGCAGGTGAGCGCAGCCCACATTGGTAATCAGTCCACAGGTTGGCTCTGCATATTCCACTAATTTCTTGATGTCGCCTCTGTGCGATGCCCCCATTTCTATTACGGCAATTTCGTGTTCCGGACGCAGGCGCAACAAGGTTTTAGGCACCCCCACATCGTTGTTGAAATTGCCTTCGGTGTGTAAAACATTGAATTTCTCTGCCAGCACAGCCGATATAAGTTCCTTTGAAGTGGTTTTCCCATTTGTGCCTGTAATACCTATCACAGGTATTTGAAACGTGCGACGGTGTGCCCTTGCTATTTCCTTGTAGGCTACGAGGGCATCGTCTACGAGTATAATGCGGTCGTTTCCCACTTCGGCATACTCTTTCTCGTCGATGATGGCATAGCTGCAACCTTTTCCCAATGCTGCTTTTGCAAATCTATTACCATCGAACGAAGCCCCTTTCAGCGCAATGAATATGCTGCCTTCAGGGCAATTGCGGCTATCAGTTGTTATAACAGGGTGCTGTTCGTATAGTTTGTACAATTCTTTGCTGTCCATATCTTCGATTTTTAATATATGCAAAGGTAATGGAAATAGTAGAAACATCAAAGAAATAGCCTGCTTTTATTGGGCAAGAAAGGCAGAAAAAGGAATACAAAGACATACACAGCAATCGAATACATCTGCGATGCAATGCCGCTATTTCGGTTCAGCGGATATTTAATGAGGTAATTCTTTCTTTGCTGTTTAATAGCGATAATTTTATAAAGATTATTCCATTAAAAAGTGGCAATTACGGTTTGACATTTCAAAAGCGTAGGTTTTGCATCGCAAAACAGCCGCTTTTACCTTCCAAAACCTACGATTTCATCGGCGGAAATGGGTGATAAAAGAAACTAAAATCTCGCAAACTCAAGTTGAATTTGCGGGATTTAATATGGTGTTAATTACAAAAAATTAATCGTAGTATTATCCTTCGGAGGAACTGAAACCACAGCGTGGTTGTCTTTTCCCCGCCATTATGAATTACGATGGTCGTCGCGACGTGGTCGGCGTTCGCCTCTATCGCCACGTGGACGACGTTGCATCTCTACATATCCTTCGGGCTTTTCAAGCAAGCAACGGCGCGAAAGCTTGTACTTACCGGTCTTAGGGTCGATGTCAAGGAGCTTCACTTGGATTTTGTCGCCTTCCTTAATGCCTGCTTCTTCAACAGTTTCAAGGCGTTTCCAGTCGATTTCCGAAATGTGGAGCAAGCCGTCTTTGCCCGGCATAATCTCAACAAAGCAACCGTAAGGCATGATAGAGCGAACTGTTCCTTCGTAAACTTCACCGATTTCCGGTACAGCAACGATTGCCTTAATCTTACTCATTGCTGCGTTGATAGCATTCTTATTAGGTGCAGAAACTTGGACTTTGCCAACGCCTTCCACCTCGTCTATGGTGATGGTAGCACCGCTTTCTTCCTGCATCTGCTGAATTATCTTGCCCCCGGGGCCGATGATTGCACCGATAAATTCTTTTGGAATTTCGAGTGTTTCAATACGCGGAACCTGTGGTTTCATCTCCTTACGTGGCTCAGGGATAGTCTCTACTATCTTGCCGAGAATGTATTCGCGAGCTTGCTTTGCCTGCATGAGTGCCTTTTCGAGGATTTCAAACGAGAGTCCGTCGCACTTAATATCCATCTGTGTGGCTGTAATACCGTCGCGAGTACCTGTTGTTTTGAAGTCCATGTCGCCCAAGTGGTCTTCATCGCCAAGAATATCGCTGAGTACAGCATACTTTTCTTCGCCCGGATTTTTAATCAAACCCATTGCAATACCCGATACTGGCTTCTTGATGGGCACACCGGCGTCCATCAAAGCAAGTGTTCCTGAGCATACGGTAGCCATAGACGAAGAGCCGTTAGACTCCAATACCTGACTTACAAGACGCACTGTGTAGGGGAAATCTTCCGGTATCATGCCCTTCAAACCGCGCCATGCCAAGTGTCCATGACCAATTTCGCGACGGCCGACACCACGTTGTGCCTTTGCTTCGCCTGTACAGAAAGGAGGGAAGTTGTAGTGAAGAAGGAAACGTTGGTAACTCTTGTCGAGCACGTTGTCTACCATCTTCTCGTCCAGCTTCGTACCCAATGTACAAGTAGCGAGTGCCAATGTTTCGCCACGTTGGAAGTATGCACTTCCGTGAGGCATAGGTAATGGTTCTACTTCGCACCATATTGGGCGGATTTCATCGCATGCACGACCGTCCATGCGCTTACCTGTATCAAGAACGCTGCGGCGCATTGAGTCGCGCTGTACATCAGCGTAGTAACGTTCAATCTGTGCGTGTTTTTCCTCGAGGTCGTCTTCCGAAAGGTCGGCATGTGCAGCATCGTAGCGTTCAATAAAGTCCGACTTAATCTTGTCGTAAACTTCTTCGCGGTGCTTCTTATCGCTGTCGCCGCTCTGTGCTTCCGCATAGCAAGCATCATACGTTTCTTTCTTCACCTGCTCGCGAAGCTCTTCGTCATTTACTTCGTCGCAATATTCGCGCTTAACATCTGTGCCAAGTTCCTTTGCAAGTTCTTCTTGTATTTCGCACATAGGCTTTATGGCGTCGTGCGCTGCCTTAAGGGCGTTGATAAGGTCCTGTTCCGAAACCTCGTCCATCTCGCCTTCCACCATCATAATGTTGTCTTTGGTGGCACCGACCATAATATCCATGTCGGCTTCCTTCATTTGTTCGAAGGTAGGGTCGATGATATATTCTCCGTTTACACGTGCTACACGCACTTCAGAGATTGGGTGTTCGATAGGAATATTTGAGCATTGCATGGCTACCGATGCTGCAAATCCTGCCAAAGCATCGGGCATATCAACGCCGTCGGCTGAAAGAAGCATTACTGTAACGAATACTTCTGTGTGATAATCTGAAGGGAAAAGAGGACGAAGCACACGGTCTACAAGACGCGATGTGAGAATTTCGTCGTCGTTGGCTTTGCCTTCGCGCTTTGTGAAACCGCCGGGGAAGCGACCTGCGGCAGCATACTGCTCGCGATAATCTACTTGCAAAGGCATAAAGTCTGTACCTGGAACTGCCTCTTTGGCTGCACAAACTGTTGCGAGGAGCACAGTGTTACCCATTCTGATTACTGCTGCGCCATCGGCTTGCTTTGCAACCTTTCCAGTTTCAATTGTGATGTTTCTTCCATCAGACAATTGAAGAGTTTTCGTAATTACGTTCATCTAAAATTTAAATACTTATTGTTTTGACCTAACATCATAAGGAAAAGTAAAGACTACAAAAAGGCAAAAAAACAATCATAGTTTTGCCTTGTAAGGCGTTTACTTATTCCGCATAACTTTTTAAAATCGCACAAAATTAAGGATTAATTGCTGAACAGACGAATAAAAGTTCAATTATTTTTTGCTTTAACTTGTTTTTCAGCCATTTCACCCTAACCGATAGGCATTTATATACGATTTGTTGGACTTTCTCATTCCAATTCGATAGGTGCACAGCAACTTTGCAACTTGGTTGCACTATCTTTTGTTTACCTTTGCACCAAAATCAGTAACAAAACAAAAAAGCGATGAAGAAAAAAGTTATAAGAATTATTCTTACGTCCGTGTTGCTATTGTTGGCATGGATTGTAGAACACAATTGCAATTTGCCAACATGGCAAATGCTGGTTATTTACCTTGTTCCTTACTTGCTTATCAGCTACGATGTGTTGGGCGAAGCAGTGGAAGGAATTATGGAAGGCAACCCTTTCGACGAGAATTTTCTTATGTCTGTTGCCACAATAGGTGCGTTTGCAGTGGGCTTTCTGCCCAACGGAGAGCCGCAATTCTTGGAGGGTGTCTTCGTTATGCTGTTCTTCCAAGTGGGCGAACTGTTTGAACACTACGCCGAAGACAAGACGCGAGACTCCATTTCCGACCTTATGGACATACGCCCTGATACGGCAAACGTAGTAAGAAACGGCGAAACCATCGTGGTAGAACCGTCTACCGTCGCCATTGGCGAAGTGGTTCTTGTGAAGCCGGGCGAAAAGATTCCGCTCGACGGAGAGGTTGTTGAGGGTAGTTCAAGTTTGAATACGGTAGCCCTGACAGGCGAAAGCATACCAAAAGATGTTATGCTTGGCGATACCGTTGTATCGGGTTGTGTGAATATTTCGGGGTTACTGAAGGTGAAAGTGAGCAAGACTTTCAGCAATTCTACGGCATCAAGGATATTGAATTTGGTAGAAGAAGCCGGCGAAAGCAAGTCGAAAAGCGAATCGTTTATTCGTCGTTTTGCACGTGTCTACACACCTATCGTGGTTATTTCTGCCCTCTTTTTAGCGTTCATTCCGCCATTTTTTGCAGAAAACTATGGCGATGCGCTGTCTACTTGGCTCTACCGTGCACTTACTTTCCTTATCGTAAGTTGTCCTTGTGCCTTGGTTATCTCTATTCCGTTGTCGTTCTTCTGCGGTATCGGTGGTGCCGGACACGCCGGCATTCTTATAAAAGGTGGCAACTATATGGAGGCGTTAGCTCGTGCCAAAACCATTGTATTCGACAAGACGGGTACACTTACACATGGTGTTTTCGAGGTCGAAGCCATTCACCCGAATAAACTTTCGGAACAAGAACTCTTGCATCTTGCTGCCCACGTAGAGCAATATTCCAACCACCCCATTGCGGCTGCACTGCGTAATGCCTACAAAGAAACGTCGTGCGAATGCAAGATTGAGAATACGAAAGAAGTTGCCGGACAAGGCATTTTTGCCGAAATCAACGGTAAAAAAGTGTGTGTCGGCAATGCAAAAATGATGGCATCAATCGGTGCAACCATCACTACTTGCGAAAAATGCCAACACCTTAAAGGAACTACAATATATGTTGCATTAGACGGAGAATATGCCGGACACATCGTAATATCCGACCAAATAAAAGCCGATGCTGCACCTGCGATTGCTGCTTTAAAGAAAACGGGAGTAGAAAAAACCGTAATGCTGACAGGCGACCGCAAGGAAGTGGCTGCGTTTGTAGCTGAACAGTTGGGCTTAGACGAATATTACAGCGAACTGATGCCTGCCGACAAGGTGGCGCATGTAGAACGCTTGCTCAGCGAAAAACCTGCCAACGGCACACTCGCCTTTGTCGGCGACGGTATAAACGATGCTCCGGTATTGGCTCGTGCCGATATTGGCATAGCAATGGGAGCACTCGGAAGCGATGCAGCCATTGAAGCCGCAGATGTTGTTTTAATGGACGACAAGCCTTCAAAAATAGCCAAAGCCATCGGTATATCTCGTCGCACCATCGGTATAGCACGCCAAAACGCAGTGTTTGCCATCGGCATTAAAGTGGCAGTGCTCGCACTTTCTACCGTCGGCATCGCAACAATGGGAATGGCTGTCTTTGCCGATGTAGGCGTAATGGTGCTTGCCGTGCTCAATGCTACCCGCGCTTTAAGGGTGAAATAAGTGCGTGCTGCCTGTTTAGAGGAAACAACATGGCAACAGCAAAACGGCACTAAACAGAAACCGAAACAGAACAAAAATGCTTTCATATTGCAGTTTATGCTTTATGAAAGCATTTTTTTATGCTGCAAACATCGCTTTATTCAATATTAATAAGTACTTTTGCAAAATAAAAACAGACTTGGTTAATGGGTATTACAATTACAAAAAAAACGCTTTATCGCGAGATTTTAGATTATATCATGATTGCTATCGGGTGTTTCTCCTATAGCATTGGTTGGACCATCTTCTTACTGCCCAACAACATCAGCACGGGTGGCGTGGCAGGATTGTCGTCTATTTTCTTTTGGGGATTGAACATTCCGGTTTCTGTTACCTACTTCGTTATGAACGCTATCTTATTGGGCATTGCACTGCGATCTCTTGGTTTGCGTTTCTGTATTAAAACTATTTACGGCGTATTGGTTATGACTTTCACGGTAGGATTTATGCGCGAGTTCTTCCCAAACCCCACTATCTTGAGCGACCAGCCGTTTATGGTTGCCCTCATAGGTTCGTTGTTCTGCGGCTTAGGATTAGGTTTCTGCCTCTCATACAACGGCAGTACGGGCGGTTCGGATATTGTTGCAGCCATCGTTAATAAATACCACGACATTTCGCTTGGGCGTGTGCTTGTCTTAGTCGATACCACCATTGTTACATTAAGTTATGTAGTGCTGAAAGATTGGGAACAAGTAATCTATGGTTACGTTTGTTTGGTTATCACATCGTTTGTGTTAGACCAAGTCGTTAATTCAGGACGACGCTCTGTCCAGTTCCTTATTATTTCCGAACGATACGAAGAAATATGCAAGCAGATTACAGAAACGCCACCCCATCGTGGCTGTACCACGATAGATGCGCACGGCTATTACAGCGGACAAAACACGAAAGTGGTATTGGTTGTTACACGCCAACGCGAAGCAAGAATGCTCTATCACCTCATCAACGACATCGACCCACACGCCTTTGTAACGCAAAGTCAGGTTATGGGTGTATTCGGGCATGGCTTCGATAAGTTCAAAGTAAAGAGCAAAGCAGCAAAAAACAACAGCGGAACAACCGCTTTAGAAACGAAATAATACAAGTGGGTGGGTCAAAAACAGAACTTGACCCACCCGCTTTTCGCTACAAACCACCTACACAATCTTACTCTTACACGCTTCATTCCTAAACAACGAACCGCACATATTCTTTATTTCACAGCATAAAAACGTACCATTCTTCCGATTTAAAGGCTGTTATACCCATCAATACTTTTTGTTTGCCAAATTATTTACGTGTAGAAAAATATTTATTTACACGTAAAGAAATATTTACTTACACGTAGAAAAATAATTATTTACGTGTAAATAATTCATCAATGTACTGTTTTAAGGGAAACAAATAATAAAACAGAATAAAGTATTTCGCATAGAACAACACAATATACCGCTACTTTGATAACTTTCAACAAATATAATGGCAAGGCTCATTGCATACTATCTGTTCCGGAGAAGCCGGCAATGAACATAGAAATAGTTCGCAAAAGCAGACTTATAGCATAGAGCTTGTATCGAATTCACGCTAAAAAGAGCGGCTTTATTCATCGGCTCGCTTCATACGTGCAGCCAATTGGAAGATGGCAGGAATGAAGATACAGAACGAGAAGAGTAAACCTAAATACATTGTACGCTCGTTGCCGTGGAAGAAGTCGATGAGCTTTCCGTCTGCCATATCGGGCATCAGGTGGAACATAATGTAAGCAGTGGTGTTGTTCACCCAGTGCAACATAATGCCCGGAAGTACGCTACGAGTGCGCATATACAGCCAACCTAAAGCTATTCCGATAACAAATGCGTGTGTGCCTTGTGCCCAATTGCCGTGTATCGCGGCAAAGATTAAAGCCGTTAAAACTATGGCGAGCCATCTGCCTTTTCTGCCGAAAGCATCGAGTAAAACACGCAAAACAGCACCACGGAAGATTAATTCTTCGGCAATAGGGGCAAGTATGCCTATTACAAGATAGCCAAGTGGTTGTTTCATAATGCTCTCAAAGAGTTGCACCATATTATCCGACACCGTAATTTGTACCTTCTCGTAGATAAATTGTGCAGGAAGAATGAGACCGATGGAAAGCATTGCCGACCAAAACAGCACACCCCAAGGTTTTGAACGAAGATAGGTGGGCGAGATAGGCGACCATTTTCTCTTAACAAAAAGGAGGATAACGGTAACGCTTGAAAGCAAATAGGAGATTACGATAACGTCGGTATATTGCCCCGTTTGTATTCCTTTTAGCACCTCGTTGAAGTCTGAACCCTTCAAATAAGTATAGATACCGATGGCGGAAAACTCGAAAATAAACTGGATAACGAAGAATAACGAAACGAAAAGAGCGACATATAACAGGCTCTTTAAAATGCTTTTTTCTTCCATAGCTGTTTCTTTTATTATATGTTTCTATTGTTTTCTAAAATAGTTCTTATCTGTTGTTCGTCCAACTGCATTTGTTCTGCAAGTGCATCTAAGGTCGGAAACTTCCTGTCGGAGCGCACACGACTGATAAAACGAACCTCTATTGTTTTGCCGTATAAGTCGCCCGAGAAGTCGAAAATGTGCACTTCCACCGATAAATCTGCGCCGTTGAAAGTGGGACGATTGCCTATATTGAGCATTCCGCCATATTCCTTTTCATCGTTTGCAATACGAACACGCACGGCATAGACACCCATTGCCGGAAGAAGTTTTTCGGTTTCGCGTATGTTTATATTGGCAGTGGGATAGCCCAACTTGCGTCCGTTCCGATAGCCACCGACTACATTGCCACGCAAGGAATAGGGTATGCCCAAACACCGAGAGGCTTCTTCCATATTGCCCGCTTCGATAAATCGGCGGATAACCGAAGAACTTACATTAAAATCGCCCATCGAAAAGGCAGTGATTTGGCAGACATCAACGCCTGTTTCTTTGCCAAAAAGCACGTAATCATCGAAAGTTTCGGTTCTGTTATGCCCAAAACGGTTGTCATAACCCATCATCAATTTGCACACGTTAAGCTGCTTATGAAGTACGGTATCCATAAACTGCCTCGATGTAAGTTGCGACAAGGCTTTGTCAAAATGAAGTACAACAATGTGGTCGATTGCCGTTTGCTCAAGCTTCTCTAACTTTTCATCGAGTGTAGACAGCATTTTGGGTTGGTAGTCGCTTTGCAAAACTTGGCGAGGGTGGCGGTCGAAAGTTATCACCATCGACTCTAAACCGTCTTGTTTTGCCATTTCGGCAAGGCGATTGATAAGAAACTGATGACCAAGATGCACACCATCGAAAAAGCCAATCGTGGCAACTGACGGTTTCTCCGGCCTCAATTTATCAGTATATATATCTTTAAGGAATATTGTTTTCATTTTATACAACGCTTCCAACCTAAGTCTGCAAGCATTCGTTCTAAATCTACCGGCAAGCTGTTCCAAGTTTACGAGCAAGTGAGACTAACTTTACAAGCAAGTTACACAAACTTTACAAGCAAGTTATACGAACTTTACAAACAAGTTATACGAACTTCACAAACAAGTTATACAAACTTTACGAGCAAGCTACACGAACTTTACGAGCAAGCTACACGAACTTTACAAGCACAACCGCCTAAACTAAACATTATCTTTCATCTTTCTTTTTGCATTCCTCTTGTTTCTTTATTGCATTCCTCTTGATTGCTTACGGCATCATTTCTAAAATGTATTGCGCAAGTCTAAAATGCTCAACAAGGTCGTAAAACGACCTAACGAATTGCAGTGCAAAGATACACCAAATAGCCCGAAACTATGCTTTGCAGTACGCAAAATGTGTTAAAACGCTAAAAATATCCCCGCATCATTCACGTTTTTCCGATTTATTCATTATCTTTGCAGCCGTATTCAACGAGTACCGGACTTGTAGCTCAGTTGGTTAGAGCAACAGACTCATAATCTGGAGGTCCCTGGTTCAAGCCCAGGCTGGTCCACAAACAGGTTTCAAGAGGACGTTGGAAAGAATGTCATTTCAACCTTTAGGACAAATACAAAAGGGTGTATCATAATTTATTTTTATGATACACCCTCTTTGTTTTCAGTATGTTCGCTGAATATACTTTTCGCTTTTGCTCTACACTTTTATAAATTTATGAGCATCTTACCTCTGTCTTAATCTTACATATTCTATGCTATTATACCGGTCAGTATATTCAATCGAATTATCCCCGACCTACCTTAATCTTACATACCCTATGCTATGACACTGTATTTAAGGCTATTATAATAGCAGCAAATCACGGTTTAGTTTGTTAAAACCTGCCATTAGACAAATTATTTACATGTAAATAATTTCTTCTTTACACGTAAAGAAATATTTACTTACACGTAGAAAAAGAATTATTTACACGTAAAGAATTTATCGGTGTGCTGTTTTTGAAAGATAAAAGTTTAAAGGAAGTTGTGCTCCAAGGGTAATATCTACAACTGACTAAGCTGTTTTTGCAAAATAAAAGTTTAGCGGAAGTGGTGTAACGCTTGCCATAATATCAAATGAGAATACGTAAGAAACAAATACGGAATACGTAAGAAACAAATATGGGATACGCAGGAGACAGGCGTGGGATACGTGAAAGGCGAATGTAGGTTATTTTGTAGGCAACGGAAAGTGCGGTTATTTCTCTATTTTTCCATCTGCATTCTTGTGCTTCTCCTCTATTTCTTTTTCCATTTTCTTACGTTTTTGCTCTGCCATCGTTTCGTTGTAAGCGCGCAAAATAGGGTCGCCGACATTTATTCCATCGAACTTTCTGAATACTTCGCGTTGCTTTCTGACGTGCTCTTTGTCGCGTCTGAGACGCTTGTTGAGCATTAAACCAAAGTCGAATTCCCCTATACTGTGTGCCGGAGCTTGCTCAATAATATCGCGTTTAGGCAGTTGCTTCAGCATTTCTCTGCCGTTTACGATGTGCTTGCCCCATACCACCACTTCGTCAAGATAGTTCTTTTCGGGAAAAAGAAAGACGGTATCTTTCAGCACTTCTGCACGTGTCAGGGTTTCGGGGTGGTATTTGGGACAGGAGAAAGTTGCAGTTTCGTAGGCATCGGGCAAGCGTACAAGTCCCCGATAGTCGGTTTTGCCAAAGTGTTTCCCATCTACGGCAATGGCAACGTTGCGAATAGGCAGACTCGTTGCACCGTCGCAGACCTGCACTTGCTGGGCATAGACGGCGGAAAAACTCGTCAGTAAGACTATGAACAGTAAAATTCTCTGCTGCATGAACTTTGATTTATCATTGCAAAAATACACTTTAAATTTCACACAATGAGTTTGTTGCGGTGCAATTACTTGTAAAAATAACAAACAAAAGTAAACAAGCAACGCACTAAAGATAGAATATGGCTTCGTTACCCATATTGAAAAGCAGGTCGAGAATGCTGAGATTGGGCTGAAAACCTATCTTTTGTTCGTACACTTGATAGTAAGGTTTGGGTACGAAATCGGCATCGGAAAGCGGGCGTTTCGGACGTATCACTTCTCTAAAGTCGGCGTAAGGCAAGGCGGTTTCGCCTGCTTTGCCCATTGGCAGAAACTCTTCGGTAGGGCGAATATCGGGCTGTATGTCGAGCAATTCACAGAGTGTATGGGTGATTTCCATATTGAAATCGAAAAGAAACTCCCACTTCTTTTCAAAGAAAGGGCGAATATCGTCTTGGTAATACTCGAAGAACGGACTTTCGCCGTAAGCCGACAGCAGTGCATTCCAATGCTGATGACGCCAGTTATCGTGATCGCTGATGCGCACATCTTTCATCTTGCACTTCGCGTCGTCGAACCTTTCCACGGGTATCGAAAGGGTTTGCACGCCGTTTGCCGTAGCTATTACGCAGCGGTTGCGATAGGTTTGCTTCACGAAATGGTCGTGTTGCTCTATCAGGCACACATCGTATCGGTTCAGTTTCTGATACCACTGAATGGGCGCAAAGTAGGCAGAGGAAAGTAATGCCGGCATAATAAAATGGTTGTAAAAGAACAGATGGACAAAAAAAGAATAGCATTGTCGGGCAAGTCTGACTCCTCAGACCTTTCAGACAATGCTATCTTATTCACAACTATGATATTACTTTATGTTATCAACCCATTTAAACAGGCGGCTCCAACGTATGCCACCGAAGCCTCGACGGTCGGGGTCGCTCGACCACCATACAAACAACGGCTTGCCCACGATGTGGTCTTCGGGCACGAAACCCCAGTAGCGGCTGTCCGCAGAGTTGTGTCGGTTGTCGCCTTGCATCCAGTAGTAGTCGAGTTTGAAGGTGTACGACGTCGCAGGTTTGTCGTTAATGTAAATCTTTCCTTGCTTTACTTCGAGCTTGTTGCCCTCGTAAACCTTGATGCAACGCTCATAGACAGGCAGGTTTTCCAACGTCAGTGCAATGCTCTTGCCTTTTGCCGGAATCCATACAGGACCATAGTTGTCGCGTGTCCATACTTTCCAGCCAAGGTCGGAGTTGCGCGGATAGTCCGAACCGGAATATATATCCTTGTCGGTTACAGGGCGTATTGCCTTCACAATGCCACGCTGTTTCAATGCAGCCGCAGCACGTTTGGTGAGCGGCATGTAGCCATCGTACTGCAAAGCAGCCTGATTCAATACCAATCCTTGCTCTACGTCGTAGCCATGCAGACGGCTAAGACTTTGTATATCTTCGTTGCTGATGCCCAAATCCTTGCGCAAGTCGTCGTATTGTTCGCCCAACAGGTCGGCAGCCGTTATGTTGTTGAACTTCACCATATAGGTATATTGCACGTTTTCGGGCTCTTTGTTCGGCTTTCCGTTAAGATATACAATCTTGTTCTTTATCTGCAAGGTTTGTCCGGGCAAGCCTACACAACGTTTTACATAGTTTTCGCGACGGTCGGTAGGGCGCGAATCTATCTCGCCGTATGTCATTACGTTATTGACGATGTAGTTTCTGCCAAGCGCATACGCTTTATCGTAGAACGCTCGCTGCTGTAACGCATTCTTATTGGTAGTTGCCAACTTCGGATTTTGCTGCATCAAGAGACTCGTTCCTGTTTCGTAAACCATACGATAATAGTCGTCTGCCTGATACTGAGGCTCGCTCATGATGGTGTCGCCTGCAGGATAGTTGAACACAACAATATCGTTCAGCTGCACTTTGCCCAATCCTGCCACGCGGCGATACTCCCAATGCGGAAACTCAATGTAGCTCTTTATGTTGAAGAACGGCATCGTGTGCTGTGTAAGGGGCACCGTAAGCGGTGTCTGCGGTATGCGGGGACCGTAGCTTAACTTCGATACGAAGAGGTAATCGCCCGTGAGCAACGACTTCTCAAGCGAAGAAGAAGGTATCACATAATTCTGAAAGAAGAAGAGATTAATAAAGTAAACGGCTACAAGAGCGAAGACAATGGCATCTACCCACCCCATTATGAACCTCACGGGACCGTCCGAATTCTTCCACCATTGCCACTTTATCTTCTTCGTAATGTACGCATCGTAGATAAACGGCAACACGATGAGCCCCCACCAGCTCTTCACCCAAAGGAGGAAAGCGAGGTAAAGAACTGCTACAACTATAAACTTTGCCCACTGTTTCTTGGGGTTGAGCTTTGCTTTTTCTTTATCAATCATTGGTTATAAAATTATTCTTGTGTCATTCCCACATTGTGGGCGTTTTTCTTTAGAACTTAAATAAATCGTTTGTAGATAGCAGTCCGCTATGCTCTTTTGTATATTCGGCAGCCAAGACAGCACCCAAAGCAAAGCCTTTTCGGTTATGTGCATCGTGTGTTATCGTAATGCTGTCGGCTTCAGAGTCGTAGCTTATGCTGTGAATACCGGGCACTTCGCCTCTGCGAACAGAAGCTATCGGGAGCACATCGGCAGGCATTGCCTCTGCCGAAGTAACGCTACCGTCGGCAGCAACCTGCTTTCCTTTCGCCCATTTCGCCTTGCGGTCGATGTTGTCCAATATGTCTTCTGCCAGCGTTATGGCTGTCCCGGAAGGCGCATCGAGCTTATGAACGTGGTGAACTTCCTCCATTGCCACATCGTATTGCGGGTATTGGTTCATTATCTTAGCCAAATAGCGGTTTACCGCTGCGAAGATAGCCACCCCGATAGAGAAGTTGCTCGCCCAAAACAAGGTTTGTCCGCCCTCTGTGCAAAGGCGTTCCACATCGGCTTTATGCTCGTGTTGCCAGCCCGTAGAACCGCTAACCACCTTCACGTTGTGTGCAAAAGCCTTTAAATAGTTGCCGTAAGCGGCTGTGGGGGTGGTAAATTCGATGGCTACATCGGCAGCTGCGAAAGCAGGAGAGTCGAACTCTTCCTGATTGTCTGCGTCTATCTTGCAAACTATTTCATGTCCACGCTCAAGGGCAATCTGCTCTATCATGTGTCCCATCTTGCCGTAACCTATTAGTGCTATCTTCATTCTGTTGTCTTAATCTGTATGGTTTTACTTTGTCGTAAAAACGTTATAAAAACACTTTTATGCTACTGCAAAGTTAGCAGAATTAGTAGATAACACAAAAAATATTTATTATTTTTAATGCTTTCGAAGTTATTCGAGTATCATTTTCATACACTTTTTATATTATATTAGACCATATTCTTACAAAAAAGTTATAATTTTGCAGCCGCTTTACAAGTTAGTTTGAAATTCTAACTACCGTCAAGTGATAAACTGAAGAGAATGATTTGTTTTAAAAGAATATATTTTTTGACTATGCTATTGGTATGTCTTTGCTGTCGGGCAAAGGCGTACAGCTCGTTTAACGATACCGTCAAGCACGTATATTCAAGAAGTTTAACCGACAGTTTATGTGCCGATGTCGATACCGGCATCGTCCTTCAGAAGGTTGGAAACACGCTCGAACGCATCAGCAACACCCGTTTTCATAAGATTGTATATTCCAGTGCGCCACTCATTGTAAACGGTCTCATCGTGCGAGGACAGAACAAACACTTCCGAGGATTAAGGAACGACTACCTGCCGGAGTTCAACCGACACTTAGACAACTATACCCAGTACCTCCCTGCCGCCGTTATGTTAGGATTAAAGTTGGGCGGCGTGGAAGGCAGAAGCAGCTGGGGGCGCATGCTTGCTTCCGATGCGCTGACGGTTGCAGTTATGGCAAGCATCGTAAACACGCTGAAACATACCACCCATGTAGAGCGTCCCGATGGCACCGACCACCATTCTTACCCTTCCGGACATACAGCGACAGCCTTTATGACGGCTACAATGCTTAACAAAGAGTATGGGCACAAAAGCCCTTGGATTGGCATTGGGGCATACACCGTAGCCTCTGCCACAGGTCTTATGCGCATGGCAAACAACAAACACTGGCTGAGCGACGTGCTGACAGGTGCCGGAATAGGCATACTTTCTACGGAATTGGGGTACTATTTTGCCGATTTGATATTCAAAAACCGTGGACTGAACAATGTGAACGAAAATGAAACGTTCGACAAGATGCTTAATCCGTCGTTCCTTAGTTTGAACTTTCAGATTAGTTTACCCTTAGGTTCGTACCCCATTGGGCAAGATTCGGAGTTCAAAGTGTCGTCGGGCTGCACGTCGGCAGTCGAAGGTGCTTACTTCTTTAATCCGTATGTAGGCGTCGGAGGAAGGTTCTCGGTTTCACGTACTTCGGTTATCGTAGACAAGATTAAGGCAGAAGACGATGTTTTCGATGCGTGGAAAATAAGTGCTGGTGCTTATTTTTCCTACCCGCTTTCGGAGCGTTGGCTCGTTGGAAGCAAACTTTTGGCAGAGCATGTACAGTATCCCGACTTACAGCTGACGGACTATTTAATCGACGCACAACACGGTTTCGGCTTCGGTACAGGGCTTTCGCTTACGTTCAGAGCACGCCAACGCTATGGCATTCGCTTTCTTTTAGACTACGACCTACTGCCTTATCGCACACAAGGCAATCGCACTTGTATTCATTCATTGACGTTAGGGTCAGCCTTTCTCATTACCTTTTAGCTGCAACAGCATAGGGAAGAAAAGTGCACAATTCTATTATTACTATGTATTTATAGTATTCCGAAAGTTCCTATAAACCTTTAAGGCAATACGTGGAAATTGCCTTGACTTTGTAAACATAATTCGTTGAGAAAACGATAATTGCGATTTGACGTTGCGAAAGCGGCTGTTTTGCAATGCAAAATCTACGCTTTCATCGTGTAAAACCTACGCTTTCGGAATGCAAAACAACAGGTTTTGCAATGTCTTGACAGATAAGAAGTTAAGCGATACTTACGATTGCGAAGAATATTTACGGTTTTATTGTCTTCTTTTCGTTTATGAAATAGGTTGTCTCCATTAAATTTCTACCGTTTCTCCTCTGTATTTTTATCCGTTTATAAAATATGCTGCGAGAAATGGTAGAAAGCAAAAATATTGTTACCTTTGTAGTTATGGTAATCTTCTTCTTTAGATATGAACTCTGACTAAAGAAGGAATAAAGGAAAGAAAAAGCATAAAACAAGAGTTCTAATTTATTTCCTAAACAGTGTGATTATGAAAATTAAATCTTTATTATTGGCAGCCTTGGCTTTTGTGCCATCGGTTTTGTCGGCACAGGTTATTGAGGGTGATGTGTTGGTGAAAGGCGACGGTGCGCCCATCAATTACAAAATTCCGGAAGGAATACGCGAAATTGCTCCGAATGCCTTTGCAACATCATCTGTCAGAAGTATCGAATGCCCTGCTTCGCTCGAAGTTATAGGGCAGTGCGCATTCTTCTATGCCACCGAACTAAAGTCGGTTACGTTTGCACCAAATAGCAAATTGAAGACCATTGGCGAGCAGGCTTTCAGCGATTGCACGAACCTTGAGACCATCGAATTGCCAAACTCGGTAGACTCCATTGGTGTAAATGCCTTTGTATTGTGCGAGAACCTGAAGAAGATAACCATACCCACAGGACTTAGGAAACTTTCTCGCAGCACGTTTATGTCTTGCTTCAACCTTATGAAAGTTAAGTTTCCGGAAACGCTGAAAGTAATAGACGAAACTTGTTTTGCCAACTGTGTTTCGCTTACTTCGCTGACGCTGACGGGCGTAGAAACCATTGGCGAGCGTGCTTTCTACAATTGCAAGGTGCTGACCAACGTAAAACTGAACGAAGGTTTGAAGGAAATAAAAGACAATGCTTTCCAGCGTTGTATCGCCATTGAAACACTCGAACTGCCTGCATCGGTAGAGAAGACAGGCGCAAAGCTGTTCTTGCAATGCCCCGAATTTGAAGGTTTCACGGTTGTTGCAGGTGCTAAATACATGATGGCAGACGGTGGTGTGCTCTATTCTAAGGATAAAAGCACGCTCTACGAGTGCCCACAGACAGTGAAGAGCGATAATTTCGTTGTACCGAATGAAACAAAATTAATCCGCTCAATGGCGTTCTTTGAGTGTCAGGACATTAAGGCAATTACACTTCCTAAAAACCTTGAAAAGGTAGGTACGGGCGCATTGTCAAACAATGGTATGGCAACGTTCCACTTTGCTACGAACAATTACTTGATTTATGAGGACAATGCGCTTTATTATAGAAGCCAAAACGGCAACGGACTCTACTTGATGGCAATTCCTTGCAAGGGCACTAAGACTGAGTTTTTACTTCAACCAAAGACCTCTTACATAGCCGACTATGCTTTTTCATATAACAACAGTATGCAGAAAGTTAGCTTGCCCGATTCTGTAATAGGAGTCGGACCACGCGCTTTCTATGCCTGCCACGGCTTGAAAGATATTTATAGCTATCGCAAAACAGCTCCGATTCTCGGAGAAGAAGTATTTGGCGATGTTGAATTTAATAAGGTGTACTTGCACGTAAGAAAAGGTTCGGAGAAATCTTATACCGACAACAGCTGGCTGTTCCTATGGGGCGACAATATCGAAGGCGACTACCCGAATGTTGTTGATGCAATAAAAGGCGTTACAACTGCAAGCGGAGACATCGCAGTTGTCAGGCTGAATACAAATGAAATTCGTTTAACAGCCGATACCAATATCACTTCGGTAGAACTATACAATGCTGCGGGTGGATTGGTAAGCGAAAACAAGCAACTCGGTAGCAACGAAATTGTGCTGGCTTTGCCTCATCGTGGCATCTACGTTGCTAAGCTGAGGCTCGGCAATGGTAGCGTAAAGGTTGTAAAAATATAACCCCAAAGTTTGATACAACGGCTTCTGTGATTGTCGCACGGAAGCCGTTTTGCTTTTCTTTGAAAGTATTTGTGCCTAAGTATTGCTGCCTTGTAAAGCTGCAAAAACACCATGCCGACGAATTATTTACACGTAAATAATTATTTTTCTACGTGTAAGTAAATATTTCTTTACGTGTAAATAATTTCTTCTTTACACGTAAAGAATTTGCCGGATAACGTTGTTTGAAGGCTTATACATTATATTTCAATGGCTTATCTATATTTGAACAGACACGCTTTCTGTTTGTTATATAATTCTGTAGACACATTTTTAATAGACGTACGGGATAGACAGATAGAAGCCGGAAAGCTGTGTAGGAAAAGCAGACACTTGTTCTGATGCTGTGCACACGGTGTTGGTTGTGGCTCGACGGCCAGCAATAGTGCTTGAAAAAGTAAAGCGAGCAATCTGCACAATGGCAAATTGCTCGCTTTTGTAGGTTATTGTCGTGTTGCAATTACTTCTTCATATCAGCCTCAATCACTTCGATTGCTTTCCGAACAATGTCGCTTTGCTCGTTCCATATTCGGAAATATTCAGTCATATCCCATAGGTCGCGTGCGACGAGCGACTTTAGTTGGTGGCGCATATAAGCCACGGTTTTGTCGAGTTCATCGGCATTTTTCGGTTCTATCTTCTGTTTTTTAGCCTCTGCAATGATTTGGTCGGTAAGGCCGGCGGGCAATTCGTAGTTCTCCTTAAAGTCATCGAAAGTCTTGTAGTTCTTCTTCAATGTCTTGCGGTTGTTGTCCACATACTTTAAGAAGGCGTCCATAATGAGGTTCTTTGCCATAAGTTTGCGGTGGAACGACGTAAACTTTGTGGTGTCCAATGGTACGAAATAGTCGGGCATAACGCCACCACCGCCATATACCGGTCGATGTTTGCGAACGGTATAGAACTTCAGCGAGTCGGCAAAATGAATGCTGTCGGGATTTGTTAGTTCGCCGCGCTTCAGTCGGTTCTCCAAATCCATATCGTAATCTACCTTGTCTCCTTTCTTGTAAGGCTTTTGAATGCAGCGTCCGCTCGGAATATAATAATGTGCTACGGTAAGCCTTATCATACTTCCATCGGCGAGTTCAAACGGTCGTTGAACAAGTCCTTTGCCGAAAGTGCGACGCCCAATGATGGTGCCACGGTCGTTATCCATAATCGCACCCGAAACTATTTCGGCAGCCGAAGCACTTAATTCGTTTACCAAGACATAGACAGGAATGTCCTTCAGTCGTCCGTTGCCCCGTGCTTTGTAGCTCTGTCGCGGCACCCGGCGACCTTCCGTGTAGACTATCATATCGTTATCTTGCAGAAATTCGTTCGCTATGCGCACTGCCGCTTCAAGAAAACCGCCGCCATTGTCCTGCAAATCGAGTATCAAACGTTGCATACCCTGCTGTTTAAGCTTTTCAACGGCTTCCATCAGCTCCTCGTGGGTCTTCATTCCGAAGCTCTCCAAGCGTGCGTAACCTATGCCCGGACGAATCATATAGGCTGCGTTGAGCGTGTGAACAGGTATTTTGGCACGTGTAACTAAAAAGTTTATCATGTCTTTTACACCACGGCGCACGATGCCTAACTTAACTTTTGTACCTTTTTTGCCACGCAAACGCTTCATAATGTCGGTGCGATTCATTTTCACACCTGCTATCAGCGTGTCGTCCACCATAACGATGCGGTCGCCCGAAACGATGCCCACTTTCTCCGAAGGACCGTTCACAACGGTTTGAATGACCACCAAGGTGTCTTCGATGATGTTGAATTGCACGCCAATACCTTCAAAATCGCCTTGCAAAGGTTCGTTCATCGCCTTTGTTTCCTTCGCATCGGTGTAGGTAGAGTGGGGGTCGAGCCCTTTCAGCATGCCACGAATGGCGTCTTCCACCACTTTCTGCTCGTCCACTTCGTCTACATAAAAGTTGGAAATAGCTATCTCTGCCATCTGCATTTTTCGCATAGGCGAGTCGCTACCGAGGTTTAAATTGATTTGTGCAGCAGCAAAAGTGCTGAACAGCAAGAGTGTTATTGATAAAAGAAAACTTCTCTTCATAATCTTCAGTTCTTATTTCAAGTAGGGTTGTAAGCCCGCTTTGGATTTGTTATGGTGCAATTAAGCGTATTTTATTCCATTGGAACGTCATTCACAAGGTCTTCTTCTATCACCAAGTTGTCGATGATAAAGTTTTGTCGTTCCATTGTATTTTTACCCATATAGTACTCCAACAAGTTTTTCACTTGGTCGTTTTTGTGCAGCGTAACCTGCTCTAAGCGCATGTCGGAACCGATAAAATGGGCGAATTCATCGGGAGAAATCTCTCCAAGACCTTTAAATCGGGTTATCTCCGGGTCAGGTCCGAGAGCCTCAATCGCATTTATTCTTTCTTCTTCGGTGTAACAATAAATCGTGATAAGGTCGTTTTTCTTCTCACCTTTCAGTCGTTTTGCGTCTTGTTCTTCTATTATTTTCTTGTTCTTAATCTTTGTACGTTTGTTGCGTACGCGGAACAATGGTGTCTGCAAGACATAAACATGGCCTTTCTTTATCAGTTCCGGGAAGAACTGAAGGAAGAACGTTATGATGAGCAAACGTATGTGCATGCCGTCTACATCGGCATCGGTGGCTACAATAACTTTGTTGTAGCGCAATGTATCCAAGCCGTCTTCGATGTCGAGTGCTGCCTGTAAGAGGTTGAATTCTTCGTTTTCGTACACCACTTTCTTTGTCAGTCCATAGCAGTTGAGTGGTTTTCCGCGCAGCGAAAATACGGCTTGCGTGTTTACATCTCGGCTTTTTGTAATGCTTCCGCTGGCAGAATCGCCCTCTGTAATGAAGATAGAGCTTTCTTCTTTCTGCTCGTTCTTGACGTCGCTGAAGTGCACACGGCAGTCGCGCAGCTTCCTATTGTGCAGGTTTGCCTTCTTTGCTCGCTCGCGTGCCAGCTTCGTAATGCCTGCCATAGCCTTGCGTTCGCGTTCGGTTTCTTTTATTTTGTTTTCCAAAATGTCGGTAAATTCTTCTTTATGAATGTGCATGAAGTTATCGACATTGGTCTTTATGAAATCTCCAACAAACTTATTGATGGTGTCGCCGTCGGGTGCCATCACCGTAGAACCGAGCTTTATCTTGGTCTGCGACTCGAAAACGGGTTCTTCAACATTAATGGCGATGGCGGCAACCATACCGTTTCTGATGTCGCCATATTCGTATTTGCCGAAGAATTCTTTGATAGTCTTGGCTATATGCTCTTTAAATGCACTCTGATGAGTACCTCCCTGCGTGGTGTGCTGTCCGTTTACGAACGAGTAATATTCTTCTCCGTATTGGTTTGTATGCGTAAAGGCAATCTCAATGTCATCGCCTTTCATGTGTACGATGGGATAAAGAGGGTCTACGGTCATATTGTCGGAGAGCAAATCCTTCAATCCGTGGCGACTGACAATGCGATGCCCATTATACATAATGGTAAGTCCTGTGTTCAGATAAGTGTAGTTTCGCAGCATGGTAACGACAATATCGTCTTGGAAACTGTAGTTTTTAAAGAGCGTGTTGTCAGGTTCAAAGTAGATGTAAGTGCCCTGCTCGTCGTTCGACTTTGTGGTTTTATCGGTTTTCTTTATGCCTTTTTCGAACGTTAATGAGCGCACTTTCCCCTCTCGGAAGCTCTTTACTTCAAACTTTGCGCTGAGTGCATTCACCGCTTTTACGCCTACGCCGTTCAGTCCGACACTCTTTTTAAATGCTTTCGAGTCGTATTTGCCACCCGTATTCAACACAGATACCGCCTCAACGAGCTTTCCTTGCGGAATGCCACGTCCATAATCGCGCACCGAAACCCGAAGATTGTCTTCCACTTCTATTTCTATGCGTGTGCCTTCGTTCATCTTAAATTCGTCGATAGAGTTGTCGATAACTTCTTTCAGCAGCACGTAGATACCGTCTTCGGGCAGTTTTCCATCGCCCAATCGCCCGATATACATACCGGGACGGGTGCGTACGTGTTCCATATCCGAAAGATGTCGAATGTTATCGTCGGTATATGCTACTGTCTTTTTGCTTTCTTCAGCCATATTTTCGTTTAAACGGTATTTCTGTTTCTTCTTTATAAACTCTTTTTAAAGCAACGACGGCGTTTGTGGTTTACGGTTTCGAATATGTCCCATTGACTTTGCACACTGTCATTGGTTTCCATTTCCACTTGAGTCTCGCCCCATTTAAAGCCGTGTTTAATATAACGTGGAATTAAATCGTAGAACAACAGCGCGTTTGCACCCTTTGCACGGTACTCAGGAAGAAAGCCTAAGAGCAGCAAGTCTATACCTTCTGTTTTGGCAAACTTAATAACTCTCAATACATGCCACCAGCCGAAAGGAAACAATCTTCCCTTTTTGCACTTCTGCAAAGCGCGGCTGAGCGAGGGCAGAGTGATGCCCATACCTGCGATTTGATTGTCTTTGTTACCATCTTCAATCACGGTGATGAACTCCAAGTTGGCAAATGGGAAATACTGTTCTATGTATTGGTCGATTTGACGGTCGGTTAATTCAGAGAAACCATACAAGTCTTTGTACGTACTATTGATGAGATTGAAAATCTTCTTGCCGTAACCGCCTTCAAAAATATCTTTTTTAGTGAGTTTCTTGATGCGCAAATTGTACCTCTTCTGAATCATTTCAGAGAGCTTTACAAACTTTTCGGGAATGGCATCGGGCACGTTTATCTTATATTCAAGATAGTCTACGTCTTTTTCCCAGCCACTCATTGCTTCCATGTGCTTTGGATAGTAGTCGTAGTTGTAGCTTGTTGCCATAGTACCCAATTGGTCGAAACCCATTGTCAGCATACCTTCGGGATCCATATCGGTAAATCCTAACGGTCCTGCAATGGTTTCCATACCTTTTGTACGACCAAAATCAGCCACAGCATCGAGCAATGCCGTAGACACATCAATATCGTCAATGAAGTCTATCCAGCCAAAGCGAACGTCTTTCCGTTCCCATTTTTGGTTGGCTTTATGGTTGATAATGGCTGCCACACGTCCTGCTATCTTATTGTCTTTAAATGCCAAATAGTATTCAGCTTCGCAGAATTCAAAAGCCGCATTCTTGTCTTTTGAGAGCGTATTCCATTCATCTTTATAAAGATTGGGTACGTCGTAGGGGCTGCCGGCATATAGGTCGTAATGAAATTCTATAAAAGATTTTAGGTCTTCTCCGTTCGCTACCTTCTTAATTTCTATTGATGACATATTATAATATTTCTTTCATACTTTACTTTTGAACATACAAAGGTACTCATTTTAAGCAATATTTCCAAATTTACACCTCTTTTTTGCTGATTATTAGTATATGTTCCTTGTCGGGC
>NZ_BAJY01000034.1 GCF_000613945.1 Prevotella falsenii DSM 22864 = JCM 15124
ACGTACTTTTTCACTAAAACGTAGGTACTTTTTGGGCAAAAAGTACCTACGTTTTTTTCGAGAAATTCCATATTTTTGTATATCCTTTACTATCAATCACTTACAGAGACACCGAAAGTAACATGAAATCGAGCAATATTTGCTTGTTGAATTTACGTTGCCCGATATTCAACCGAGTATGTTAAAAGATAATAACAAAGTGAATATTTTTGTCAATAAAAGCACCGATGATAGTATAAAAATGTTATTTTTGCATTAGTTTAAATAATGCGAAAACAAACAAAGACTGAATAATGGAACTTTTAGTAATTGGAGAATTACTCGTGGTTTTGGCTATGATTTTTATCGGCGCACGAGTGGGAGGAATTGGATTAGGTATTTACGGCATGATTGGTGTGTTTGTCCTTGTGTTTGGCTTCGGACTTAAACCGGGTTCAGCACCAATCGATGTTATGATGATTATTGTTGCCGTAATTACGGCGGCGGCGGCTTTGCAGGCATCGGGCGGTTTGGAATACTTGGTGGGAGTAGCCGCCAAGTTCCTGAGAAAGCACCCCGAACAGATTACTTACTTTGGTCCGCTTACCTGTTGGCTGTTCTGCATCGTTGCAGGAACGGCACATACGTCTTATTCGTTGTTGCCTATCATCTCCGAAATAGCACAAGCCAACAAGATACGACCCGAACGCCCGATGAGTCTGAGCGTTATTGCAGCCTCGTTGGGAATAACGGGAAGCCCTGTAAGTGCAGCTACCGCAGCATTAATCAGTCAGGATATTCTCGGCGCAAAAGGCATTGAGCTGGGCACCATCCTGATAGTTTGTATTCCGGCATCGCTTGTTGCCATCTTGGTGACAGCCTTCATTCAAAACCGCGTGGGCAAGGAATTGGAGGACGACCCCGAATATAAGCGCAGGGTGGCAGAGGGCATTATCAATCCGGAAGAAGACAGACACAACCTTGAAGTGGCTGAAGAACAGCCTAACCCACGTGCAAAATACTCTGTTTGGGCATTCTTTGCAGGCGTTATCTTGGTGGTAATCTTCGGTTTCTTCCCAAAATTGCGCCCCGAAGGCGTTACCATGAGCCAGACAATCGAAATGATTATGATGTCAATCGCTGCTCTGATACTCTTTGTCGGTAAAGCAAAAGCAAGCGATGCTGTGAATGGAAACATATTTAAGGCAGGCATGAACGCCGTCGTGGGCATCTTCGGTATTGCGTGGATGGGCAGCACTTTCTATATGGGCAACGAAGAATACCTGAACAATGCGCTGTCGGGTATGGTTGCAAGTGCACCTTTCTTGTTTGCAGTGGCTTTGTTCATCATGAGCATCATGCTCTTCTCGCAAGCTGCAACCGTAAGTACGCTCTATCCTGTCGGCGTAGCCTTGGGCATCAATCCGATGTTGCTGGTGGCTATGTTCCCTGCTTGCAATGGATATTTCTTCTTGCCAAACTATCCTACCGAGGTGGCAGCACTCGACTTCGACCGCACGGGAACGACGCATGTGGGCAAGTATGTTATCAATCACAGCTTCCAATTGCCGGGTTTTGTTACAACCATCGTCTCCATTGGCGTGGCTGCGCTTATTGTTCAATTCCTCTAAAGGATAACTAATGTAAAGAGATTACTAAAATATTAACAACTTATCAAAATTCAATTTATTATGAGAAGATTTAAAATTTCAGTTCTGATGACATTGACACTGTTGGTGTCTTCAGTGGTATTGGCACAGAAACCAAAGATTCGTATCTTGGCAACAGGCGGAACAATCGCAGGTGTTTCTGCATCGGCTACAAGCTCTGCGTATGGCGCAGGGCAAGTTGGCGTTCAGACTTTGATAGATGCCGTACCTCAGATAAAGGACGTTGCAAACGTTTCGGGCGAACAGATTGTAAACATCGGCAGCCAAGATATGAACGACGGAGTGTGGTTGAAGTTGGCAAAACGCATCAACCAGCTGTTGAACGAAGAGGGCTACGACGGTGTATTGGTTACTCACGGTACCGACACAATGGAAGAAACAGCTTACTTCCTTTCATTGACGGTTCACTCAGACAAGCCTGTTGTGCTGGTTGGTTCTATGCGCCCATCTACCGCTATCAGTGCAGACGGTCCTGCCAATCTCTACAATGGAATCTGCGCTGTAGCTGACCCATCTTCAAAAGGGCAAGGTGTAATGGTTTGCATGAACAACGAATTGTTTGAAGCAAAGTCTGTTTTGAAGACTCATACCACAGATTGCGCAACTTTCAAAGGCGGTATTTACGGCGAAATGGGTTATGTTTACAACGGTAAGCCGGTTTATTTGCACAAACCAATGGCAAAGCAAGGTCTTCAATCAGAGTTCGATGTAAAGAACCTGACTGCACTTCCAAAGGTGGGTATCGTTTACGGCTATGCCAACTGCTCACCACTTCCAATGCAAGCATTCGTAGATGCCAAGTACGATGGTATCGTTTTGGCAGGTGTGGGCGACGGTAATTTCTACAAAGACGTGTTCGATGTTGCTTTGAAAGCTGTCGGCAATGGCATCAATGTTGTACGTGCAAGCCGCGTTCCTTTCGGTCCTACCAACCTTAACGGCGAAGTGGACGATGCCAAATATCACTTCATTGCATCTTTGAACCTTAATCCGCAAAAGGCACGCGTGCTTCTGATGCTTGCCTTGACAAAGACGAAGGACTGGCAGAAAATTCAGCAATACTTCGCCGAATACTAATTGTCGGGTGTGAAATCGTAAAGGAGCGAGAAAGAAATATCGCCCCTTTACGATGGAAACATTGAGAGAAAACCACTTTTCCTATTTACAACATAAAGACAAAGAATTATGAAAAAGACTATACTTTTAGGCGCATTGTTGGCAATTGCAACAAGCGGAATGGCACAAGACAACCATAGTTATGGTGCAGGAGACGGCGATTTCAAGTCGCTTTCTGAAGAGATTACGAAGCTGAAGAAGCATAACGATATGTTCAACGTTTATTTCAACTACGCTGCTTCCGGTCAGATTTCACAAGATGCAAACAAGGATTGGGGCACAAGGTTTGCCAACAAGCAGTTGCGTATCGAAATAAAAGGTAACCTTACCGACAAACTTTACTATCGTTTGCGCCACCGTCTGAACAAAGCGAACGGTGCACAGAGCGAAGACAACTTCGCCAAAGCCACCGACATTATGATGGTTGGATACAAATTCAACGACAAACTGAAGATTGAAGCAGGTAAGATGTGCCAGATTTGGGGAGGTTTCGAGTTCGACGAAAATCCAATGTACATTTACCAATACTCTGATATGGTAGACAATATGGACAACTTCATGGCAGGTGTGGTACTCAGTTACAAACCGGTACCTACACAAGAACTTGCCTTTGAAGTCAGTGATGCCAACAACAACAAATTTGCAACGGAATATGGAAGCAACGCCGTATCGTTAGAGAAGAACGGGATCCGCCAATTGGAGGCTTCAAGAAATCCGCTGACATACATTGCAAACTGGAACGGTAGCTTCTTTGGCAACAAATTGCTCACACGTTGGTCTTGGGGAATACAGACCCAAGCCGAGCACAAATACTCTCGCATGTTGGTTTTGGGTCAGCAGTTGAACCTTCCAAAATTGCAATGGTACTTCGATTATATGGGCGCATTCGACGGTTTGGACCGTTTAAAGATTGCATCGAGCGAAGTTACGGCAGTGCCCGCACATACAGGAGAGTCATACTTCAGCGATGTTCACTACAATTCGTTCATTACAAAAATGAACTGGCAGTTTGCTCCGCAGTGGAACTTAATGCTGAAAGGTATGTACGAAACAGCAAGCGTAACAAAGATAGAGAAGATGAAGGACTATCGAAAGAGCTACGCTTACATGGGCAGCATAGAGTATTATCCCGCAAAAAGCCAAGACTTCCGCATTTTCTTGGCATACATTGGGCGCAAATACGACTACAGCAAGGCTTCAGGCTTGAAGGATTACAACACAAATCGCATCGAGATTGGTTTCATGTACAGAATAAAAGCCTACTAAATCGTAAAACTTAAAAGAAAGAATACGCCGACTTAAAACCGACATGCTTTAAGTTCGGCTATATAAATCAAAGAGCCCTGTCGAACTCTATTCCCGAGTTCCGACAGGGTTCTTTTATTGTTCTTCAATATCACCTTTAGCAATCACTGTTTATGGGTGCATTTCTCTGCCACCCGCAATACGGTTGAAACGGAGCGTTAATTCCGTTTCTGCACACGCTTTCTTTACTTTATGACAGCAGACGAAGCAGTAACATAAAGTCAGGCAATACCACCTTTACACAGCACCGACGATCCCTTTTCAGCCTGAAACAAAACGATTGTTTCCAATACATAGGATTATGCGTGCACAATGACGGTTTTGCGTCTTTTAAATCATTCGTTAAATATTGCTAAGTTTAAAATGTTTCGCCCCAAAACTTCCCCAACCAACTAATAATTTGCTACATTTGCATTGCTAAGCAAAGGTTTTACAAAAATAAAAACCGCCCCATAAGCAACGAACTTAAACACAATATTTAACTAATAAAATTTGCATACAACATGGCAAACGAAACAAACAACAAAGAATTCCGTATCGAAAGCGACCTCCTGGGCGAACTTCAAGTACCGGCTAACGCATACTACGGTGTGCAGACACAACGCGCAGTAAACAACTACCACATCTCAGGTAAAAGAATGTGCGACTATCCGGACTACGTAATCGCAATGGCTTACGTTAAGCTGGCAGCCGTTGAAACCAACCGCGAATTAGGCGAAATCAACAACGAAATCTGCGACGCAATGGCACAGGCATGCCGCGAAATCATCGACGGCAAGTTCCACGAAGACTTTGTTACCGACATGGTACAAGGCGGTGCAGGCACATCGGTAAACATGAACGCCAACGAAGTTATCGCAAACCGTGCATGTGAAATACTCGGACATCAGAAAGGCGAACACAAATACTGTGCTCCAAACGACCACGCCAACTGCGGTCAGTCTACAAACGACGCATACCCATCGGCAATCCACTTGGCTCTAATCCGCATGAACAAGACATTGGTCGGGAAACTGGCAGCCCTCGTTGCTTCTTTCCGCAAGAAAGCAGAAGAGTTCAAGCACGACATCAAAATGGGACGCACACAGCTCCAAGACGCCGTTCCTATGACAAGCGGTCAGGAATTTAACGCATTCGCCAACCTGCTCGAAGCAGAAATCGACAACTTGAACAAGAGTGCGGAAATGTTCCTTGAAATCAATATGGGCGGTACAGCCATCGGTACCGGCTTGAACGCAGCACCGGGTTTCCCCGAAATATGCGCAAAGAAACTCAGCGAGTTCACAGGCATGCCATTCAAAGCAAGCGAAGACCTCGTTGCAGCAACCCCCGATACAACCGATCTCGTGAACTATAGCAGCGCAATGAAGCGTTTGGCAATCAAGCTCTCTAAGATTTGCAACGACCTCCGCCTCATGGCTTCAGGTCCACGCTGCGGTCTCAACGAGATAAATCTTCCTCCAATGGCACCGGGTTCAAGCATCATGCCGGGCAAAGTAAACCCCGTTATCCCTGAAGTTACCAACCAAACCTGCTTCAAAGTAATTGGCAACGACACAACCGTTATGCTTGCAGCAGAAGCCGGACAGTTGCAGTTGAACGTTATGGAACCTATCATCATGCAGTGCTTGGTAGAAGACATAACATGGTTGGGCGAAGCTTTCGACACACTCCGCGAGAAGTGCATCGACGGCATCACCGTAAACCGCGAACACAACGCAGCTACCGTAAAGCACTCTATCGGTATCGTAACTGCTCTTAACCCATACATTGGCTACAAGAACAGCACAAAGATTGCCAAGGAAGCACTCGAAACCGGTGGTTCAGTTTACGACCTCGTGCTCGAAAAGGGTGTCCTCACAAAGGAACAACTCGACAAGATACTTTCTCCGGAGCACATGCTCGATTCAGAAGAAAAGGTAAAATAAGGCAAATCCCATATAATGCAAAGGTAAACGCCTTACATTAAAAAGGTTAATCCACCCATATAATGCAAAGGTGAACACCTTACATTAAAAAGGTTAATCCTTATAATACATAAAGTATAAAGACTCTGTGCAGCTCTGCACAGAGTTTTTTCATGTGTTTATACAACATAAAAACGTCTGGATAAAAAGCCTGAAAAAAGCCTATGCTTGCTCACGCATACATAGGCCTTGCCACTTAACTAAATAACTCAAAAAATTACTTGACTCAATTATTATTAGTGCGCCTTCATCACGAAGGCATACTAACTTACATTTTTTTGACTATTAACTTACTAATAACTATTTTGTCTGTTTGTAATCAAGACTTATTTATAAGTAATGCAAAGGTATGGATAAAAAAAAGAAAAACCAAACTATTTGCATAAGTTTTTTCTTGAAATTATGATTTTTTATAGCTACCATAGCGTTTTAAAGCGCATATTTGGTCTATACTTCCATAAAGCACAGACAACTTTGCTTCTATTTTCCGCAATCTACTGTTAATGTGTTTGTTTTTTCTTGCTACTATTTCGATGGAATTGTTATTACAAACTTACTGTCATATACAGTATATATAAGCAAACGGCTTTGTTGCAAAGGGTGGTTTAGCTTGTCTATATGCTTTCCTGTTCTTTCTTTTTTTCCTCTGCCAGAACAAAGGTTATATCGTTGTAAGTTATTTCGGGAGGGCAGGCTTCCTTAATGCTTTTGAAGCCTTCGTTGGGCGAAAACTTCTTCAGTACGCATCGAATGGTTGCCACTTTCCGCTCATCTACAAAGTCGGAGGCTTGCAATTCGCCGCTCGCAACATACTTTGCGATATGGTTTACAATGGTTTGCAGCGTAAGACCGCGCTCCTTTGCAATGGCTTTCAAGTCCATTCCGCTTTTATAAAGTTTGTAGCTTATGGCGTGCGTAGCCTCTTTCGGCTTCTTTTCTGCCTTTGCCTTACGCTTTTTGTCGCGTCGTTTTGCACCGTCTTCGTCGCCCATTGATATAAGAATAGTTTCTTGTTTGCACTTCAGATAGCGGCTTGTGCTGAAGTCTTCTTCCATCATATCCTCCAATAGCAATAGCTTTGCATGTCGGGTTTGCTCAAGTTCGGCAATGTTGTTGTCTATGCGTTTCATTGCTTCCTTGTTCTTACTCTCTATGCCTTTGGTTATTTCAATCTGCTCGGAGAATATTTCAATAAGTTCGTTGTAGAAATATCGTGCGCCGCTCTTTATTCTTTCGAGAAATTCGGAGCTGTGCAAGTCTTCCGTTGGCATACTTCTTACAAGCTGTGTCCATTTCGACGACACATCGATAATGCGTTTTTTCAAGTCGTCCAAGGTTGTTCGGTGGAGTGCTATCGTCTTGGCATACTTGTGAAAGTGTTCTGCCAGAGTTCTGAAAAGTGCAGCTTCGAGAGTGGAAATTTCGTTGAAGTTGAACAATTCCATTATCAGCATTCTGTAATACTCCTCTTTCAGCAGTGGCAAATTCCTTATACTTTCCGCTGCACGCATATTCTGTTGGGCAATATAGCTGTCCACCCGTGCATCGTTGATAACGGCATTCCGGTTCAGCGGCGATGCCAATACCAAGCCTTCCAACGAGCGACAACGGCTCAAAGCCACATATACCTGCCCCGAAGCAAAAGCCTGCTGAGCGTCGATAATGGCGTGTTCGAAGGTAAGTCCCTGACTTTTGTGTATGGTAATAGCCCAAGCCAATCGCAACGGATACTGCGTGAAGGTGCCCAACACTTCGCCTTCAATCTGCTTTGTTCGCTCGTTGAGTGTGTAGCGCGTGTTTTCCCACGTTTGCGGCTCTACTTCTATTGCTTCGTCATCGCCGGTACAAGCCACCGCTATCTTTTCTTCGTCAATGTAAGTAATGCGCCCAATCTTGCCGTTGTAGTATCTTTCGAAGCGGTCGTTGTGGATAAACATCACCTGCGCACCGCGTTTCAGTGTCAGTTCATAGTCGGCAGGATAGCTGTTGTCGGGGAATTGTCCCTCCGTTTGTGCGCAAAACTTGAACTCCTCCGATTCTATCTGCCTTAATTGCTTGTTGTTTAGATTGTCGGCAATGCGGTTGTGAGTCGTCAGATGAATATAGTCGCTGCCCTCTTCGGGCTTGAAATTTAGTTTATAACGTTTATTCAGAGTCTCGAAATCCTCGTCTGTTACGTTGCCGTCTCTGAAGTGGTTCAGAACGTTTATGAACGTTTCGTCTTGCTGTCTGAACACTTTCGTCAGTTCAATCGTAACGTACTGTATGCTTTGCAATGCCTTCGAGTCGAAGAAATAAGGCGTGTTGTAGTATCGGTTCAGCAGTTCTTCCTCTTCAGACTTCACCACCGGAGTAAGCTGTTGCAAGTCGCCAATCATCAGAAGTTGCACTCCGCCAAATGGTTTGTCATGTTCTCGGAAGCGGCGGAGCACCGAATCGATAGCGTCAAGTATGTCGGCACGCACCATACTTATCTCGTCGATAACGAGCAAGTCGAGCGTTCGCATTATCTTTCGTTTCTGTTTGCTGTATTCGAAACGCGGTTTTACCATGCTTTCGGGCACGAAAGGCGAAAGGGGAAGCTGAAAAAACGAGTGAATGGTTACGCCACCGGCATTAATGGCAGCCACCCCCGTAGGTGCTACCACCACCATTCGCTTTGTGCTGTGTTGCTTAATGGCACGCAAAAAGGTTGTTTTTCCTGTACCTGCCTTTCCTGTAAGAAAGATGCTGATGCCTGTGTGTTCTACAAAGTCCCACGCATTTTGCAGTTCTATATTCTTTTCCATCGCTTTATTCTCGCTACCGTCCGACAAATTTAATTAAAAAATACGAGGCTCACAAATTTACCATTGATAAAAATCAATCCGCTTGACGCACGGCAATAAATGCGCCCATATTGTACAGTCTTGCCCGAATTGTTTGTCTGAAAACCCAATAAGCCGTAACTTTGCACCCGTAAACAATAGGTAAAAAGTTAAATTAGTGAGGGCAAAGGGCTCTCAAGAGAGGTAAAAAGATAATGTTCATAATATTGATGGTAGTTGCAGTCGTGGCTGCTAACATAGCACAAGCAGTCCACGTAAGTAAAAAAATAGTTGATTAGTTATTATTAGAGAGTAAATTATTTAGGTTAGTTGATGATTTGAGAAAGTAAAAAGGTGGTGTTTCAAACAATGATACACCACCTTTTTCTATTATGTTTGTACGTGCCGGCTTTGCTGTTCTGTCTTTCCATTGCCTTTGTTTTATCTTTCCGGAAGCAGCTGAAGCAAACAGTTGGAAGTCTGTTTTGGTCTACTTCAGACATGGGGTTGCTCTATGTTTTATGGGCGAAAAGAAGGCAATAAAAGTGTAAATATTTATTCACAGCTTCACTGTTGTGTAACTATCTTATTATCAGTACATTCCAAAACCTATTGTTTCGCATTGCAAAACCTACGCTTTTGCACGGTAAAAGCGGCTGTTTTGCGTTGTAAAACCTACGGTTTTGCAATGCCAAAACGAAATTATCATTTTTCTTCAGAATTATATTTACAAAACCAAAGCGATTTTTCGGCATTTTTATTGAACAACGAAAGTAAAACAGCATTGGCTGTATTGCAGTCAAACAAGAGTTCTTTTGCAGCAAGAAGACAAAGGGGATAAAAATAAATGCTGAAACTCTCAACGAGCTTCAGCATTTATTTTGTTTAACCTTAATTGTTTTTTATCTTATGAATAGAGGAAGCCTCACGGTCTCCTTGTTTTCCTTATTTATACAATCTGTTAAACTTTACCTTTAAAAAATAACTAAAAACCTAAATCTATTACTACTAACCTAAACAATCTATTAACCTTTTGACGATGCAAAGATAAAGAGTATTTGAAATTCTTGCAAATATTTTAAGGGTCGTTTTTAACAAAACTGCAAATTCTTGATGTAAGTCAAAGGTTGGCGGGGAGAAGAGGTTAGAATTGTTTTATGGGATTATTTTCTGCTTTTTTCTATTATTTCATTGAAAACTTGTATCTTTGTCAGGTGAAATAAAGGTATGATGAGAGTATTGATTGTAAATACAAGTGAACAAACCGGAGGTGCTGCCGTAGCTGCAAACCGTTTGAAAGATGCGCTGAACAACAACGGAATAGAGGCAAATATGCTTGTTCGTGATAAGTTGAGCGACGACAAGACCGTATTTACAATAAAGAATGGGTGGCGCACACGATGGAACAAGCTGTGGGAACGGTGGTGTATATTCCGGCATCTGCACTTCTCTAAGCACAACCTCTTTGCTATCGATATTGCCAACGCAGGTACCGACATAACGCAGTTGCAGGCGTTTAAAGATGCCGATGTTGTTCATTTGGCATGGATAAATCAAGGTATGCTGTCGCTCAAAGGTATTGAAAAGATACTGAAAACGGGCAAACCGCTTGTGTGGACAATGCACGATATATGGCCCGCCACGGCTGTTTGCCACATTACGTTAGACTGCCGGCAGTTTGAAACCCAATGCAAGGAATGCCGCCTGCTGCCTTCAGGCGTAGGGAGAAACCTTGTACGGAAGACGTGGAAACGCAAGGAAGCAATAGAAGGGCGTTCACATATTATATATATAACGTGCAGCAAGTGGCTGCAAGGCGAGGCAAAGCGAAGTGCATTGATAGGTCAGAACACCATAGAATGTATTCCGAACCCAATCGATACAAACGTTTTCTGCAAGTCAGACAAGGTTGAAGCCCGCAGAAAATTGGGTTTGCCGGCCGATAAACGCTTAATTCTTTTTGCATCGCAGCGGGTTACAAACCGGAACAAAGGTATGAGTTACTTGGTCGATGCGTGCCGAAAGATGGTAGAACAGCACCCCGAAACGTTAGCAAATACTGCGGTTGTAGTGCTCGGAAGCCACGCTGAAGACTTGCGCGAGCACTTCGACTTGCCGATGTTCCCGTTAGGATATGTAAGCGATACACAGCAGATAGTAGATGTTTACAATGCCATTGACGTGTTTGTGTTGCCATCGTTGTCGGACAATCTGCCCAACACTATAATGGAAGCAATGGCTTGTGGCGTGCCCTGTGTTGGTTTTAAGGTGGGCGGTATTCCCGAAATGATAGACCACGAGCGCAATGGCTATGTGGTGAAAATGAAAGATGCGGCTGATTTGGCATACGGAATAAACTGGGTGCTGAACGTTGCCGACTACGAAAAGCTGTCTTCCGATGCAGTAGAAAAGGTGAAACAATGCTATTCGCAAGCGCGTGTAGCTACGCAATACATAGACATTTACAAGAGAGCACTTGCTTATTCAAAGAACAAATAAATGATAACATTCTCAGTAATCACCATTACCTATAACGCAGCCGATGTGTTGCAGCCCACGTTAGACAGTGTGCTGATGCAGGATTTCCCCACGGTGGAACACATTATCGTGGACGGTGCATCGACAGACAATACCGTAACGATAGCTGAAGCCTATAAAGAAATGTCGGACAGTACCGAAAACGGCCATATCGTTCGTATCGACAGCGAGCCCGATAAAGGCTTGTACGATGCTATGAATAAAGGTTTGGTGCGTGCAAAGGGCGATTATGTAGTGTTTCTGAATGCCGGCGACCGTTTTCCTGCGGCTGATACACTCGAGAAAGTGGCATTGGCAGCCGAGGTGGGAGACGGCGAAGAACGCCCCGCAGTGGTATATGGAAATACTGATATTGTAGACGAAAAAGGCAATTTCCTGTATCCTCGCAGATTGCAACCGCCCGAAAAACTGACTTGGCGTTCGTTCCGCGATGGTATGCTGGTATGCCATCAAGCCTTTTATGCGCGCTTGGATATAGCACGGAAAACACCTTTCGACACACGCTATCGTTATTCTGCCGATGTGGATTGGTGTATAAAGATAATGCGCAAAGGCGAACGGAAAGGGCTGTTGATAAGAAACGTGCATGCCGTAATAGCCAATTACATGGAAGAAGGGCAAACTACAATGCACCATCGTGCATCGCTTCGCGAGCGTTTTCAAGTAATGTGCAAGCACTATGGCGTATTCCCTACCCTTGCAAAGCACATTTGGTTCATCATAAGAAAGCTCATAAAATA
The DNA here is from genome assembly GCF_000613945.1 of Prevotella falsenii DSM 22864 = JCM 15124. Classification (GTDB taxonomy): domain Bacteria; phylum Bacteroidota; class Bacteroidia; order Bacteroidales; family Bacteroidaceae; genus Prevotella; species Prevotella falsenii. The sequence goes on from NZ_BAJY01000034.1 coordinate 12,123, forward strand.
ACGAAATCATAGAAGTATTAACGAATTAAATCCTCAAAGTAAAATGAAAACAAAGATTGTTTATACCCTGCTGACTTTCCTTTTTATAGGAATAAGCACAAGCGTGAGCGCACAGACAAATGCGGTTCTAAACTATCCTGTGCCTGCAAAGAAACAGGTTTCAAAAGCAAAACAAAACAAGCAGACTGCTGATAAAAAGCAACAAACAGAAACTTACGCAACGGAAGACTGCGATGTTTACACGACAGACACTACAACGTATAAGAAGAAAACATCTGAAGAAAAGATAAAAGAAGGGCTTAGCACCATTGGCGACGGTATGGAACAGTTTATGGAACGCGAGTCGGAAGCCATCGGACGAATTGCAGGCAAAGCCGAAAAGAACAGCAAGAAGTTCCTGAAAAAGCTGAGCGAGGCAGGAAAGAAGTTCGGCAACAATGTCGATAAAAGCCTCAACAAGGCAAGCGATGCTTTTTCTGACCGCCAAATAAGCAAGAAGAAACAGTAGCATTTTGTGCATTCTTTTGGTGGTATTGGATATTTTCAGTACTTTTGTGCAATAGAAACAACTTTGCTTTCGCATACGTTCGTTATTCTACAATGTGCTTATGAACTCACAAGGAAATAAGAAACCTACATACACCAAGCCCGTTGCCATCTGTGCAGGGGTGCTTCTCTTTGGTTCGCTGTTGTTGTCGTTCCTAATGGCAACGCGCGATATGGCACCGCCACGCAAGTACGAAGTGGATATGTCGGGTGCGGTCATAGGTATCGATACCACATCGAAAATTCCGGTATTGACGAAAGAAGAGGCGAAGGAAGTAGAGGTAAAGGAAAACAAGAAGGTAGATTACGTTGATTCGGAAGACGGAAACGGCAACATAAACGATATACCTGAACCCGAACCCATCGCAGTTCCGGCAATACCACCGCCCCCTATAAAGGAGGAAACGGGAAGCAACGGCACGCAGCCTTCCGAGGTAAAAGCCCCCAAAATAGAACCTATTGAGTAAAACGTATAGCGTTTTTGGCGTATAAATACTTAAACTCGCTTAAAATAAGCTAAAGCTATTTTACTTTTATAGCTATCTGCCATCAAATGAATATCTTTGCACAATAAGTAGATATAATATATCTGTGCTTGATGTATTCGAGCAAAACAAATGTAATGAGTATAAATTAAAAAACTGTTAGCAATATGAAAAAGAACCTTTTAGTATTGACCTTGTGTGCAGGTGCACTGTTGATGACAGGTTGTGCCAGCAAGAAAGATTTGCAAAACTGCCAGTCGGAAAACCAACGTCTATCGAGCGAATACCAAAATGCCAAAGAAACAATTGCAGCAAACAATGCTCGCATAAAGAGTTTGGAAGACCAATTGGCACAGGCAAAAGCAAGTGCAGCAGCCTTGCAAGGTAGTCTCGACAAGAGTTTGAACAATGCCAATTCGAACAATATCAATATTTCAAAATTGGTAGACCAAATCAACGAGAGCAATCAATACATTCGCCACCTTGTGGAAGTAAAGACCAAGAGCGACTCGCTCAACCTTGTTCTTACCAACAACCTTACACGCAGTCTCAGCAAAGAGGAACTTAAGGAAGTCGATGTACAGGTGTTGAAGGGCGTTGTTTACATCTCATTGGCAGACAATATGCTCTATAAGAGCGGTTCATACGAAGTAAACGAACGGGCAGAACAAACCCTTAGCAAGATTGCAAAGATTATTACCGATTACAGAGACTACGATGTGCTGATAGAAGGTAATACCGACAACGTGCCCGTAAATGCACAGAGCGAGAAGATGAAGAACATTCGCAACAATTGGGACCTCTCTTGTTTGCGTGCTTCATCGGTAGCACAGTACTTGCAAAACCGATTTGGCGTAGACCCAAAACGTCTGACTGCAGGTGGCCGTGGCGAGTATAACCCACTCGCAACCAACGATACCGAGCTTGGAAAGCAGCGCAACCGCCGTACACAAATTATCATTACTCCGAAGCTCGACCAGTTTATGGATCTTATTGGCGAAGCACCTGAAACAGGAAATTCGCAGAAATAGAATTGTTCAACAATGGAAAAGTTTTTCCTTTTTCTTGTGAACAATCCTGCAATGGTAAAGTATAACCGATGGTTAATACAACCAATTGCCTTCATACTGTGTTGCTAAACAATCTATTATGCCGGGAAATGTGCCGGTGAAGCAGCCTATTATCTGCTAAATTAGATTGTTGCGAACACACCGACATAAGGTCTTCAAATGTACAGAATTTACATTTGAAGACCTTTTTTTATTGTCATTCTGACCGTATAGATACGACTGAAAAAGGCAACAAGACTGTAATTATTTTTCATAATCAATTCTCTTGCATAACTCCTTATTTATCAACGCATTGCAAAACCAATTGTTTTGCGTTTCAAAAGCGGCTGTTTTGCACGGTAAAAGCGTAGGTTTTGCATCGCAAAACAGCCGCTTTCGCGATGCCAAATCGAAATTATCATTTTTCAAACAAATTATCTTTACAAAACAACGGCTTTCGTCCCGATGTTGATACAGTCACGACTTTGATTTTTCCCTGTGCATTCCGTACAACCGTAGCGCAACCTCTGTCCCGTTTTTTTAGGTTTGATACGCAACGAAAACGAGGAATGCTAATGGCGAATATGTGGCAATACATGGTCGTTTCTCGTTGGTATCTACCTATTTTATTTGTGGGCATGCCCCTTTTTATGTGCGGTTGTGAGCCTGTACTTACCCTTCGCCACCGTAATTCTCGTTGTTTTTTAATTTTTTCAAAGTCATTCTTTATTGTTTTCTCTAATTTATTGGTATCTTTGCAGTGGGGTACGAAGACCACAATCTAAGACAAAGACCTCGGCGTGGTGGTGTTAGGGGAGTCGCCTAATAACATGGACAGTTTTCGTACTCAAACGCAAAGGGGCATGTAGACACCACTATCCAACCGTATGACGCGGATTTGCCACGTGTGGCATAACCAAGAATTAGGACGGCGGACGTAAGGACTGCATGTCTCTGACTTTTTACTTGCAATGGATAATCCGCCCTTTTCTTATTCCATTTGAACGCAGCTCGTAAAACGTCGGTTATATTTAGTATTGCAAGGATATTTATTTAAAAGCTAATCACAACTCTGAAAGACAAAAGTATTTGGCATAATGAGTTGTATTTACCAATACAAAAACACTAATTTTAAAGCAATCGCAACCGATACCACTTCCGATTTATTGTTCTAAAATCAAGTAAATGGGACAATAAATTTAACACAAGCGGAAAGGGTGAAATAGAGAAAAAGAGAGCAGGAAAATAGGGCTTGAAAAGTGAAAGAGCCGCTTTTGCAATGCAAAACAATAGGTTTTACCGTGCAAAACCTACGGTTTTGGAACGCGAAAACGGCTCTTTTGCAAACCAAAAAGATGACGACGGAGCAGAAAATGTGGTCTATACACGCATAAAAGTGTTCGTTTTGTAACGTAGAAGATATGGTTTCGCTGCACAGCACTACCCTATAAGGACACAACAATCTATAAATAAACCTCTTACGGTAGCACGTAAATGCTGGCGTTATTTGCAAATAAATAATTTGAAGTGCAGAAAAGTGCCCGTAATTTCGAAGTTGAGGTTCTTGAATTTAACACTATCGGAGCCGTTTTAACGAATATTCAGATTTCAAAAAAAGTAGGTTTATGCAAGCTAAAAAAAATAGAAGTAGGGAGAGAAAAAGAAAAAATAAAGCAGAAAGGAGTAGTTTCTTGCGTCGCTACTCCGCTTTATTTTATAGAAAAAACCTGTCTTGCAATGACCAATATCAGCCATTGCCACTGTATGGTTTATAGGTTGTGCTTAGAGTTTTTCGCCGTAACAAAGGTCGCCAGCATCGCCGAATCCGGGAACAATGTACTTGTGTTCGTTCAAGCCTTCGTCGATTGCACCGCACCAAATGGTGGTTTTATTGTCGGGGAAAGTCTTTTTAATGTGGTCGATACCTTCCGGCGAAGCGATTACACAAGCTACATGGACGTGGCGAGGTGTACCTTTAGAGAGTATCGCCTTATAGCCAAGTTCCATCGAACCACCTGTTGCCAACATCGGGTCGGCAATAATGAGGGTTTTGCCGTCGATATTCGGTGTCGCCAAATACTCTACGTGAATGCCTACTTCGTGGTGTTCCTTGTCCTTGTATTCCCTGTATGCGCTTACGAAAGCATTGCCTGCATGGTCGAAAATGTTGAGAAATCCGTTGTGGAAAGGAAGTCCTGCGCGAAAGATAGTAGCAAGCACAATCTTGTCGGTAGGTACGTTTACCTTTGAAATACCCAGCGGTGTATGGACTTCCTTCATTTCGTACTGAAGTGTTTTAGATATTTCGAATGCTTCGAACTCTCCTATTCGCATTACGTTGTTACGGAAAAGGAGACGGTTTGTTTGGTAGTCCTTGTCGCGGATTTCTGCCATGTACTGGTTTACAATGGAGTTTTGTTCCGAGAAGTTAATGATTTCCATTTTTTCTTGTTATAGTATGGTTAAATTGGGGTGATAGTTTTTATGCGCCCAAAATTGTGGCAAAATTAAGAAAATAGTTTATTATTTGCAACGTCTGAATAGCAAATATCTGCCGGTAATAATATTTTTTATATTCTTTAACCTTGCAAACGTCTTATCGTTGCATTTTTTATACCTATGATTTTGCATTACATCATAAAATTATTACCTTTGCGGTGCTTTTTTAAGGTAAAGTTGTTACAAGATACGGAAATTAATTTCAACATTATATAATATTTACAAATGGCAAAATTTGATAAGAGCGTACTTGCTAATTATGGTATTACAGGCGCAAAAGAAGTGTTGTACAACCCTTCATACGAAGTATTGTTCAACGAAGAAACAAAAGAGAGTCTTGAAGGTTTCGAAGTAGGTCAAGAAACAGAACTTGGTGCTATCAACGTAATGACAGGTATCTACACCGGTCGTTCTCCTAAAGATAAGTTTATTGTTGATGATGAAAACTCACACGACACAGTATGGTGGACATCTGAAGAGTACAAGAACGATAACCACAGAGCTACTAAGGAAACTTGGAATGCAGTAAAGGAAATCGCAAAGAAGGAACTTTCCAACAAGCGTTTGTTTGTTGTTGATGGTTTCTGCGGTACTCACAAAGATACACGTATGAAGGTGCGCTTCATCATGGAAGTAGCATGGCAGGCACACTTCGTTACAAACATGTTCATTCGCCCACAAAGCGAAGAAGACTTTGAACAAGAACCTGACTTCATCGTTTACAACGCATCAAAGGCTAAAGTGGATAACTGGAAGGAACTCGGCTTGAACTCTGAGACTGCAGTTGTGTTCAACGTAACTTCTAAAGAACAAGTTATCATCAACACATGGTACGGTGGCGAAATGAAGAAGGGTATGTTCTCTATGATGAACTACTTCTTGCCATTGAAGGGTATTGCTTCTATGCACTGCTCTGCAAACACCGATTTGAACGGAGAAAATACAGCAATCTTCTTCGGTCTCTCCGGTACCGGTAAGACAACACTGTCTACCGACCCTAAGCGTAAGCTCATTGGAGACGACGAACACGGCTGGGACGACAACGGTGTGTTCAACTTTGAAGGTGGTTGCTATGCGAAAGTAATCAACCTCGACCCGGAAGCTGAACCTGATATTTACGGTGCTATCCGCCGCGACGCATTGCTCGAGAACGTTACAGTAGACAAAAACGGTAAGATTGACTTCGCTGACAAGAGCGTAACCGAGAACACTCGCGTGTCTTATCCTATCTACCACATCAAGAATATCCAACGTCCACTCTCTCAAGGTCCGGCTGCAAAGCAGGTAATCTTCTTGAGTGCTGACGCTTTCGGTGTGCTTCCTCCGGTATCAATCCTCGATTCTGAGCAGACAAAATACTACTTCCTCTCCGGATTTACAGCTAAGTTGGCAGGTACAGAACGCGGTATCACAGAACCAACTCCTACATTCTCTGCTTGCTTCGGACAGGCTTTCTTGGAGCTTCACCCAACAAAGTATGCTGAAGAATTGGTTAAGAAGATGGAAAAGAGCGGTGCTAAGGCTTACTTGGTGAACACCGGTTGGAACGGTACAGGCAAGCGTATCTCTATTAAAGATACACGTGGTATCATCGATGCAATTCTGAACCATTCTATCGACGCTGCTCCAACAAAGCAGATTCCTTATTTCAACTTCACTGTTCCTACAAAGTTGGAAGGTGTTGATACCAACATTCTTGACCCACGCGATACATACGCTGACGCAGCACAGTGGGAAGAGAAGGCTAAAGACCTTTCAAACCGTTTCATTAAGAACTTCAAGAAGTACGAAGGAAACGAAGCCGGCAAGAAGCTTGTAGCAGCCGGCCCACAGCTCTAATATATATAAGGTGTAACTGAAACACTTTATTGAAACCCTTAATCTCACCTCTGCACGTAGCAGGGGTGAGATTTTTTATGATTTAATGTGGTTATAATCAGAAGATAGCAAATGCAAAAATATAAGCAAAAAGGCTGTAAAGGGAAAGAGAAAAACCAAGCCTTTGAGCCTTGATACACTCTCTTTAGAATAGAAAAAGCCCACGATTGCAACAACAATCGTGGGCTTTTGTATGATTGAATGTGTAATTTTGCACAAGTCTTACAACTGCAAGACTTGCGCAAAAAGTCTTATTTGGCAGGTGTCATCACCACTTCTACGTGGTTACCGGCAGCGAGCAAGCCTTTCAGGAAGGCTGCAATCTTCTCCGGTGTCAGGGCTTCAACAGCAGCCTTGTAGTCGCTTTGAATATCTACACCTAATGTGATATACTCACTTAGAACATTTATCCAGTGGCGATTGTTCTTCGCTTTGATGTCAGCTTGCTTGAGCATGAAGTCCTTAACCTTCTGAAGCTTATCCATATCGACCTTTACGCTGTTGTTTTTAATGCCTTCGTTGAGGAGCTTAACAGCGATTTCAGCCTTGTTAGGATCCATTGGGCACTGTGCCTGAATAATGGCAAAGGTCTTGTCGGCAGTCTGATTTAAGCCACCGCTTGCACCTACTGAGTAGGCAGCACCTTGGTCTTCACGAATGTCCTTCAGGTAAACCATTGACAATACTTGCGCTGCAGCGTCCACAAGTACAGCATTTTCAACAGTGTACTTAGTTGGTTGATACCAAACTTCTACGCTCATAGCCTTTGGAGTCTCTGATTTGAAGGTGAAATGGTTCAACACTTTACCTTTAACGAAGAATGGAACTTCTTTCCAATTCTCAGCTTTGCCCTTTGGTAAGCTACCGATATACTTCTCGATAAGCGGACGGAGAGCAGTCTCATCGTAGTTTCCAACGAAGTAATATACAAACTGTCCGGGGTTAGCGTAACGCTCTTTCCATATTTGGAGTATGCGGTCGTAATTCACGCCTTTGAGTGAGTTTACTGAAAGAGGAGCGTAACGAAGTTCGTGGTTGTAGAGAGTAACTGACACTGAGTCGGAGAAGACACTCTCCGGAGAAAGGTCTTTGTGCTTCAAAGCCTCTTCGTACTGCTTCATCATTGCGTTGAAAGCCTGCTCGTCCTTTGTTACGTTGGTTAATTTGAGGTAAACCAACTGCATCATCGTTTCAATATCCTTTGGTATAGACTGACCGCTTACATACTGATAGTATGTGCCGAGCCACAAGTCTGCGCTTGCCTGCTTTCCGTAGAGAGCCTTGGTGAGTTCTTGCTTAGAGAAGTTTCCAAGTCCGCTATTTTCCATAACAGAGTTGAACAGCTTAAGATTGTCGAAGTCAGCCTTGCCATATAAGCTGCTGCCGCCCTTTGCTGCTGCATAGAAACGTACGTCGTTGGCTTGGAAATCGGTCTTCTTGAGGATAACACGAGCACCGTTGCTCAATGTCAGCTCTTTGTAACCGAGCTTCTTGTTCTCTGTTTCCTTCACTATTTTGCCGGCCTTTGGCAGTTTTGTTTCGTCCAACAGAGGTTCGCTCTTTACGTTATCAACGTATGGTTCTATCTTTTCTGCACGTACTTCCTTGATAGCTTGTGCCATCTTCTCTTCGGTTGGGTCTACCTTCCCGGCCTTGTCTTGTGCGAAGATGTAGACAACAAGGTTACGGTCATTGTCGGAAATAAGTTCCTTAGCATACTCGTTTACCACCTGATAGTTGAGTGCAGGCATCTCAATGAGCTGCTTCATAATCTTGTAGTCGTCTTCCTTGCTTGGGATAGGCTCGTTCTTCAAGAAGTGGTCGCGCAGTTCGTCGCCATATTTGCTGTTGGTTGTCTTGTCGCGATTGGTGTATTCAGACTCTATTTGCGATAAGAATTCTTGCTTGGTACGTTCAAACTCGGTAGGTGTAAAGCCGTATTGGCGTACACGAAGTGCCTCTCGATAGATGGCTTTTAATGCTTCTATGTCTTTGCCTTCTTTGGCAGTAGCGTTCAATGTGAACGCATCTTTAGTACTTGAGAGCATATAATTGCCGTCGTAACCGTATGCGCTGGTGAATGGGCAGTCTGCTTTCTGCTTCATTTCGCTGAAACGCTGGTTCAGCATCATGGTTATCATCGTCTTCATATAGCTGTCGATGTAATATGCCTGACTTGTTTTCATCTCGTCAGGGAATACATCATGCTTCATTAAGATGCCGATAGTAGAATTCTGCATCTCCTTATCCTTGTCGAAAATATAGATAGCCTGCTCGTTGTCTTCCACCGGAAGCTTTGTTACCTGTGCAGCATTGGCCGGCACGGTAGCATTTGCCCACAACTTTTTAATCTGTGCTTCGGTGTGGTCTACGTCTACATCGCCCACAACAATGATACACTGGTTGTCCGGACGATACCATTTGTGATAGTAATCGCGAAGGGCTTGATACTTGAAGTTGTCTACCACGCTCATCAAACCGATAGGCAAACGAAGTCCGTACTTGTTGTTAGGATAGAACTTTGGCAGCGAACGGTCGTAGATACGCATCCTTGCGTTCTGCCCCAATTGCCATTCTTGGTGGATAACACCACGTTCCTTGTCTATCTCCTTGTCGTCGAGGGTAAGACCGTTCGACCAGTCTTTCAAAACCAACAAGCAAGAATCGAGTGCCGTCTGACGCTTTGTCGGTACGTTGCTGATGCGGTAAACCGTCTCTTCGATGGAGGTGTAAGCGTTCAAATCGCTACCAAACTGCACACCGAGCGAGCGTGTAAACTCCAACAAAGTTGAATCCGGGAAGTGTTCAGAACCATTGAACGCCATGTGTTCAAGGAAGTGAGCCAATCCACGTTGCGGTTCTTCTTCCTGAATAGAGCCAACACGCTGCGCAATATAGAAGTTGGCTACATTCTCAGGCCAGTTGTTGCGCAAGATGTAATAAGTCAGCCCATTGCTGAGCTTACCCTGCCTTACGTTCTTGTTTACAGGAATAGAGCCAAACTGCTGTGCGTTTGCCACCCCTGCAATTAAGAATAAGGCTACAAAAAAGAAATTTCTCAGTTTCATTTTATAGTTAGATTAAAAATTATTGTTCACTAATTCGCACAAAGGTAATTATTTTTCGGTAATTATGCACCTTTTTTCTTATAATTCTGTTTGTACTCTGTTAAATATAAAAAAAGGTTCCTTTATTTGGCATTTTCTTCGTGTTCTTCGGTATTTAATGGAGTCTGAATCTTCTTTTGTTGCTTACAAGAAATTGTCGAAGCATTTCTATTCCTAATAAAGAAGTACCAATCCTGCAACTGCCGAATAGCAAATCATGCGGATTGGATTTATCTTTAGCCACATCGTACCAACGAAAGTGGCAAGGAAAAGGGCGATGCTGATGCAGAATTGCCATGGATTTACGCCGGGTAACGAGAAGTTTTCGCTATTGCAAAGCAGCAATGTTGCCGCTGCCAACAACCCTACTACAACGGGGCGTAAGCCCATAAAGATGGATTGAACCAAGGGTGTCTTCATGTATTTCAGGAACATCTTGCTGATGAGAAGCATCAAAATAAGCGACGGCAGCACCAATGCGAATGTGGCTGTAAGGCTGCCTAACACAGCCATTTCACTTGTAAAGCCTGCATTGTGCACTGCTGTATAGCCGCAATAGGTTGCCGAGTTTATCCCAATAGGCCCGGAGTCATCTGAGAAATAGCCACGATATTCGTAAATTCTGCCGAAGACAGCCAGTGATGGCGTATCACTGTCTCGGTCTGGATAAGCGAAAGCATTCCGTAACCGCCACCGAAGCCAAACATTCCAATGGTAAAAAATGTGTAAAAGAGTTGTAGAAATATCATATCTATTCGGTTGGGGCTATGAATTTACCATACAAATAGCCGCCTGCAAAAGCAGCAATGAGTATGTAAATAGGGTTTACACCTAAATAGGCAATGAGTAATGCAGTAACAATGGGTATCCAACAGTTGGCAAGATTAATCTTTGCTCTTTTCGCAAGATTAAATGTGGGCACTGCAATGAGTGCCACAACGGCAGGGCGAATGCCACGAAACATGGCTGCCACCCACGCTAAGTCCATGAACTGATGAAAGAACAGGGCAATAAGAAGAATGATAAGGAACGATGGCAACATTGTTCCCAGACTTGTACACAACGCTCCCGGTGTCTTGCGGAGCTTGTATCCAACGAAAATACTTATGTTTACGGCAAACACACCGGGGCAACTCTGCGCCATTGCAATAAGATCAACGAACTCTTCCTTGGTTATCCATTTTTGTTTATCTACTATTTCGTTTTCGATAATAGAAATCATAGCATAACCGCCGCCCAGCGTAAACGCACCAATCTTGAAGAATGTCTTGAAGGCATTCCAATAAATGGCAAGCCCACTCCTTCCGTTTGAGGCTGAAGAAGACAGGCTTGCATTGTTTAGTTCTTTGTTCTTGTTGTCTGACATTACTATTTTATTCGTTCCTCAACCCATTGGCGTGCATTTACAAATGCCTCTATCCACGGAGTAACTTCGTCGTTACGACGGTCTGCCGGATACCATGCTTGTTGCCAAGGGAATACCGAACGCTCGAGGTGAGGCATCATTGCGAGGTGTCGTCCATCGTCAGAGCAGATACCGGCAACATTGTAATTAGAGCCGTTCGGGTTGCCCGGATATTGTGCATAGTTGTATTTTGCAACAATATTATAATGGTCTTCAGGTTCGGGAAGCATAAACTTGCCTTCTCCGTGTGCCACCCAAATGCCAAGTTTATTGCCACTGAGCGAACCCAACATAATACTCTTGTTCTCCGGAATGTTCAATCCGAGGAAAGCACTTTCAAACTTATGGCTGTCGTTGTACGTCAATCGCGAACGGTGCTTATGCTCCGGGTTGATAAGATTTAGCTCTACCATTAACTGACAACCATTGCAGATGCCGAGCGAGAGCGTGTCTTCGCGTGCATAGAAGTTGTCGAGTGCCTGCTTAGCCTTTGGGTTATAGAGGAAAGCACCTGCCCAACCCTTTGCCGAACCGAGCACATCAGAGTTGGAAAAACCGCCACAGAACACTATCATATTTATTTCTTCAAGCGTTTCACGGCCTGAAATGAGGTCGGTCATCATAACATCTTTCACCTCAAACCCTGCAAGATAAAGACTGTAAGCCATTTCACGGTCGCCGTTAGTTCCCTTTTCTCGAATGATGGCAGCCTTTGGTTTTCGATGTGTCTGATGTGTTGTTGTGTCGTTATCTTTCCATCTGTTTGGATTTAAACCGTATTGCTGCAACTTACCGGTGAAGTTTTCGTTGAACTTCATTTCGATTGGTTGCTTCTTATAGTTGTCGTGGCGTTTTTCAGCATACCGTTTGATGCCTGCTTACGCTCGAAGAGATAAGACGTTTCATACCAATCTTCGCGCAAAGCATCGATGTCGAAGTCGTGTTTCCATGCACCGTCGGCAATGCTTAGCGTGCGGTTTTTGGTGTTTGGATAGCCAATGCGGGCGAAGCCTATGCAGTTCTCTTCCAAGAAAGCCTTCACTTCGTCATTGTGTTCGTTGGCAACTTGAAGGATAACACCGGGATTTTCGGCAAACAACTTGCGCACGATGTCATCGCCTTTCATATCGTGCAAATTAATGTGTAGCCCACCTTCAGGGTTGGCAAAGGTCATTTCGAGCAGCGTTGTTATCATACCGCCGGCCGAAATGTCGTGCCCTGCAAGAATCCAACCGCGACGAATCATCTCTTGAATGGCATCGAAGCAGTCGCAGAAATAACGAGGTTCTTTCACGGTAGGAACGTCAGACCCAACCTTACCCAAGCTCTGCGCAAAGGCAGAACCACCCAAACGCTGCTCGTCGAAGCTGAAATCGATGTGGTAAAGGCGTGTATTTTTGTCGTTTACCAATACAGGCGAAACCACTTGGCGCACATTGCTCACCTCTGCACCGCTTGAAACGATGACTGTTCCCGGCGAAACAATCTTCTCGCCGTTAGGATACTGTTGTGTAAGCGACAGCGAATCTTTGCCTGTCGGTACGTTTACACCAATGGCGCAGCAGAAATCCGACAATGCTTTTACTGCACTGTAAAGGCGTGCGTCCTCTCCTTTTTGCGCACGGCAGGGCCACATCCAGTTAGCAGAAAGACTGATGCTGTCCATTCCGTCGGCAAGTGGTGCCCATACAATATTGGTCAGCGACTCTGCCACCGATAGCACCGAGCCTGCTTCCGGCGATGCCAAACCGGCCTGCGGAGCATGCCCGATAGCGGTGGCAATGCCTTTATAGCCACGGTAGTCGAGTGCCACCACGCCACAGTCGGACAGTGGCAACTGCACCTGACCTTGGCATTGCTGGCGTGCCACACGTCCGGTAACCGAGCGGTCTACCTTGTTTGTGAGCCAATCTTTGCAAGCTACGGCTTCCAATTGCAGCACACGTGTAACGTAATCGTCTATCTTTTCTATATTATAAGTTACGTCGGCGTACTTACGTTCCACCGTTTCGTCCTTCATTACGGTCTTCGGCGAGTGTCCGAACATCTGTGCAACATCAAGGTCGAATGGTTTTACTCCATCTTTTTGAACGAACGAGAAGTGTGCATCGCCCGTTGTTTCGCCTACGACATACATTGGTGCGCGTTCGCGTTCGGCAATGCGACGCACGTGGTCGAGATACTTTTCGTCTATCAGCAAGCCCATACGTTCTTGCGATTCGTTGGCAATGATTTCCTTTGCGCTCAACGTTTTATCGCCGATAGGCAGCTTGTCCATATCTATTCTGCCGCCACAATCCTCTACCAATTCGCTCAAACAGTTCAAGTGTCCTGCCGAACCGTGGTCGTGAATAGAAACAACAGGGTTCTCGTCTTCTTCTACCAACGCACGAACAAGGTTGTAGGCGCGCTTTTGCATTTCGGGATTGGCACGCTGAATAGCATTCAACTCGATTCCGTTTGAATAGCGACCGGTGTCTACCGACGATACCGAGCCTCCACCAAGCCCGATGCGATAGTTGTCGCCACCTACGACTACAACTTTGTTTCCCGGCTGTGGCGTTTTCTTCAAACAGTCGCGCTTTGTGCCGTAACCTACACCGCCGGCAAGCATAACCACTTTGTCGTAAGCATATTTTTCGCCGTTTTCTTGGTGCTCGAAAGTCAAAACAGAACCTGCAATCAGCGGTTGCCCGAACTTATTGCCAAAGTCGCTTGCGCCGTTAGAGGCTTTTGTAAGTATCTGTTGAGGCGTCTGATAGAGCCATTTGCGCACCGGCAGAATGTCTTCCCAATCGCGCAAGTCGGGCGTCTTTCCGTTTTCGTCTTTCAAGCGTGGGTATGCTGTCATGTAAACTGCCGTTCCGGCAATGGGCCATGAGCCTACACCGCCGCCCATACGGTCGCGAATTTCGCCACCTGTGCCCGTTGCAGCACCGTTGAAAGGTTCTACTGTAGTAGGGAAATTATGGGTTTCAGCCTTTAGCGAGATAACGCTCTCAATGTTTTTCACACGGAAGAAGTCGGACGTGCTTTGGCTTTTCGGAGCAAATTGCTCTATTTCCGGACCTTCTGCAAAGGCTACATTGTCCTTATAAGCTGAAAGAATCTTGCCCGGATTTTCCTTGGTTGTTTTCTTTATAAGGTTGAAAAGACTGCTTTCCATCGTCTTTCCGTCGATAACAAACTCACCGCCGAATATCTTGTGGCGGCAGTGTTCCGAGTTTATTTGTGCAAAACCAAATACCTCCGAGTCGGTCAGCGGACGGTTGTTCTGCTTTTCCACCTTATGTAAATATTCTATTTCTTCCGGCGACAGTGCCAAGCCCTCTTCCTCGTTAAACTTCTCAAGATTATCAACAAACTGTATTTCAGCCGGCTGAATATCCACCGTGAAGATGTCTTGGTTCAATCCATCGTAGTTGCGAAATATCATTCTGTCCGGATTAGCTTCCATAGACTGCGATGGGAAGTATTCTTCTATACGAGAAATGCCACTGATACCCATGTTTTGGGTGATTTCAACGGCATTCGTACTCCAAGGAGTAATCATTTCGCGGCGTGGTCCAAGATAGTAACCCGACAGCTCTTTGTCGTTCATTACCTTTGCGTTGCCATAAAGCCAACTCAACTTATCAACTTCTTCCTGCGTAGGATTGTGGTCGATTTCAGTAGCAATTACTGTATCATTAGAAGCCAAGAAAAATAAAATCATATTGTTCTGTATGTAAATAGATTTGTATATGAAAGGTTGCTAAGTGCCATTAACCGCCCTCCTCGTTAAGATTTTCTTTTTGCAAAGATACATTAAATCAAGGAAAGAACAAAAAAATGACTTCCTTTTTTCAGATAGTTAGCAAATTAATCGATAGGGCAGAGTCAACCAGCAAGTGCAAAATTATTATATTTTTCTGTAGAATTCA
>NZ_BAJY01000033.1 GCF_000613945.1 Prevotella falsenii DSM 22864 = JCM 15124
AAAGTTTGATGCAATGGAAATGCAAGTCCGACAAATTATTTACGTGTAAATAAATATTTTTCTACACGTAAATAATAATTTCTCTACACGTAAATAATAATTTCTCTACACGTAAATAAATATTTCTTTATGTGTAAATAAATTCGCCGATAAACGTTTTTATGCGACTAAAACGCCTCTGTTTCATTTAAATAGCTCTTTTGTGATGAGTCTACACCGATGTGCGACTTTTAGGAAACGGTTTAAACGTAACAGCTTCACAGGGGCTGCTCCCTGCGTGAGGGTAGCACCTGTTCATTCTTCATGTAACGATTGGGTTATGAAACAAGCTTTCAATGAATACGAAAGATAAGTGTTAAATAATTCAAAATAATAGTACGAAAGTTTGCACTCGTCTAAAACATTTTCTACTTTTGCAATTGTAGAAAAACAAATACAACGACTTCGTGAAAGTCAGATGTATTTATTAGAAGAGATTATATATGTGGGGAAATCCCCCAAATAAATATTGTATTACTTAAACATTAAAAATTATGAAAAAATTATTACTCCTTGCTCTCGTAGCATTCTTTGGTGTTAGTGCACAGGCACAAGACAAACCCGACGTCATTACCGAAAAACCGGCCGGTACCGAAACTGTTTACAAACGTGTTAGCGGTAAAATGCTTGCTATTCAAGATAAACAAATAAAAATCTTTGATCTTGCAAAAGTAATGGAGCAAAACCCTGCCGGCGATTTGACAGTTGTAACTGCTGCTGATGGCAAGACTGTTTATTTGAAGTATGTGCTTACTTATGCATCGTATATTAAGGAAGATGCAGCAGGTGGTTGGGTGAAAGGTACCAAGGAAGGAAACACAATCACTATTCCTGCAGGTCAATACATTATGTATGGTGACTTCGAAGATGGCTCATACGGTATCAGAGTAGGTTACATGAATTATACGGGCAAGGGTTTTGACGTAGAGGAAGGTGATATTACATTCACCATTGACGGCAATACAGCTGTACTTAATGGCACAGTTATGAAAGGACAATCTCAAGAAGATCTCGAGTTGAAGATATTAGGCGGTTACTGGAGCGATGAGGAAACTTTCTTCTGCGGCGACGTTGAAACAACATTCTCAACCGACCCTACAGGTATCGAAACTGTAGAAAGAGGTGCTAACAAGCAAGTTGTAGGCGAAACATACTATGATCTCTTTGGTCGCAAGATGTCTAAGGCAGGCAAGGGCGTAGCTATCAAGAGCGTTAAGTTTGCTGACGGCACTACAAAGTCTGTAAAGTACATCGGTAAGTAATTAGCGAGTACATAACAGTAAATAAGAAAAATATAATTAGGGGCAGCTCCTTTATGTGGGGTTGCCCCCTATTTTTGTGTACAATTCCTTGTTGTTTGCCGAGGTTAAAACTGTGGCAAAACGACTTATTGCATAAGCAAGGAGAGAATAAGAAGTGTGCAAACCTTGTTACTATTGTGTCATTCTTTTGCCATAAGTGTATTGTAAACCTATTATTTTGCATTGCAAAACAGCCGCTTTCGCAATGTCAAAACGCAATTGCCGCTTTTTAAAGGAATTATTATTACAAAGTTAAATAGAAAATCGCTCACGGTTTCATTAGCGAACTTGCTTAAGAACATCTGCGAGATTATCGGTTTAACCTGCTTTCCTATGCCGAATTCACATATTTTCTTTTGTTTTATTGGTTGAACTTTCCTTAAAACAAATCTGCGGGATTGGTCTTTAAACAGACTAATCCCGCAGATTTGTTTTTGCGATATTAAGTTCTTTCCGAACAGCAATAATCGAGCGAAAGGTTGTTTGTCAGAACTCCAATATCATTGCTTGGCGTGCACTTAGTGGCACATCGGCTGTGAGCGAAATGGTTTTGCCGGTGGTAACATCGCGTGCAGTGGTGTGGTTGCCAATAATTTCTGCATATCGTTTTACTTCCATTTGGTTGGCAGCGTTGCGCCCATTGATAACGGTCATTACGTTTTTGCCGTTGTGTTGGCGGGCAACGACATAGACGCCGTGCCACGGAATGAACTGAGTTTGCTTGCCGTGAGTGATAACTTCGTTGCCTTGACGCCAGTGGAGTAGGCGTGCAGTCCAGTCGAACATAGCATTCTCTTCGGCAGTGCGTCCCTCACGTGTGAACTTGTTGGCTGTATCGCCGGCGAAACCGCCCGGAAAGTCTTTGCGAACATTACCATCGGAAACTTCTTTTGTGCCGTTCATCAGGATTTCCGTACCGTAATAAAGCTGTGGAATGCGGTTCATTGTCAGCAAAAGGGCGTATGCTTGCTTCAGTGCCAAAGTGTCTTTGCCATTGCCAAGAAAGCGGTCGGTGTCGTGATTTTCTATGAAAGCCATCACGCTCGCAGGGTTTGCGTAGAGATAATCGTAGCACAATCCATTGTAGATACGGTTAAACCCTTTCCACCAATCGTCGGTTTCTTCGTTCTTTGCCATTGAAAGTCGGTCGAAGAAAGCAAAGTCCATAACGGTTTTCAGGTAGCTGTTCTCTTCCGAGAGCTTGCTGTCCTTCTGCCATGCTGCCGTATAGGCAGGCTCGGTTACCCACGTTTCGCCTACGGTGTTGAAGTTAGGATATTCCATATCAATGCGTTTCATCCACGTAGCCATTGCTTTTCGGTCGGCATAAGGGTACGTGTCCATACGAATACCGTCTATTCCGACAGTTTCTATCCACCATATTGAGTTTTGAACGAGGTACTGCATCACGTGCGGATTGCGATGGTTGAGGTCGGGCATCGAACTTACGAACCAGCCGTCTACCGTTTCTGCCATGTCTACCTTGCTGGCGTAAGGGTCGAGCACGGGCGTTAGCTTGTACGAAGTCTGCAGTCCGTAGTTGGGATTGTTGAACCAATCTTTCGACGGAACGTCTTTATTCCACACATGATAGTCGCCGCAATGGTTGAAAATCATATCCATTACCACCTTCATGCCACGCTTATGGCAAGCGTCTATGAGTGCTTTGTAGTCGGCATTCGTACCGAAACGAGGGTCTACGCGGTAGTAATCGGTTGTGGCATAGCCATGATAGGTGCTGAATTTGCCCCCGTCGGCAGGGCGGTCGTTCTCTAAAACGGGCGTAAACCAAAGGGCAGTAACACCTAAGTCGGTGAAATAGTCAAGATGTTGCATAATGCCGGCAATGTCGCCGCCATGCCTGAGACTTGGTTCGTTGCGGCTGCAGAGCCGGTCTTGCATACCTTTTATAATGTCGTTCTTGGGATTGCCGTTCGCAAAGCGGTCGGGCATAAGCATGTAAAGCACATCGGAAATGTCGAAACTCTTGCGTTGTTCGCCGTCCATAGTGCGGTCGAGCAAGGCATACTTCACCGTTGTCTTCTGTTTTCCGAGCTTGAAGTCAATGTTCATAGTGCCTGCCTGCGCACCTTTCAAGTTAAGATAGATGAGCAGATAGTTGGGCGATTCGAGCCTTACGAGCGAGTCGATGCGTGCATTGGGATAGTTTATCGCTACTTCGGCGTTGCCGATATTCTCGCCGTAAACCATAAGTTGCAGCGACGCATCTTTCATTCCTACATACCAGTTTGTAGGTTCGAGCTTCTTTATTTCTATCTTTGCACTGACACTGATGGCTAAAAGACAGAGCGCGAGCAATAAAGTTAATCGTTTCATTTCTATTGCTTAATCGTGTAAAATAAGTGCAGTCTGTGCGTCAATCATAATTTCGCCACCTTCCATTTCGCCGATTCCGGCTTCGTTTATGACACCGTTATTGGCTATGATGGTATATTTTCCTTTCGGAATATTTACGCTTTGAAGGTTTGTACTGCCGTTCAGCACCACGTAAATGTTCTTCCACTTGTCGCCACCTGCATGGTTTTTCAGTCGGAAAGCCACGAGACAATCCTGCGTCGGCAGGAATTCGAGATGCTTGCGTACAAGTTCGGCACTGCCAAGGCGGAAAGCCGGGTGAGCTTTGCGCATCTGAATGAGTCCTTTATAGTAAGCAAAGACTTGCGGATACTTCTTCAGGTTGTTCCAATCGAGGTGGTTTATCTCGTCGGGAGAGTTGAAAGAGTTGTGCACACCTTTCTTATCGCGTAGCATTTCTTCGCCCGAAAGCATGAAAGGAATGCCCTGTGAGGTGAAGACAGCGGTCTGCGCAAGTTGGTTTAAGCGAATAACCTCTTCCATATCATACGCTGCTTCAGGGATAGAAGCCTTCAGTCGGTCTACCAAGCACATGTCGTCGTGGCAGCTAACGTACGAAATCATCTGCGTTGGTTCGCTCGCCCACGGTTCTTTGGTGTAGTTCACCTTTGTGTAATCAACCTGTGGGTGGGCTATCATGCCGGCAATGCCGGCTTTAATGCTTTCCTCAAATCCTGCAATATCTCCGAGAAAAGCCGCTTGCTTATCATCGGAGAACGGACCGCGGAGGGCATCGCGCAGCTCGTCAGAGAAGGCTGCAATGCCCGGCATCTGTTTTATGTTGGCTTTGAGGGCAAGTTTTTCGGTAGGGTAGGCGCAAGTTCCGGCACTCCAACCCTCACCGTAAATAAAGATATTGGGGTCGATTGCCCTAAGTTCCTTGCGGATAAGGTTCATCGTTTCGATGTCGTGTATTCCCATAAGGTCTACCCGGAAGCCGTCAATGTGGTATTCGTTTGCCCAATATTTCATACTTTCGAGCATAAATTGGCGCATCAGTGGCTTTTCAGAAGCGGTTTCGTTGCCACAGCCGGAGCCGTTGCTTGGCTTGCCATCAGCCGTGTAACGGTAGTACGCCATGGGGAAAGTGCGGTCGAAATTGCCACCTTCGATGTCGTAAGTATGGTTGTAAACCACATCAAGAATTACGCGAATGCCCGCCTTGTGCAAGGCTTGCACCATTTGTTTGAATTCAAGAATGCGGCGAGTAGGCTGCTCTGCATCGAACGAATAACTGCCTTCCGGAACGTTATAGTTCAAAGGGTCGTAGCCCCAATTGTATTGTGGGGTTGTCGTATTCGCTTCGTCTATTGATGCAAAGTCGTAAGAAGGCAGAATATGAACGGCATTTATACCCAATTCTTTTAAATGTTTGATGGCTTTTTGCTCGGTCAATGCAAGGAATTTGCCCTTATTTACGAGTCCTGAAGAGGCATCTATCGAGAAATCGCGGTGGTGCATTTCGTAGATAATCAAGTCGGCAGGGTTCTTCAAAGTTAAGCGACGGTCGCTGCTCCAGCCACTCGGGTTGGTCGTTTGCATATCAATAATTGCACCACGCTTGCCGTTTATGCCCACGGCTTTGGCGAAAACGCCCGGTGTTTCGCCCCGTCCGATGTCGAAAGTATAAAACTTTCCCTTCAAATCACCGCTGATGGTAGCCTGCCAAACATTTTCCGATGTTTGCTTCATCTTTACCTTTTTCTCGACTTTGCCGCCCCTCCCGGCTTCGTAGATACGCAGTGTGGGCTTCTTTGGTGCATTCAGTTTGAACGTGGTTTGCCTTGGTGAGTAGCTCACTTCGTTGAAAACGTTCTGTGCTTGTGCTGTCAGTATGGACAGAAAAGTTGCCATTATAGTGATTATGCCGTATTTTAATTTCATATCAGTTATACTTTTACTTTGTTAAGTTTCCTATTTCATTTAATAAAGCAATCCGTTTATTACATCTTTGTTGGTCGTTCAACTCGTTCTTCGCCATTCCAACGTGCCTCTAAAGAGATGGCAAAACCACCACCGGGTGCCATTGTCAGCTTCAAAACATCGTCTTTCTTCACTTTCTTATGGGTAATTTTGTATGCCTTCGGATTGTTCTTGTAGTCCGCGTTCTTAGCATCGGCATAGATAGTGCAGTCGTAAATGTAATCCTTATCGAGGAAATCGAGTTTCAAAACACTCTTGTGTCCGTTCTCATCGCACTTACCTCCGATGTACCAATCGTTTGAATGCTTGTCCTGACGTGCAACGGTGATGTAGTCGGCAGGCTCTGCTTCCAAGTAAATACTTCTGCTCCAATCGCACGGAACATCTTTTATGAATTGGAAAGCATCGTTGAATTTCTTATAGTTCTCGGGTAAATCGGCTGCCATTTGCAGCGGACTGTACATCGTTACATATAGTGCGAGCTGTCCAACGAGCGTGGTACGCACGTAGCTTGTGTTGTCGCTCCAAGTCTTTAGCTGCGTTTCAAGAATGCCGGGAGTATAGTCCATCGGTCCTCCTTGCAAGCGAGTGAAAGGCAAGATAACCGTGTGGTCGGGACGACTGCCGCCAAAAGCCTCGTATTCGGTGCCACGTGCACTTTCGTTGCCCATCATATTAGGATATGTACGGCACAGTCCTGTCGGGCGAACTGCCTCATGTGCGTTCACCATAATACGATGTTTGGCAGCTTCTTTCACTACGTGCATGTAGTGATTGTTCATTGATTGCGAGAAATGGTGGTCGCCTCGTGGAATAATATCGCCCACATAACCTGTCTTTACGGCATCGTAGCCGTGTTTATTCATCAAGTTGAAAGCCGCTTCAAGGTGGCGTTCATAGTTCTGAGTGCTTGAAGAAGTCTCGTGATGCATCATTAACTTAACGCCTTTCTCATGCGCATATTTGTTCAGATAGTCGATGTCGAAGTCCGGGTAAGGCGTTACGAAGTCGAAAACGTAGTCCTTTGAGTGTCCGTACCAGTCTTCCCAACCTATGTTCCAGCCCTCGACAAGCACTTGGTCGATACCATTTTCAGCTGCAAAGTCGATGTATTTCTTTACATTCTCGGTTGTTGCGCCGTGTCTGCCGTTTGGTTTGGCCTTGCTGTAATCGGTCTTTCCGAGCTGAACAGATGGGAATTCGTCCGTGTAATTCCAGCTGTTCTTGCCCACAATCATCTCCCACCACACGCCAACATACTTGGTTGGGTGAATCCAACTTGTATCTTCAATCTTGCAAGGTTCGTTCAAATTGAGTATCAAGTTGCTCGAAAGCATGTCGCGAGCGTCGTCGCTGACGAGTATTGTGCGCCAAGGCGTTTCGCAAGGAGTCTGCATATAGCCCTTCATACCTGTGGCATCGGGTGTCAGCCAGCTCTCGAACACCATGTTTTTATCGTCCAAATTCAAGTGCATTGTGGGGTAATTGACACACGCTGCTTCATGAAGATTGATGTAAAGACCATCGTTCGACTTCATCTGCAAAGATGTTTGCACGCCGGTTTCAGAGAATACAGCCACCGTAGAGTTATCCCAGTTCACGGCGTCGCGGAACCGACTGCGTATTTCCGACAGTTTGCTCTCCTGTGTTTCCTGCTCCTGTGTATCGTAATCGCCCGGAAGCCACCACGCTTTGTGGTCGCCTGCCATTGCAAACTGTGTATGTTCTTCTTTGATAACGAAATAATTGAGTTCCTTTTGCTGCGGAAATTCGTAGCGGAACCCCACGCCATCGTCGTAAATACGGAAGCGAACCATTATTTTGCGGCCGGTTTTAGGTTGCAGCAAGTGTACCAACAACTCGTTATAATGGTTGCGTATCTCAGAGGTTTCGCCCCAAACAGGTTTCCAAGTTTCGTCGAACGAAGTTTTCTGCGTTTCTGTTATCTCGAAACCGTCCATCAAACCGGTTTCTTCCATACCCTTGCTTGCGTGTTTGCTCTTTGCCAATTCCAAACCAAGAAACGACTTTCTAATCACGTCCTTCTTGCCATACTGCACCGTATAGCAAGGTCTGCCGTTGTCGATACCAAACCCTACAACTACTTTACCGTTCGGCGAAGCTGCCGTTTCCCACTTTTCGCTGTTGCCTTCTACGTTCTTGTGCCATTGCCATAACGGAACAAAACAGCAATACAATCAATACCTTAAATTTATTCATACCTGCTTTTTTATTATCCTTATAAATACGAGCAGTGGGACGCAGTAAAAATACGTCCCATTGCCCTATTCTTTTTTATCTTCCTGACCTAACAATCAGTTCTGTTATATTCTTGTTGAAATCCTCGTTCTTCATCAATTGTTCTATGCTGACGTGCATTCGGTATCGCCAATAGTGTTTCGGATTGGCAGGAATGTTTATGCGTTCGGCATCGGCATCAGCCAATCGGAGGCGTTCGTCCATACTCATCCAGTCTTGAATACTGAGGATACACAGCATACTTGGCGATGTTAAGTGTCGCTCTACAATGTCTTTTGCCAACCAACCCGGCATCGGATGCGGGGCAGGACCGCCTTGGTGCAACATCGTATTGTAGTATTCCTGTGCTCTGTTCCAGTCTTCGTCCCACCATTGACGCAGTGTTGCCATATCGTGGGTAGAGATAGTGCTTACACTGCGGTAAGGATTGGCACCCAAATGTCCGAATTTCACCTTCGGGTCTTTCGGCATCGACTGTATTTCGAGGCTCAATATGCGTAGCTCGTCCATAACCCAAGCCACGCAATCGGGCACCATTCCCAAGTCTTCGGCGCACACAAGCATACGTGTTGCGTTTACCAACTTCGGCAATTTCTTCATTGCTTCCTGATACCAATACTGGTTGTTGCGGCGATAGAAGTAATCGTTGTAAAGCGTGTTGAACGCCTGCTTGTCGCAATCGTACAGACTTTCATAGATGAAATCCAGCTGTACGCTGATGCGCGGGTGGAATTTGTTCGGGTCTTTATGGTCGCGAACGAAGAGCACATCGCTGATTAAGGCATACAAACCATCGCGAATCCAAATGTCCTTATCGGTTTCCATTCCCTTAAAAGCAGCTTCCACCTTGCGTTGTGTGTCGAATTCCGGGCGCATTTTGTAGCGGTTTCCCCATGTCTTTTCTATATATTTATCGCGCACCTCGTTGGCGTGTTCGCGGAAAATGCGGTCTATTACCCAGTCGGTAATGAACGGTTGGGTGAACAGTTCTTCCTGCCAACGCAGTCCGTAGCCCTCCACTTCTTCGCGTGTCATGCCCAACGATGGTGCAAACTGACCCAACAAACCGTGTACAGCGTGTACGGGGATTTCCCAAATGCGGAAAAAACCCAGCACGTGGTCGATGCGGTAAGCGTCGAAATAGTGTGCCATATTTTGGAAACGGCGCACCCACCATTGGCAGCCATCGGCTACCATGCGTCCCAATTGTAGGTGGGGAAGCCCCAGTTTTGCCCGTTTACCGAGAAGCTATCGGGTGGAGCACCTGCCTGACCGTTAAGATTGAAGTAGCGTGGTTCTGTCCACACATCGCAACCGTTGCGGTTTACACCGATAGGAATGTCGCCTTTCAGTATCACACGCTTTGTCGTGGCATATTCGTGGACGGCTTTCAATTGGGTGCTCAATATGAATTGCACGTAGTAATAAAGCTCCACTTCCTTGTAAGCCTTGTTGTTTTTCGTTGAAAGTGCCTTTCTGTCGGCTTCGTCCCACTGCTTGTGGTCGTCCCATTGTGAGAAGTCGGCAGTGCCATACTTCTCGCGCAGCATGCTGTATTGTGCGTAAGGAACCAGCCAACTCTCGTTGTCGGCAAAGAATTGCTTGAACTCTTTGCTGTCGATAGCAGCCTTTCCTTCTTGCTCGTATATAAGTTTCAGATATTCTCTCTTTAGTTCATTCACACGCTCGTAATCCATTTGCGGAAGCGCATTCAGCTGTCGGCGTTCTTTTTCGAAGCGTTCTCTCTGTGCTTTATCTTTCAAAGCAGGCAGCGCGTTCAGGTCTGCATACTGAGGATGCAAGGCGAAAATGGAGATACAGCTGTATGGATAAGAGTCCGTCCACGTGTGTGTGGTGGTGGTATCGTTGATGGGCAGTATTTGCAAAACCTTTTGTTGAGTCAGGCTTACCCAGTCTACCATCTTCTTTAAGTCGCCAAAGTCGCCCACGCCGAAGCTGCTGTCGGAACGCAGTGAGAACAATGGCACAAGCGTACCCGCTACACGTGTGGGCGGCAGTGTAAAGTTGGCTTCGTTAAGCTCGTATATCAATGCGTCGCCTTCTTCCATTGCAGGTAGCTCAATGGTGCGGTTGTTGCAGTTTTCCCACATCGGAGAGTATTCCTTATTGGCGTTTACAATGGCAAACTTAAACTCTAAATTGTTGCTTGCCAACCGGCTTGCGTCGAGACAGGCTGCCCATTCGTTTATGGCAACTTGCGTCATCTTCACCGCTTTCTTTTCTTTCCACGAGCCCATTAGTGGGTCTGCACCAATCAGGCACAGCTTGTCGCCTACGCCGAGTTGCGGAGCGCGTACCTTCAGGCATACGAATTTGCTGAACTTTTCCAACTTCAAGTTCTCTATTTTCGCACCTACTACGCAGTCGGTAACTGCTGAAGAGTAGAGAAAAGCGTTATCCGGAATTTCGCGCCAATGGTCGAATATTCTGTAATTCAACGCTTGCGACGAGTTGAACATCACGCGATGGGGCGCAACGCTCCAGCCACGGCGTTCCTCGTGGTCGCCAACGTGGACACTATAAAAATAGTCTACCACCGTGCCCGGCTTTATATCTCTGTTTATTTCTACTGTCCAGAGAAAGCCGTCGCGTGTGTGCATTCTGTATTGACACACCGAATTGTCTCCCGACTCCTTGCCGTTTACGATATTCAGGACAAGTTCTTGTCCGTAATATGTTTTATATTCTATGCTAAATTGTAAATTCATAATAGCTGTTAGTTATTTTGGCTCAAAGGTAACAATAATAAAACGAAATTGCAAAACCTTTTTGCACGTTTTCAAAATAACAGTATGCAAACGTTTGCAAAGATGCCGGCAGACGCTCTCTCAAGCGGTGTAACGCTGTTAGCAATGAGATGTTTACACACCCTGCTGTGGCTGTTGCACATTTGGAAGTTGCGGTTTGCAACGCGCTTGAAGTGTTAATAAAGATTGATAAATGTTTACGAAAATCGTCATAAACAGCCAAATAGCGGGCTTTTTCAGTACAAATATTTTTCTTTCTCCAAAAAACGCCGTTATTCGTGTGCAAGTTTAATGTGTTGATAATCAGAGTTGTAAGTGCTTAAAGTGTAAAAACGTGCAATTGGGAGGGCGTTGAAACTTCGCATTTAGATCACTAAATCGAACCAATCCACCATATTTTGCGTGGTAAAACCTATGGTATTGCAATGCAAAAGCGGCGGTTTTGCAAGGTAAAACCGCCGCTTTTACTCGGCAAAACCTATTGTTTTGCTTTGCGGTGGCAAAACGAAGGGTTTTCAAGAGCGTTTTTTCTATTTTTTAGCACCATTTATCTTGCATTTTCAAAATTAACGTTTGTCGCTGTAATTGCATTGTTTTTAACTTTCGTTTGCGGAGTTGTGCGCCCTTTTATACACTTGCATCTTGCCCTGCCACATAGCCGGTTGTCCATGCTGCCTGCAAGTTGAAACCGCCCGTAATGGCATCTATGTCGAGCACTTCGCCTGCAAAGAAGAGCCCTTTACACACTTTGCTTTCCAGCGTATTGGGGTTTATGCTCTTCAAGCTGATACCGCCGCACGTTACAAACTCATCGCGAAAGCTGCCTTTCCCCGAAATTTGGTGCACGTCGTTCGTAAGTGTTTCCACGAGTTTGTGCAACGCTTTCTTTCCCAATTCGCCCCAACGTTTCTCTTTGTCTATGTCGGAACGATGGAGCAGATACTCCCAAAGGCGGGTAGGTAGGTTGTATGGGCGAATGTTTGCCATTTGCTTTTTAGGATTTTCGGTTGCTATGGCTACGAGATTTTGCTCTACGAGTTGCGTGTTCGTTTCGTAAACCCAGTTCACAGCCACTGCCGATTGGTAGTTGTTTTCTGCCAAATGGCGTGCTGCATACGACGATAATTTCAGCGTGGCAGGTCCGCTCATGCCCCAATGGGTAACGAGCAGTGCACCGCTGCTGCGGAACTTGGTTGCCGGAATAGACAACAGAACAGGTTCTACCACCGTTCCCATCTGGTTGCAGAATGCTTTTTCGGAAATGTTGAACGTGAAAAGCGATGGCACAGGCGTTTCTATCTTGTGCCCTAAGTCTGACAAATACTGCAAACCGTTGGCACGAGGAGAGCCTCCCGTAGTAATAATAACCTTGTCGAACGTGCGCAAAGGTTTATCTTTGAAGTGCACTTCTATTTTGCCCTGCGCTTGTTTTACTATCCCTACGAGTGCATGGTGCAGGCAGACGGTAACGCCGAGCCTTTGTGCAGTCTGCGTTAAACAGTCGATAACGGTCTGCGAATTTTGCGAGAGGGGGAAGATGCAGTTGTCGTCTTGCGTAACCAACCGAACGCCATGCGCCTCGAACCATTGGTAGGCATCGTTGTAATCGAACCTTTTAAAGAGTCGTTTCAGCAGTTTGTCGCCCCGTGGATACGCCTGCTTCAGGTCGGTTATGTCGGCAAACGAGTTGGTAAGGTTGCAGCGTCCGCCCCCCGATACGCCTACTTTTGCCAATACACGACCTGCTTTTTCAAACACGGTAACAGCGGCATCGGGCTGTGCGGACTTTGCCGAAATGGCAGCGAAAAAGCCTGCTGCGCCCCCTCCTATAATCGCAATGTTTTGCATTTTCTTTAATTTGTAATTACTTATACGGTGGCAACAAAGTTACGATAATTGCCCCAAGCGCACAAACGATAGTGCACAAAAAGACAGTTGGATATATAAAAAGCAAGGCGCAATTTGTTGTTTCGCATTACGATAACAACAATTGCGCCTTTTTATGAAAAGAAGGAGAGGGGTTTTATTTCGCCTTTTCTATCAGTTCTTTCGGCAGAATGGGCATTGCGCCATTTTGTGTACAAACGTATGCACTTGCTTCGACCGCTAACTTGTGTGCTTCGGGAATACATTTGCCTGCAAGAATGGCTGCAGCAAACGTGCCCGTGAACGAGTCGCCCGCTCCAACAGTGTCGGCAACATCTACCTTCGGCGTTTCTTGGAACGATATAACATTGGGTGCAAACACGTAGGAGCCGTTTACACCGCACGTCAGCACGAGCATATCAAGGTTGTATTTGCCAATGAGCAACCAGCATTTGTTTTCCATATCCAAGCCCGGATAACCGAAAATACGACCTATGGAAACCAGTTCTTCGTCGTTAATCTTCAAGATGTTGCATTGTTTGAGCGAGTTGCGGATAATGGTTTCGTTATAAAAGTTCTGTCGAAGATTAATATCGAAAATCTTCAAACAGTCGTTTGGCGTGGCATCGAGAAACTGCTGAATGGTGTTTCGGCTTACGCTGCTACGCTGTGCAAGCGAACCGAAACAAACGGCACGGCAGTTTTTTGCCACATTTTCTATTTCCGGAGTGAACGGAATGTTGTCCCAAGCCACACCTTCCTTTATTTCGTAAGTGGGAATACCGGACTCGTCGAGGGTTACTTGTACCGTTCCGGTGGGGTAATCTACCACAGGCATCAGGTAGTTTACGTGTTTCTCGTCGAACTCTGCCAATGTTTCTTCGCCCAGCTTGTCGTTTCCGATGGCACTGATAGCAATGGAATTGTGCCCGAATTGTCCTGCGTGGAAAGCGAAGTTTGCGGGTGCTCCGCCAATCTTTTTACCTTCGGGGAGGCAGTCCCAAAGTGCCTCGCCCAAACCAACGATATATTGTTTCATAATTGTGATGTTTATTTTATTTTAGGAATGTATGTGAAAAGGTAAAGCACGCCTATTGCCATGATGAGCACGGCACCTGCTTGTCCCATGTTGTCGCTTGCAAAACCCATAAGCAAAGGGAAAATAGTGCCACCGAAGAGTCCCATAATCATGAGTCCGCTCACTTCGTTTTGCTTTTCGGGCACACTCTCCAAGGCGCGTGCCAACACCATTGAGAAGATGTTGCTGTTGCCGTAACCGACAAGTGCAATGGCTGTGTATAGAACGGCTTTGCTATCTCCGATGTACAGTCCGCACATACTCAATGCCATAAGAACGACGGAGATGATGAAGAAATGTTTCATCTTCATTGTGCGAAGGAAGAACGAACCGGTAAGGCAACCGATGGTACGGAAGATGAAATACAGCGATGTGGCAAAGGCGGCCTCGTTCAGTGTCATGCCCAAACGTTCCATCAGGATTTTCGGTGCGGTGGCATTGGTGCCCACATCGATGCCGACATGGCACATAATGCCAAAGAAACTGAACAGCACGACGGGTTTGCCTAACAGCCGAATGCAGTCTAAGAAACTACCGGCTTTGCCTTCCATCTTCTCTTCTTCGATGGGTGTAGACGCAAGGAAGAGCGAGGCTAACACACCTATAATCATGTAAATGGGGAAGAGAACGCGCCAGCCGAGCCCGAAAGAAGGTATGGTTGCCATTGCGCCCCACATGGCAATGTAAGGAGCAAGAAACGAAGCGATGGCTTTAATGAATTGTCCGAAAGTAAAGGTGGACGCCATGTTGCCTCCTTTTACCACGGTCATTACCAGCGGATTGATAGACGTCTGCATCAGTGCATTGCCTATTCCGAGCAGCGAGAACGATACCAGCATGAGTTCGTAAGATTGCCCGAAGATAGGCAGAAGCAATGAAAAGACGGTTATGATGAGGCTTAACAGCACGGTTTTCTTGCGCCCAATCTTGTTCATCAGCATTCCTGTGGGTACAGAAAAGATTAAGAACCAGAAGAAAACGAGCGACGGAAACACGTTTGCCGTTGCGTCGGTGAGGTTTAAGTCTGCTTTAACGTAGTTGGAAGCGATGCCTACCAAGTCTACGAAACCCATCGCGAAGAAGCAGAACATGATGGGAATGAGCTTTAAAGTCTTGGAATTGTTCATAGTTCAATAGCCTTTTTTTATTGACGTAAGTTCGACGAAAATCCGCTTCTAAACAACTGTCAAAGTCGTAACGGAGTTACGGCAATCATCGCAACGGAGTTACGGCAGTTGTCGTAACGGAGTTGCGACAATCGTAGTAACGGAGTTACGACAAACGTCGTTGCGGAGTATCGGTATTCATGGCTGTTTTCCGATGCCATGAATGCCGATGTTTTGATGTTTGAAGCACGATAAATCATACGTTGAAACATTCGTAAAACTCACGTTCTTTTATAGATTTATTATAGTGAAAGTTCGCTTAGCTTTATGTTGCGGAAACTTGACGATGCCCCCTTGTTGTAGAACTTAACCGATGTGTAAGGCGTTGTTGGGAACACAAGGTTGGTCATGGCAATGCGACCGCCATCGACAAATATTTCAACCGAACACTTATCCACGAATATATCAACGTGGTAGGTCTTGCCTTCGCAGAGGCTTAGCGGTGCCCACGTGCCAAGTGCGAAGTCGTTTTTATAGTTGATGGAATTGAATACACGGAACGGTGTGTTGCCAACTCCTTGGTGCACGTCGGCATAGTTCTTCTCTATGTCGTGGGGAACGGCGAGCTTTCCAAACTCGATGAGTCCGCTTTCGGTGCGGTCCATAACGAGTTTTTTCTCTTTCATATCGAAGTAGATGTTTACCTTTTCGCCTTTTGCGTTGTAGAGTTCGATGCCTGTTGTTGCCATTGAACCGGGCGTTACGTCCATCTCAAGTTCGAAGGCGTTCTCCTTACTCTTGATGATGTTCTTCTTGTCGGCAACGGCTTTGATGTCCATTGCAGGCAGTGTTATCGTATTTTTGCGCAATGCCTTGACTTCCGGAGCAACGTTGTTCGACACATACAGCTTGCCGTCTGCGCCCGTGTAGAGCTTCAGTTCGCGTGGCAAAGTGTTGGCACCGCGATATTGCTTGATAGGTGTAACGTTGGCATACTGCCAGTTGCTCATCCATGCAATGGAGAGAACGCGGTCTTCAACACCCGAGAAACAAACGGTGGCATAGTTGTCCTTGCCGTAATCCAAGAAGTTGTATTCGTTTGGAGGCGTATCGCATTTGAAGTTCTTTCCGTCGAAATCGCCCACGAAATACTCGGTGGCTGAACCGCCAAACAAGCAGCCGGGGTTGATGTTTACCAACATAACGTACTTCATTTTGTTCTTGTCGCCATCGACAGGAAGCTGAACAAAGTCAGGACATTCAAACTGGTTAGGCTGCATTCCGTAACCTTTTCCGAAGGCACTGACGTAGTCCCACTTCTTTAAATTGGAAGATTTGTAGAAGCGCATCTCCTTGTCGGCTGATATAATCATATACCATTTCTTTGCCGGTTCGTACCAAAAGACCTTCGGGTCGCGGAAGTCTTTCAGTCCATCGAATGGTGTTAATACAGGATTGTGCTCGTATTTGGTGTACGTATAACCCTTGTCCGTGCTGTAAGCCATACACTCTATTTGTCCGTTTTTATCGCTTGCCGAAGTGTAGAGTGCTATGATGGCATTCTTTCCGTAGCCTGCCGTGTTGTTCTTGTCTATTACGGCACTTCCCGAGAAAATATGTCCTAAGGTATCGCGGGCAATTGATGGCTTTTCTTCTTTCCAATGAATGAGGTCGGTACTGGTAGCGTGTCCCCAGTGCATGTTGCCCCATTTAGAGCCGTAGGGGTTGTATTGATAGCAAAGATGATAGACACCGTCCATATAGAACATGCCGTTGGGGTCGTTCATCCACCCGTATGAAGGCGTGTGGTGGTAAGACGGACGATAGAAATCGGTATTTGCCGTGTTCCATTCGTTCGACAGTTTCAGCATGCCGGGCTTGTAACAGAGAGCGTCGTGTTTGAGATTGAGAATTTTTACCGTTGCTCTTGCACCGTTGCCCAACTCGAATGGAACGTAATAATCAATCTTGTTTTGTGCCAATCGCACGTCCATCCATGTGTCGGCAGGGGTTGAAGTGTCGAGCAGAACATGCGCTTCGTCTTTATCTTCCTCTACCGGGAGGAGCAGATACTTCGTTGGATTGGTAATGTTCAGTATGGTTGTGTCGCCCTTTTGCGACATCTGTATTGTCTGGGCTTTCACCGATGTGGCTGCTAAAGTGATAGCAGCGCACATTATATATTTATTGATACGTTTCATAATTTAAAGTTTAAGTTGTTGGTTGTTTAGAATTTGAGCGATGCAGAGAACTCCACTGTGAATGGGCGGAGGTAGCTGCCCGTCATCAATACGTTGGAAATGTCCTTTGCATCTTCCTTTGTTATCAGCTCGGCACCGGCAATACTGCCCTTTGCACCTGTCTGGTTGAGGAAGTTTACAACTGTGCAACCCAAATCCAACTTGTTGTTTACGCGCCAGTTTAAACCGCCGAAGGTTTCCCAGTGTCCGTTGAAGTAGTAGGCGTCGTTGATGTTTGCGTAAGTCTTGCTGAAGTAACGGAAGCTCGCCCAAAGCTTTAAATCCTTTGTAAGCATGTAGCTTGGGTCAAACTCGATAAGTACTTTTGGGATTTCGGCAACAATGTTTCCCGTTGCATTAATCTTGCCCACGTATCCATCAGAGAACGTTATAGAAGTTTCATACTTCTTGTAAGTTGGTTCCTGATAGGTGAAAAGGAAGTGTATATCCAAACCTTTCAATGGACGAGCTATGAGGTCTGTAGTCCAGCCCCATGTTTTTATGTCGTATGTAAGTGGTGCTGCCATAATTTCGCTGCCATGTTGCAGGTTCAGCGTAGAGTTGTTGTTGGTCTTTGAAATATAAGAGAACAACGAAGTCAAGGTCAGCCATGAATTGTTATAATAGAAACCTGCTCTTCCCAATGGTACTGAAACCTTATCGGTGTTTGGCAGTGTTGCCGGCGAGAACGCCTCGAAACGGAGGTGTTGAACAATATAGGTGAAGTCGCCCGTGAGTCCGAAATTATTGTTTAACTTATAGGTTGCTGCAGCCGATACGTCATAGTTGAACCAATTATAGTCTAACGAAGTCGGTGTAATCTTTGTGCCGTCAGGTGCAGTAGCACCAATGTAATAGTCGGCAAACCTGCCTACGTAGTCGCCCGCTGCATTCTTCACGGCTGCATTTTTACCATTAAGTTTCTGGTTTTCTACTCTAAATCCATAGTAAAGGTTAAGTTTCGGCGTTACGTCCCAATCGTGTATCATGTATAAAGCCAATTTGTTTTCGTGTCCACGATAAAACTCTGAAGCGTTTTTATTGAAATCGTAGAAGTAGGTTGAGTGCTTGTTGGTGTCATAAAGTCTGACCGGATAGCTTCCGTCAGATGGTACGCTCTGGTCGTACATAGATGTGTTTGAGCGGTAATCGATGTGGTAGTACCATTCGTTGATACCTAAACGCAAGGTAGAAGTAGTAAACTTTTGTTGTAATTCTGATGTTAAAAGAAATTCGTTAATGTCTCCTGAATTCAAACATGACATACGCGATTGGACGTATTCGCCGGTATAAGGTGTCGTTCCTCCGTTTATAGAGGGCATTACATATTGGTAGGCAGGGTTATCCTTTACTTTTGTGAGCGACATAGGGGTTTGATAAACCAATGCTCCGCGTGCATGGTCGTATCGTGCAGCAATTTTCCAGCTTAGTCCGTTATCCCAATTGTAGTTGTTCATCAAAGAAAACTCGCTCGAACGGTTTTTTGTGGCATCGTACATAGTGGTTTGTTTCAACTCGCCGGTATTCATATCACGATATGTAATATTGGCATCGGTAGGCAAATAAGATGTTGTACCCAGTTTGAATTTGCCATATTCCTTTACGCTACCATCGCCAACATATATGAAAGGTGCCGACTGCGTGGCGTAGTTGTACACGGGGTGAGAGTTAGCGTAGTGGTACATCGCCGTAAATTCGCCTCGGTTGTTATGGTAACGTTTGGTAATGGCAGCCTTGTAAATTTGTGTACGGTCCTGCAACTGGCTCGATTTTACTTTAAAAGTGCCCGGGTCGAAATCCTGATACATACTTGTGCTGTAGAACCAATTATTGCCGAAGCCGCCATTGGCATTCAATGAGAACTCCTGCAAGCCGAAATGGTTGGTCTTATAGTTGAGTGTACCGTGAAATCCCTCCTCGCCAAGTTTGGTAAATGAGTTCACTGCATAACCGATATTACCTGTTGTGAGAGCTGTTTCCGATATTTTCAGAAGTCCGACGTGCCCCAAACTTGCATCGGAACGCCAATTAGAGTTTACGCTATGCGGATTGGTTGAATAGGTAACGAGTAGTCCGTTCTCAAGAACATTTACGTCTGACATAGGAAGTCCAATCTGTATTTCGCGTGGCCCGTTTGCACTTGCGGCATTGAGCATTACGTTTCGATTGCCTTCTTCTTTCGATTTGTCTTTACTTTGTTTTTCGTTTTCCACTTGAGCAATAGCTCCTGTAAAAAAGAATGCTAAAGCAATAACAGTTGTTATTGTCCTTAGTTTAGTTGATAAGTTGGTAATCATATTCATTATGGATTTTAATGTTGTCCGTTAGTTTTGAACTTGTTGCAAAGTAAGCGCATATTTGTAAAAGGCAATATAAAAAATGTTGCATAGAGTAGTAAAATAGTCTTAATGCAACAAATGTGTGTGAAGTTGAAAGATTATTGCTCGTGTTGCACTGTAAAAACCACAAAGTTGCAGCATTGACAGATTGAGAACAAAGACAGACGATGATGAAATTATGTTGCATTTTCTTTGTTTATAATTCTTATTAATACGCAAAATCTTGTATCTTTGCAGATATATCGTCTTGAGAAAGAGTGGTGTAGAAAAAAGAAACAACTAAAACGACAGGAAAAAGATGTATAAAAAGGTTCGCATAGTTCTATGTTTTGTGGGTTTACTGATGCTTGTGGGGTGCAATAGAAACACAAAAAAGTATGTTATCGGTGTATCTCAATGCTCCGAAGATATATGGCGTAACAAGCTGAACGATGAACTGTTGATGGAAACCTATCAGCATAAAGACGTGGAATTGCTGTTCGCTTCGGCAAAAGACAACGATAAACTGCAAACCGAACAAATAGAAAAGTTTATCCAACGAGGCGTAGACCTGCTCATCATATCGCCCAATCAGGTGCACTCCATAACGCCTGTGATAGATAAAGCCTACGATGAGGGAATACCCGTAATACTTTTTGACCGAAAAACCGACTCGCAAAAGTACACCGCTTTCATAGGTGCAGACAATATTAAGGTGGGAAAAGCGATAGGCGAATTTATAGCAAAGACACTGCACGGCGAAGGTAATGTGATAGAAATAAAAGGATTGGACAACTCTTCGCCCGCCATAGACCGCCACAAAGGTTTTGTTCAGGCATTAAACAAATATCCTGATATTCGGTTGAAACGCACGCTTCCGGGTGAATGGACAGAAAAATCGGGTTATAGAAGCATGAAAAGCGCAATTTCAGATGCAAAGGATTGCAACATTGTATGGGGGCAAAACGACCGCATGGCGGAGGGCGCACAGCGTGCTATGGCAGAAGCGGGCATACATAACGTTCAGTATGTCGGAACCGATGCGCTGCCAAGCAAGGGTGGTGGCATAGAAGCTGTACACAACGGCAAACTGCTTGCATCGTATATCTATCCCACTCGTGGCGACATGGTGATGCAGTTGGCCATGAATATTTTGAAAAAACAACCATTTCATCGGGATAATTACCTCAAGGGGGCATTGGTAACGAAGGATAACGCCAAAGTGTTGCTGCTGCAAAACGAGGAGATGGTGAAGCAGCGAAGCAGACTTTCCGACCTGAATAGCAAGGTGGATATTTACCTTGCACAATACAATCACCAGAAAATATATATGCTCTTGGGTGGTGTCATCATTGCATTGCTTATCGGGCTTATCGTTTACATCTACCGCACCATCATCATTCGTCGGGAATTGGAAGCGGAAGCCACCAATGCAAAGTTACAGTTCTTTACCAATATAAGCCACGAGCTGCGCACGCCATTAACGCTTATAGCCGACCCGATAGAGCATATCGTAAACGACGAGAACTTGACGAAACAGCAACGCAATATGTTGCAGATTGTGGAAAAGAATGTTTCCATTCTGATGCGCCTTGTAAACGAAATTCTTGACTTCAGAAAGATACAGAACAAGAAGATGAAACTGACGCTGAGCGAGTTTGAATTGACGGACTATCTCAAACAGTGGGCAAACACGTTCGAGTCTATTGCAACAAAGCGGAAGATAAAAGTGGATTTGATAACCCCTGCACCCATTTATCTATGTGCCGATCTATATAAGGTGGAACGCATTTGCTATAACTTGTTGAGCAATGCCTTAAAGTACACAGGCGAAGGCGGAAGCATTACGATAAAGGCGAAAAGTACCGATGAAACGGTGGAAATTTGCGTCAAAGATACAGGTAAGGGAATTGCAAAGGAAGACATAAAACACATATTCGACAGGTTTTACCAAGTAAGAAACAGCAACAAAGACGGCACGGGCATAGGTTTGGCAATTGTGAAGGCATTTACCGAACTGCAAGGAGGCACCGCAAAGGTGGAAAGCGAAGTGGGAAAGGGCAGCGAATTTACAATAACGCTGCCGAAACGTGTGGCAGGCGACAACTTCCAACCTGCCGACGAGTCGTACACAATGAACGATTTCTTGGACGAAAGTTCAGCTGCAACCGATATTTCAACCGAAAACAAAGTGTCGAAAATAACTTCCGACCGACAGGAAGACAAACCTCGTGTGCTCGTTATCGACGATAATGCAGACATTCGTGCATACGCAACGGCACTATTGGGCGGTGAATACGATGTAATAGAGGCGTCTGACGGAACCGAAGGACTGAAGAAAGCTGTCAGGGAAGTGCCCGATGTTGTCGTATGCGATGTTATGATGTCGGGAATGGACGGTCTGGAATGTTGCAAACGGCTGAAAGCCGACAGTCTGACTTGCCATATTCCTGTGATTTTGCTTACCGCCAAGACATTGGACGAGCATCGTGCGGAAGGCTATGCGTATGGTGCCGATGCCTATCTGACCAAACCTTTCAACGGGAATGTACTGAAAGCACGTATAAAGAACTTGATTACCAATCGGAAACTGATGAAGATTGTGTTTGGAAACGATGCACGGGAAGACGTGCACGAGGAAGTTTCACAGAGCGCAGAAAGCCGGTTTGTAGAGAAGTTCCGCGCGATAATACAAAGCAATCTTGGTAACTCGGGCTTGAATGTAGAAACTATCAGCGGCGAGTTAGGCATTAGTAGGGCACAGCTGTATAGGAAAATAAAGTCGATAACAGGCATTTCGCCCAACGATATAATTCGCGAAGCACGTATGAAGCGTGCCGACCGCTTGCTGGAAACTACCGACAAATCGGTTTCGGAAATAGCTTACGAGGTGGGTTTCTCGTCGCCGTCGTACTTCACAAAGTGCTATCGAGAGTTTTTTGGACGCACACCTAACAAGAAG
This sequence comes from Prevotella falsenii DSM 22864 = JCM 15124, assembly GCF_000613945.1. Taxonomy (GTDB): domain Bacteria; phylum Bacteroidota; class Bacteroidia; order Bacteroidales; family Bacteroidaceae; genus Prevotella; species Prevotella falsenii. The sequence goes on from NZ_BAJY01000033.1 coordinate 22,237, forward strand.
CATTAAGGCTTTTAAGACGTGATGTTTGATAAACAATGTGTTCATAGAGGCTAAAACGCTGTAAGGTATAGTAATGTTTGGCGTCTTGGTTGTTCTTTGAAGCATCGCAAAGCATAACCGTTCGATTTGTTAATATGTATGAAATATTCGCTTTGAATTGTTAATTTTTTGGCCGTGAAACACGCCAATACTCGCATTTTTCTGCACAGCAAGCAAGTCGATTGCAAATAAGGGCACTTTTTGCGTGCAATATTTATCTTTCTGTCAGTCAGCGGTTAAGATGCTATTGTGGGTATAAGTGTGAATTGAATAAGTCTTTTTGTTGTGGAATAAAAGATATAAAATGTCGCAAAACGAACAAAAATGTGTAGTGAAAGCGGCACTTTGACTTTTCAAAAGAGCCGCTTTTGCACGGTTAAAGCGGCTCTTTTGCATTGCAAAACCTACGCTTTTGCAAAACCGTTCTTTCTTTTTAAGTTTCCAAGAGCTTTTTTCATTGTTTCACGTTTCTATTTCATCGTTTTCCCTTGCGTTAAATTCAATGATTGTTTTTAAATGGTTTTAACGCTTTTGGGTAGCTTTTCAAGGTTGCAGACAATAAGGAGTTGATTTGCAGATAGGCGTTGGAAATATGATGAATTACGCCTTTGGCAGAATGCACAATCATAAGTCTAATTCTCAAAGCATTGGATAAACAATTGTGGTTATAGGAATTATTATCTATTTTTGCAGTATAAAACAAGAATTTTAAAGGATAAACTATGAGAAAGTTTTTATTGCTTTTGCTTACGTTGGCAGTGTCTTTAGGTTGTACGTATGCAACGCCCAAAGTGCCTGAGAAGAAAGTGCAAAGAAAGAAGACGGCACCGGTGAAGGTGAAGACTAAAGCGAAAGATGATGCCAATGTTAGCAATCCAAATCTGCCGGTAATAATACAAGAAGGTAAATACGGTCGTTACTATGCGGATACAGCGTCTTGCAGCGAAGTCTCTACAGCAGGAATGGTGAACCGGGCTGGCGAGAGAAAGAAATTGTATGACAAGAATGCAGATACTGTAAAGAAGTGTCTTCGGGCATTGAAGCCACAAACAAGTGTCGTTTCTGCTAAGAATGCAGTGGTGTTTCGCAAAGCAATGGACAATGAAATAAGGTTTTGGAGGAAGTTGGAAGCATTGATGCGCAATTTCGGCAATATTGCCATTGAAGCTCAATACGTGTTGAATGGTGGTACGATTTGGTTAGTTGTCGGTGTTGGTATGCATAGCGATTTGAGCTATACTCGTTTTGCTTGTCTGCAAGAAGACTTGAATACTTTAAGCGGTGTGTCGGTAAAAGTGGCGAAAGAAGACAAAGGGTTGTTGCCGGAAACACTTTATGCACAGATGCAGTCGCTTCGCCCGGTTGTAAAAGCGCAGCCACTGAAAAAGAAATGGAAATGGACAATGGCTGAAGCAAGAAAAGAAGCACAGCGAGTCAATAATTCCTGTTCTGTATCTACCGTTAAGAAGGTGATGGGAGAATGGCTTGAAGCACGTAAGACGGTTGGCGGTTTGTTGGCAGAACCTTATCGTACAGCCTACAATCTGCACACCACAACAACCGTCCACTCGTTTATTGAGCTTTTTATGGGCATAGACCAATGATGGAATATAGTGCGGTTTTGGTTGCAATATGATAAAAAATATGAGTGGGATTGCCTGTTTAAGGACAACCCCACTTGGTTTTTTTAGAAGTTAAATAGTGTTTTTGCATTAGAAAATTATGAACGATGGTTATTCTTGCTCAAAGTAGAAGTAGTCGGAGATGTCACCTGCTGTAACATCAACCTCAATGTAACGTTTTGCGTCCGACTTGTTTGGAGTAATCGTTACGGTTAAAACGTTTTCTCTGATGTTGGCTGTTGTCCAATCTCCATATATATTATGTTGGTCGCTCTTAGGCGAAGTCTTATCGAAGTTTTGCCAATCGTAAGTATTTACAGTATTGCTTGTCTTCTCTTTTACTGTTCCAAACCAAAAACTATTGTAGTTTTTACACTTAAATTGGTAAGTTTTGCCTTCCTTTGGAACATTGAAAACTTTCTTTTTCTTTATTTTTAGCGATGCACTTTCGTATTTCCATTTCATGAGTTCCCATTTTCCAATGGGTGTTTCAGAAGAACACGCGATAGTGAAGATACTGAAAAACAGTGCTGTGATGAAATAACTTAGTTGTTTCATTGTTATTAATTTAATTTGTTATAATAGTAAATAATGATAACAACTAAATGTAATAGTTCGTTTTATACTGCATTACAAAAGTATAAAAAATAAAAATAAGAAACAGTATATAGGTGTCTTTGTGTTAAGAAAGATTAATTTCGGTTTGAAAAAGCCACGATAATGTGTTATATAGGTGTAAGTTGATAAAACATAAATGAACGAAGAAGCATTTGCACAGATTGTTCCTCAACTTCGATGTTGTGCCATCAGGGCAGGAAGAAGAGTGGGAGCTACAGAAACAGAGGCGGAGGATATAGCGCAAGACGTTATGCTTCGTCTTTGGCAAATGCGCAATGATTTGGGCAGATTTGTATCGTTGGAAAGTTTGGTGGCGCGAATGGCGCACAACTTGACGCTTAATTTGCACAGAGCAAACAATGCTGAAACGATAGGGAACAGCGAAACAGCTTGTATTGCCGATGCACAACTATCGCCTTCAGACGCTTTGGAAGCAAAGGAAAACTTGGAATGGTTGGAAAGAAGAATAAACGATTTGCCAACAACCGAGTACACCATATTATATATGCGGCAGGTGGAACAGCGTTCCAATGAGGAGATTTCGCATTTGTTGGGCATCGCATCAACATCGGTCAGCACGTTGTTGGCTCGGGCGAGGCGAAGGCTGTTGGAAGATATTAAAAGGAGGAAAGGAAGATGACATTATATAATAAGAAAGATATAGCAACGCTGCTCGACAAGTTTATGGCGGGTACAACGACGATAGAAGAAGAACAAATGCTTGCAGACTATTTTCGTTCGGAACAGCGTGTGCCCGCAGAATGGGAAGACTATAAAGATATGTTTGCTTACTTTGACAATGGAATGGTAGAGTTAAGTGAACGAAAAGAAGATATTGCCAAAGCACGCACTGCTACAATAGTACTGTGGAAGCGGATAGCCGTTGCTGCTACTCTGCTGATTTTGATAGGATTTGCGGGTGTGTGGATAAATAGTAATGTATCTAAATACAATAAGGTGGCTGAGAAAACGACAACTGTATCAATATCGAAAAAGCAATTGGAAGTTGAAGACAAGCAGTTGGCGAAGAACAAGGACGAAGTGTGCCGGTCTTCAAATCTTGGAAAACAACAAGTAGCAGAGGCAAAAACGATTGTAAATAAGAAAACTGCGAAGGTACGAAAGGTTAAAGCATTGAATAGCAATGCAAGGGAAGAAAATCGTGCAAAGGCAGACCAAGCAACGGAAATAGCCCGCCAACAGGTTGAACAAGAGATTGCAATGGTTAGCAAGGAGATTTCCGATGCACAGACCAATGTATATGTTGCAAGTCAGCAAACGCAAGGCATTAAGGTGGTTTACAATGAAAACGGAACAATTTATTATAGGAACTGCAGTTTAAAATCAAAAAATATTATTGAGTTATGAAACAGTTAAAGACATTATTGACAGGCATCGTGTTGGCTGTAATGCCAACGATTGCACAGGCACAAACACATATAGAGAATGCCTATAAAACGTTTTTGAAAGAAAACGAAGTAGCGAAATATGAGTTTAGGAAAGAGCAGCGAGGAGATAAAACCAAGCAAGACTTTCTGAACATTTATTCTTTCACACTTACGGAAAAGCAGAAGCAACAGATAGAAAATCTGCGAAAAGCATTCGATAGCGATTCGAAAGCAGCCTATCAGTTGGTATCTGCAAATAAAGGGAATAAGCTGGCATCGTATAGATTGATGGGTCCCGATAAAACAGAAGCATTTATTGGCGAAAGGTATGATAATATGATACAACTGCTGTTCAGCGACCCTACCGACTCGTTGCGTCGTTATGGTTATGCTTTGGAATGGACTGATAAAGAAGACGGTACAATTGTTGGAAGAATAATCAGCTGTCTGTCTGTTCACCCGAAGTATCGTAAGAGCGAGCAAATCTATGATGTATTTAATGATTTATCCCAAAAAGGTGCTGTTTTAAGAGGGTTTAATAAAAACGTAAAGAAGGTGTACGACGCTGATAAGATAGGCAATTATTTCTCAAATAAAACCGGCAGTAATACCTATTATGAAATAAATGGTGTGCATAAATTGGCTTCTGAATTGAGCAATACGGAATGGCTTTCACAGTTCAATGCAATGAAAAAGTTGGTGTATCAGATACCTAATGGCATACAGACTTCTTATTATGTTTCAACAATTTACGATCTGTGTAAGTGTTCTGAACAATTAGATGTTGATACGAAGAAGTTGGTGAAGGCGGAAGTAGAAAGTATGCGCACAAAAGTGAAAGATAGATTTTTAAAAGAAGTACTTTCAAATGCAATAAAAAGTATGAAGTAAAGAGTATGAAACAAAGTTTTTGTATTTATTACAAAATAATTTTGCATATTTAAAAAGATTTCGTTATCTTTGCGGCACAAAAACATTAACAAGAATATATTATGGCAAAAAGAAACGAAATTTATAAGTGTTCAGAGAGTAACAATATCGTAGAAGTTATTATTCCATCAGATAAAGACCTTCGCGGTTTAGAGAAGTTGGTAGAGAATACCACCGATGCAGCAACAGAAAAGCACGTTCCTGTTGTTGAGAAAATTGAAGGCGGCTACCGTGTAACCGTGGGCGAGGTTGAACACCCTATGACAGAAGCACACTCTATCCAGTGGATAGAACTCATTACGGAGAACAACGAAGTGCTTCGTAAGTATCTCGAACCAACAGAAAAGCCTGTTGCTGAATTTAAAACAGACGCAAAAGAAGTTTACGCTCGTGAATATTGCAACCTTCATGGTTTGTGGAGGTCAAAATAAGTAAATCAAATAAATCATCATAAGTGTAGAGCTGCCCGCAATTAATGTGGGCAGTTTTTTTATCTGTGATGCTTTCATACTTCGATGTCTAATGTTGAATGCCTATTATATAATAAGGTGTGGCTTGTTCTTTTTATTGATTTATGTCAAATCTATCCTGCAAAACACAGTTTTTTTTAATTTTTCTTTTAAAAACATTTGGCGGGTATTATTTTTTATTCTACCTTTGCATCGCTTTAAAGAAATGCCGCCCTGCGGTTTCTTTGGAGCCGATTCGTTCTTTGAAGAAATTTACATAGACAGAGAAGTAGTACAAGAAGCGTCTGCCGCGTTTTTAATGTTGGCAGACGGGTAAAGAGAAACGACCTATCAATTTTTGATTCGTGGTGTTTTGAACTTGATACTTTGGATAATTGTTCTGAGCAGAGACAAACGACGTTGCGCTGCCTTTCCTGTTGCGGTTTGGTTTTTCCTTTCCGTTTTTCGGGTCTTTCAGT
>NZ_BAJY01000032.1 GCF_000613945.1 Prevotella falsenii DSM 22864 = JCM 15124
GTATGATATGGAGACGCTCTACTTCTATCCACCTAACAAACAAGGTACGGTCTATAATATTCCGGCAAGCGTTAAAACGATAGCAAGAAGAGGTTTTCAAAGCGCACAGCATCTTACCTCAATGGTTATTCCTCAGAATGTAGAGGCTATAAACGAAGAAGCGTTCCGTACAGCGAAAGCTATAGAAACCATATCGTTTGCAGAAACTTCAAAAGTTAAGAGTATCGAATACCACGCTTTTAGAGCATTGCCTAAGTTAAAAGAGGTAACATTGCCATCAACGCTCTCTGAAATCAGCCAAATATTCTTTGAATGCGAAAATTTGGAGACCGTCAATGTACCTGATAATTCACAGCTAAAGAAAATTTTGAAAGATGCTTTCACTACCAATACCAAACTGAAAGCTTTCAATTTCCAAGGCAGTTCTGTTTTAGAAGAGATTAACGAAAATGCTTTTGCCAACCTGAAAGAACTTGCAACATTCAACTTCCCTAAATCGGTTGTATCCATAAAAGCCAATGCTTTCAGTGGCTGTAGCGGTATGACGAAGGTTAGTTTTGCATCTGATGCAGCTATTTCGGTTATTGGAAGTGGTGCATTTGCCGACTGTGGATTGAATAGTTTCGATGTTCCTAATAAGGTACAGACTATCGAGAGAGAGGCATTTCGCAATTGCAAGGCACTTAAAACTATCAATGTTACTGAAACAACAACCAAGATTAGCCCCGAGGCTTTTAAGTATTGCTCAAACCTAACAGGTATTAATGTGAGCAAGAAAAATCAAGTTTACTCAAGTGTAGACGGCTATTTGTTGTCCAAAAATAAGGAAACGCTGATTATTTTTCCTGCCGGTAAGGCCAATAACCAATTTACATTGCTCCCTCCATCTATTAAGGAAATAGGAGAATATGCCTTCTATGACTGTAAAGAATTGAAGAACGTAACCATTCCAAACAAGGTAACCACTATTGGTAAGCGTGCTTTTGGTCTTTGTTCAAATTTGAATACGATTACTTTCCTTTGCGATGCAATGATACCTGCAGCTAATATCAATCAGCTTCAAAGCGAGATGTCGTTTGACGATGGTACCCAAGCAGCTGATATGTTTAAGAATATTACAATCAACGTACGTAAGGAACGCCTTGCCGAATATGAGGCTGAACCATTCTACAAGAAATTCAAACAACCTATTGGCGTATCGTTCACCGAAGGTACGGAGGAATATATTGCAGTGTCAGATAAAGACGTAGACATGCTCAGCACGACACGTAAAGATTACACATTCGTACTTCCTACTGAAGTTAAACACAATGGCAAGACATACAATGTTAGCTTGATAGGCGACTACGCTTTCCAAAATGCAACCAAAGATATAAAGGAAGTTGTGGTTAAGAAGAATGTGAAATACATCGGTGCTAAGGCTTTTGTAACTAAAATCAGTGATAATACAAGCACTGTAGAAAGTGTTTTCTTCATCGAAAGTACTCCTAATAAAAGCATGTTAAGTACTACTCGATTCGAACTTGACGAAACAGGAACTAACTATAACGAGTTTGCTGCAACAACCAAAGTATATGTGAAGAAGTCAGCTCTTGCGAATTATAAGACTGAATGGGCGAAGACAGTTTATGATGTTGCCACCGATAAAGACAAGAAGAGCAATTTCGACTTCACCTCACAGCTTGATTATCAAATCAAGGACGTGAAGATAAATCACAAATACGGTACATTTGCTCGCGAGTTCGATGTGGACTTCAGCATTTACAAAAAAGAAATGCATAAGGGAGATATAGGTGCTTTCGTTGGTAGAATAGGCGAAGTGAAGCCTGGCAATGGCGATTATGGAACCTCTACTTACCATATAAGAATGTCAAGTGTAGATTTAAACGGCGTCGGCAGTGGTAACTATGGCTATGTACCGGCCAATACAGGCGTGTTGCTGAAGGTTCTCGAGCAAGAAACAATACCGACCGACTTCTACTATGCTATCGGTGAGGACGATGATAAGAATTACTCAATCACCAACAATATTATGTATGGAATTACCGTAAATCCCCGCAACGTATCGGCAACAACAACCGGCGAGGTCATCTATGTAATGCAGAAGGGTATTTTTAGAAAGGCTATGTCTACCATTGCCCTCCCTATCCATAAGGCTTATGCAAAGATAGAAGGTGTACCTGAAGGTGCTAAGGTAGAGTTTTCTTTCTCAGACGATAACACCACAAACGCGATAATGACAATCGACGAAGCGACGACAGTCGATGACAACGCTTACTACAATCTCAATGGGCAGCGTATCAGCAAGCCGCAGAAAGGTGTTTATATTCACAAAGGAAAGAAAATAATAATCAGATAAGACTATAAAGGACAATGGAAAAGAGAATATATATAGTGCCAAAGACCATTAAGAACCACTTGGAAATAGAGAATTTAATGTTAATAACCAGCCCCGGCGTAGGTGGCGACTATGACCCAAATCTGCCGATAGATAGCAAGGAGTTCGACTTCTTTGATGAAGAAGGAAGCGAAATGGAAACGAAAGATAGCTACCAATTGTATTGGGACTATTAAAAAAGCCGGTTTGAGAAGACCGGAACAAAACATTTCTGTTTACTTTTTATATACTCTTGTGAAGGGTATATAAAGAAATTAGGGAGGCACAGAGCAGTGTCTCCTTTTTTTAGCTATCAAAATAGATGCCCGATGCAAAAGTACAATTCTATAAAGCGATGAAACAAGAGGGAAGAAACAAGCGGTTAGGAAAATACTTCTTATATCAAACTCACGTCATACTTTTGTTGTCCGCTAAAAACCAAAGTGTAAGTACACCTTAATTATATTAGTGGGAAAAGGGAAATGTTTTATAATCATTTTTCGTAAGCGTATCTATTGTTTAACCCTTTTATTACCAATGCTTTACGAAACCTATTGTTTCGCAACGTCAAAGCGCAGTTGTCGCTTTTTAACAGAATAATCTTTACAAAGCCGAAGATGTTTCCACGTATTGTTTTAAAGGTTTCATTACTTTTTTATACCAATGGGAAAGGAAGTTCTCTGCGTTCCATACACGCAGAAAAAGAAAAGAGCGTGTGCCGGAAGTTCTATTTGACACACGCTCTTGAATGATGGTTTACTTACGATGAAACAATGCTCTTATTAGCGCATTACCTTGATAGCAAGGTTGCCTTGTCGTATTATAATAATGTGTCCTGTTGGCAAAGAGACGGTGGCTTCGCCGTTTGCATCGGTAAGGCCGGTGCCAAGGAGTTTGCCGGATACATCGTAGATGTTGTAATCCTTCTCGGCTTGCAAACCCATAACAACGATGTTTCCGTTGTGGCGTATCACTTTTACGGCTTCAGCTTGAGCATTATGTATGCTGTTATCAACATCGAACACAGCTGCCAATACACCATATTGGTTTATTTTGAAACTGTTTTCGGTAATGTCTTTGCCGTCAAGCATGGCTTTAACAAACTTATAGCCTTTGATAGGAGTAGCTTCTATCTTCACTTCCTTGCCTTTTTCGATAGGTGTCCATTCGGGAATGTTCTTGCCATCGACCATTGTTTTGAAAGTGCCCTGTGCATTTTCCTCGAAACGAAGGCGTACTGTGGTGCACCCTGTGCCATCGCCGGCAACGTTCATCTTCCAGTTTTTGCCTTCCAACAGTGTGTTATCGCAAGTCGCCGAACCGGTATTGCCTTTTATCTGCAACGTTGCCTCATCTTCTTTCTTTACTTTTGGCACTGTGAAAAGAATGTCGTTAATCGCACAAGCGTCGAGTTGGTTGTTGTCCAAGTCGAGATTGCGGAGCAGAAAATTCTTGGAAAGGTCGATGTTTGTAAGCTGATTGCCCGATAAATCGAGGAATTTTAGCTTGGGAAACTTTGTTACATCTATTTCCTTCATACCACAATCTTCCATGTCTATCCATTTCAAAGAAGGCTTGTTGCTTAGGTCAGGGAAGGTCGTAAACTTGTTGTTGCCTGCCGTGATATTCTCAAGTTTAGGGTTCTTGCTTAGGTCTAACTCTGTCAGTCCGGTGTAGGCGCATGCCAATACTTCAAGTTTGGGGTTCATTTTAGTGTCCAATTTGCCCACTTCGTTGAAGCTGCAATAGAGTTGTTCCAAGTTTGCAAGATGGCTAAGGTCTATAGATGTCAGTTTATTATCGGTGATGGCAAGTTCGCGCAACTTAGGTGTTTGCGTCAAATCGAGCTTTGAAATCTTGTTCATCATCACGTCAAGCACTTCCAAGTTCTCGTTCTTTCCTAAGTCGCAAGCTACCAATTTGTTTGCTTGAGCTTTGAAAACAGTTAAGTCGCCGTATATTTTGATAACATCGTTTGGCTCAACTTCCAACTTTACAGCGTTAGGAACGTTCTTGTTCAGCGTGTAGTCGGTCTTCTCTCCGTTTTGTTCTATTTGAATATTCTGCTTGTCTTCGATGCCTTGCAACTCTAAATTCAGATAGATTGGTTTCGGTTCGTCGTCTTCATCGTATTCGATTTTTATGCTCGGATCTACTTTCAATGTAAAGTTTGGCGTCTTTTCAGGCGTCTCGCTGCTCGGTTCGGGGTCTCCGTTCTTAACACAATAGACCATCGCTTTCCACCCCGGCATAGTGGTGGCGGCAAAGCAAGCAACCGAAAGACCGCCGTCGGTAGCCGTCGAACTTATTCTTATGGGCAACTTTTCCGGTGTGCCTTTGATGATTTCGAGCGGCTCTTGCTTTGCCCAACCCCACAGATAGTCTCCGCTTTCGGGGTCTCTTTCGCACGAAAGTTCGATTAAACCGTTGTAAATACGCACTTCGTCGCCCTGTCCGAACTCTATTTTCTCGAATATAACCGTAATGTGCGAGTCCGAATTTTTAGGCTTTAGTCGTTGAAGTGTGTATGCAAAGTTGCCACGCATACCCTTTTCAGGACCGCCATAATCGTAGTATTCCATCGGTTTGCCTTGTTCAATCTCTTTTTCAAACCATGGTCCTTCACTTCCCGGGTGGAATATCCAGCCCGCACTTTGGGCAAACGAGGTAAGAATGCCTACCATTAAGAATACGAAAGTAAAATAGATTTTTCTCATACTGTAATGTTTTTTAGTTTGTTTGATAATAATAGTAATATCATTAAAAAGTTTATTGATTGATATGTTTGAATTTATAATAGATTATTGCAAATGTACGAATTATTGTAAAAAAGCACAAGATTTTGTCGTTTTTAATTGTATTTTTATGTGCGTTTGTTTTAAGAATTACACCGGTATGTTATTTATAAAGACATTTTAAAAAGAGTTGATTGCGATTTAATATGCTTATAAACAGAAAGAAATAAAGCATCTTCGTCCTCAAATTCCTATACCGCATTCACGTTATTCATAGGCGAAAAGAAAGCAATAAAAACGTAAATATTTTTCGCAAGCATAGCTGTCGTCTAACTGTTTATCCGTCAGCGCATTACAAAACCTATTGTTTTGCATTCCAAAACCGTAGGTTTTGCACGGTAAAAGCGTAGGTTTTACAACGCAAAACCTACGGTTTCGCAACGCCAAAGCGATTATATCACTTTTTAACAGAATTATCTTTACAGAATTAAACAGAAAAACACTCACAGTTTCATCATAGGATTTGCCTGAAAACATCTGCGAGATTACTTGCTTTAACTTGCTTTTTTATGTCGAGCTCACGTTAATTCTATCAACGTTTTTGGCTACTCTCAGTTGTATTTTTTGCTTTTTGTAAGCGCATTTTTTATACTTGTACTTAAAAAAAAATGCTATCTTTGCAGTATGAAAATAGGAACGATAGATTTTGGAGAACGCCCTTTGTTCTTGGCACCGATGGAAGATGTAACCGACATAGGCTTTCGTAAAATGTGCAAACGCTTCGGTGCGGCAATGGTCTATACAGAGTTTGTGTCGGCAGATGCTGTTATTCGCAATATAAAATCGACACTCAACAAGATTGTTATCGACGAAGAGGAACGCCCGGTGGGTATTCAGATATATGGAAAAGACGTTGAATCGATGGTCGAAGCTGCCAAGATAGTAGAGCAGGTAAAGCCCGATGTAATCGACATAAACTTTGGTTGCCCTGTAAAGAAGGTAGCCAATAAAGGCGCAGGCTCGGGTATGCTGAAGAACATACCGTTGCTATTGGAAATAACGCATGCGGTTGTGAAGGCGGTAAACACGCCTGTTACGGTGAAAACACGCTTGGGTTGGGACGACAACAACCTTATTATAACCGACCTTGCCGAACAACTTCAGGACTGTGGAATACAGGCTTTGACAATCCACGGTCGCACCCGGGCACAGATGTACACAGGCGAAGCCGACTGGACGCTTATAGGTGAGGTGAAGAAAAACCCGCACATACACATTCCCATCATCGGAAATGGCGATGTAACCGGCGTTGCCGATGCACAGAAACGTTTCGACAGCTATGGCGTAGATGCTGTAATGATAGGCAGAGCCACCTTTGGCTGTCCGTGGTTGTTTAGCGAAACCGATGCCCCGAATGCCCAACAACTTACTTTGGACGATAAAATAGACATCTTGGAAGAGATGTTGCGCATCAATGTAGAGAAGATAGACGAGTACCGAGGCATACTGCATACCCGCCGACACCTTGCGGCATCGCCCATTTTCAAAGGCGTTCCGGACTTCAAGCAAACACGTATTGCGATGCTTCGTGCCAAGAAAATGGACGAAGTCATCGGTATTTTGGAGATTTGCAGAGAACGTTTGCGGACGCTTTAGCATGAATATAGCCGCCGAAAACGTTAAATGTTTTATGGAAGAAACCGCTCCGTTTCTCGTTTTTATTGGCTATCTTTGCAAATTACAAGTCTATTTATTCGTGATAAAGACAGACGAAAGAAGGTATGAATGAAGATTTCGATATAAGAGAAGAGCGATTTACAACAGCCGAAAAGGAATTTGAAAACGCACTGCGACCGCCGAAGTTCGACGACTTTAGCGGGCAAGACAAGGTGGTAGAAAACCTTCGGGTGTTTGTTGAGGCTGCCAAATATCGTGGCGAACCACTCGACCATACGTTGCTTCACGGTCCTCCGGGATTGGGAAAAACCACGTTGAGCAACATCATCGCCAACGAGTTGGGCGTTGGTTTTAAGATTACTTCCGGGCCGGTACTCGATAAACCGGGCGATTTGGCAGGTATTCTTACATCGCTCGAACCCAACGATGTGCTGTTCATCGACGAAATTCACCGCCTTTCGCCCGTTGTTGAAGAATACCTTTACTCGGCAATGGAGGACTATCGAATCGACATTATGATAGACAAAGGTCCTTCGGCACGCTCTATTCAGATAGACTTAAACCCGTTTACGCTTGTTGGAGCGACTACCCGCAGCGGACTTTTAACCGCCCCTTTGCGTGCTCGTTTTGGCATTAATCTGCACTTGGAGTATTACGCACCCGAAACTTTGAGCCACATCATAAAGCGTTCTGCCAACCTGCTGAAAGTGCCTATCGAAGGCGATGCAGCCGTTGAAATAGCCCGACGCTCGCGCGGCACGCCTCGTATTTGCAATGCCTTGTTGCGTCGTGTACGCGATTTTGCACAGGTAAAGGGCAACGGAACCATCGACCACGCTATTGCACAATCGTCTTTGCAATCGCTGAATATCGACAAATACGGTCTTGACGAGATAGACAATAAGATACTTCTGACCATTATCGACAAGTTTCGTGGAGGTCCTGTCGGCGTTTCTACCATTGCAACGGCTATCGGCGAAGATGCCGGAACGCTGGAAGAAGTCTACGAACCTTATCTTATTATGGAGGGATTTATCAAGCGAACCCCGCGCGGACGTATGGCAACAGAGTTGGCTTACGAGCATCTTGGCAAGACAATGCGCGGTTCGTCGGTAAGCGAACCATCGCTCTTTGAGTAACAATGGCTTGAGATGCCCGTGTGGTATCTCAAGTACGACTTTTTTAAACTATAATAAAGAAAAATCAAATAAAAAGTATTTTTTCCCATTTTCTTTGCCACAAAATTGCAACAACTTACGTCTATACCAATAGAAGCAAATTAAAAACTTTTTAAAAGAATACGATTATGAGAACATTTTTCATTTCAATTGCCCTCTTGGCAGTAAGTATGGTTGCTAAAGCACAAAGTGTTGAAAGCATTTTTGAGCAGTTCAAAAATCACGAGAACGTAGAAGTGGTAGACGTACCTAAAGAATTGTTGGCTCTTGGTTTAAAGTCTTCGGGCAATAAAGATGCACAAAAATGGGCAGATAAGATAGACCATCTGCGCGTATTGTCGCTCGACGATGCCACCGAAGCTACAAGTAAAGAATTTCAGAAGGCAGTAGAAAGGCTCAATTGGAAGGGCTACAACGAAATGATAAAAGTAAATTCGGAAGGTTCAAAGGTCAGAATAATGACGCAAGGTACCGATGAAATTATCAAACGTTTGGTTATTTATTCCATAGACGAGGGAGAATGCGCCTTCGTAGTAATAGATGGTAACATCGCTCCGAAAGACATTGATGGTATCATAGAAGGTACAACATCAAAGTAAAAATATGAGAAAGCTACTTTTTATATTTGTTCTCGTCTTAAGCACGAGTGTTGCAAGTGCCGGCCAACAGGCAGGTGAAGACGTCCATAGCTTAATGGCGACATTCAAAGATGCTAAGCATGCGGAGTACCACCATGTAGGTAAGCTGTTGTTTACGTTTGCTAAAACCTTTATAAAAGATAGCGAAGAAGATGCGCAGACTGTATTGAAGTGTATCAATTCCGTAAAGACGTTAGACCTTTACCTGTGCTCCGATGATGTGAAAAGAAACTTTTGGGCACGTGCAAAGCGCATAAACAACAAGAACTACCACGAACTTGTCAGGCAAAATAAGAAGAACAGCTTTTCAAGTGTTCAGATTAAGATGAAACGTGGCGTTGTTCGCGAACTTGTTGTGATTGATGCTGAAGGCTCCGACTGCTCCCTTGTAGTGGTAAAAGGTAAAATACCATTGAACAAGCTCGGAGAAGTTATTAATAGCCAAAGCAAGAAAAAGAAGAAGTAAACGCTCTCACCAAACAGTTATAAATGGAAGCCTCGCAATTCAAAGCAATCTTCTTGCCGTGCCATCGCAGACTTTATGTGCTGGCATGGCGTCTGACGGGCAACACGCAGGCTGCCGAAGACTTGGTGCAGGAAACCTTTCTACGATTGTGGACACGCCGCCACCGGCTTGCCGACATAGAGAACCCGGAGGCTTACAGCATTATGACGCTGCGCCGAATATTCTATGACGTAAAACGTACGAAGCACATTGAAGAAGCCGAACGGGACGTTAGCGAAATGCAGCATAAGGCAACCGAGAACCTAAGCGACCGTATCGACGCGCAAGACCAATGGCAACGCATCAGAGCCATGATACTTGCGCTGCCCGACCCACAAGGAAAGGTGATGCTTATGCGCGATGTGGAAGGACGAACATACGACGAAATCAGTGCCGAAACAGGACTTACGGAAGTTAATCTACGCTCTGTTCTGAGTAGGGCACGAAAGAAAATAAGAGAAAAAATAAAGGAAATAAAGCGATAATGGAAACGAAGGAAACAAAGAAACTATTGGAACGGTTTTACAACGGAATGACCGATGAAACCGAGGAAAAACGTCTTGCGGAGTACTTCTTTAGCAACGAGGTAGACGAGGAGTTGCGCGAGGAAGCCGAAATATTCCTTGCGCTGCAACAAAATGCTGCCAATGAAATGCCGTTTGATTTGGAAAATAAGATTGAACGACAAATAAATCAATGGAACACGGTAGAGTCTACGGCACGCAAAACGGCACGTACGGCAGGTCTGCGTTGGGCGATAGGCATCGCAGCCGGCATATTGATGTTGTTGGCAGTAGGTGTTTTTGTCGATAAACACGAAAGTAAGCAGTTGTCGGACATCGAAAAAACAGACACTTACGATAACCCCGAAGATGCTTATGCCACAGCAAACAAAGCACTTACCAAGTTCTCCGTATCGCTCAACAAAGGGTTGGAATCAATCAATAACATAACAAAACAATCAACAGACAAATAGAAATGAAGAAGATATTGCTACTTTTACTATTCGGATTTACTTTCAATTGCGCCTTCGCACAGAAAGCATTCTTCGACAAGTACGACGATAAGGACGGAATATCAACAGTCTATATCTCGGCAACAATGTTGAGAATGATGGGCAATGTGCAGGCAGGCAACAAAGACATAAGCCGCATTGCAAAGCGATTAGACCATATTCACGTGTTGGAATGCGAGCGTCCTTCGCTCATCAACAGTATAAAGAATGCCGCCCTGACTTATTACAAGCAAGCAAAGTACGCCGTTGTGATGAAAACGAAAAGCAATGGCGAAGATGTTACAATATACGAAAAGAAATATCAGAATGGCAAAAGCGAGTACGTGCTGCTGACGGTTGAACGCGATGAACTCACGATTGTTAATCTGTTAGGGCGTGTATCGTTAGAAGAAATTCAAAGTATTGCAAAATGATACTATCATTTTAAGGGCATCGGATATTTACTAAAAGCGGGTGCAAAATGCCCCTTTACGCCTCATGGTATAAGCAAGAAGACGGTTATAAAAACGTAAACATTTTTCACAGACATAGTTCTTGTGTAATTCTCTTACTGTTAAGGCGTTATAAAACCTATTGTTTTGCGTTCCAAAAGCGTAGGTTTTGCACGGTAAAAGCGGCTGTTTTGCATCGTAAAACAGCCGCTTTCGCAATGCCAAAGCGCAGTTATCATTTTTTAAGAGAATTGTTTTTACAAAATGGTCGTTGCTTTCGCATCAGACATAAGCGAAGAAAAGGAACTGTTCTCCTTTAATAAAGACCCACTAAACCATAGTGTCCGGTACGGCGGTTTTTAGGAACGGTAGTCTTAAAAAAACAAAAAATAGTCCATATATATAAGGTGTATGCAAAAGTTTGCTTAATTTTGCGTCCTTGAATAATGTTACTAATGCTGATATGCAAGAAAACTTAGTTATAGTAGAGAGCCCTGCAAAGGCAAAGACAATAGAGAAGTTCTTAGGCGAAGACTTTAAGGTTATGTCGTCGTACGGACATATTCGGGATTTGAAGAAGAAAGAATTAAGCGTGGATTTGGATACTTTAGAAGCCAACTACGAAATTCCCGAGGAGAAAAAGAAGGTTGTTTCAGAACTCAAGAAGAACGCTAAAGCTGCTAAAAAGGTTTGGTTGGCTTCCGATGAAGACCGCGAAGGAGAAGCCATAAGTTGGCACCTTTGCGAAGTTTTAGGGCTCGACGAGGAGAAAACGAGCCGTATCGTGTTCCACGAAATTACAAAATCAGCCATTCTTGCTGCTATCCAAAACCCACGTCGGTTGGATATGAACCTTGTAAACGCACAGCAGGCACGCCGTGTGTTAGACCGTTTGGTGGGTTTCCGCCTGTCTCCCGTGTTGTGGCGCAAGGTAAAACCGGCACTGAGTGCGGGGCGCGTGCAGAGTGTTGCCGTAAGATTGATAGTGGAACGCGAGCGCGAAATACAGGCGTTTAAGTCGGAACCCTATTACAGAGTGAATGCTATCTTTGCTGTAACCGGTGAAGACGGCACGAAGAACGAAGTAAAAGCAGAACTGAACAAGCGTTTTGCCACTCATGAAGAGGCTTTGGCATTTCTTGAACAGTGCAAGAACGCATCGTTCCAAATATCGTCTATCGCCAAGAAACCATTGAAGCGAACCCCTGCTCCTCCTTTTACAACATCAACATTGCAACAGGAAGCCGCCCGCAAACTTGGTTTTACGGTGAGTCAGACCATGATGGTGGCACAGCGACTGTACGAAGCAGGACGCATCACCTATATGCGTACCGACAGCGTAAACCTGTCTAATCTTGCCGTCAGCACTGCAAAAACCGAGATAGAAAACCTTTACGGGACAGAATATAGCAAGACACGCAAGTATCATACCAACAGCAAAGGTGCGCAGGAAGCCCACGAGGCTATTCGTCCTACCGATATGGCGGCGAGCAGCATCGATGGTACAAGTCAGGAAAAGCGTCTTTACGACCTTATTTGGAAACGTACAGTGGCGTCTCAGATGGCAGATGCCAAGATTGATAAAACCACCGTATCCATCGGCATTTTAGATGCTGAAGGACACGAAACGGACAAACTTCAGTTCGTAGCTACGGGCGAAGTCATCGCCTTCGATGGTTTCTTGAAAGTTTATCGCGAATCTACCGACGATGAAAACGAAAACGAAGACGCCGCTCACGCACTGCCCGCTATGAACGAAGGTCAGATGTTGGAGCGACGCAGCATCGTTTCCACCGAACGCTATTCTATGGGACCGAGCCGCTATACAGAAGCAAGTTTGGTGCACAAGCTCGAAGAATTGGGCATCGGTCGCCCATCAACATACGCTCCGACCATTTCAACCATTCAGCAACGCGAGTATGTTCAGAAGGGCGATAAGAAGGGCGAAGAACGCACATACATGGTAGACACCTTGCAGGCGTTGAAGATTACTTCAAAGAACAAGAAGGAAATGGTGGGTGCCGACAAAGGCAAGCTCATTCCAACCGATATTGGCATTGTGGTAAACGACTTCCTGATGGAGAACTTTCCCGACATTATGGACTACAATTTCACAGCAAGGGTAGAGCAAGAGTTCGATAAGATTTCGGAAGGTAAGGCTGAATGGAATACCGCAATGAAAGAGTTTTATAAGGATTTCGAGCCTGAAGTGGAAGCCGTAATGAATGCACGGTCGGAACATAAGGCAGGCGAACGCCGGTTAGGCATCGACCCCCAGACCAACAAACCGGTATTTGTAAAGATTGGTCGTTTCGGTCCGGTTGTACAAATTGGTACTGCCGACGACACCGACAAGCCTCGTTTTGCGCAAATACCAACCGACAAGAGCATGGAAACACTCACGCTCGACGACGCATTGGAGCTGTTTAAGCTGCCGCGCACTATCGGAAAGTTTGAAGAAACCGATGTTGTGATAGGCGCAGGACGCTTCGGACCTTACATAATGCACAACAAAAAATATGTCTCGCTGCCGAAAGACGAAGACCCGCTTACGGTTTCGCTCGACACAGCCATAAAGTTGATAGAGTCAAAACGCCTCCAAGACGCGCAGCGACACCTGAAACAGTTTGAAGAAGACCCTAAGTTGGAAGTGATGAACGGTCGTTTCGGGCCTTACATCGCATACGATGGAAAGAATTACCGCATACCAAAGGCAATGCACGAGAAGGCTTCCGAGCTTACCTACGAAGAGTGTCAGAACATTATAAAGAACGCACCCGAACCCAAGGCAAGGCGCGGACGCAAATAAACAAACATACTACTGCCTTTCCTTAACGGGAAAGCAGAATGGTGAAGAATGGCGGAGAACCTACAGAACAGCCCGAAACGAATTATCATAATAGGCTATATGGGCGCAGGGAAGACCACGCTCGGGAGGGCATTGTCCAAGATTTTGGGCTTTTCGTTCTATGATTTGGACTGGTATATAGAAACCCGAATGCGCAAAACCATAGCACAGATATTTGAAGAGCGGGGCGAAGAGGGGTTCAGAACCATAGAACGCAATATGCTGCACGAAGTTGCAGAGTTTGAAAATGTCATTATCTCTTGCGGTGGAGGCACTCCTTGTTTCTTCGATAATATGGATTATCTGAACCGACAAGGCGAAACGGTATATCTGAATGCTACAACCGACATTATCTGCAAGCATCTTAATATGAGCAAGAACGTTCGTCCGCTGTTGATAGGGAAGTCGCCCGACGAGGTCAAAGCCTTTGTAGACGAGCAGATAAGCAAGCGTAATGCTTTCTATATGAAGGCAAAACACATTCTCGAAGTGCATTTGATGGACAATCGCGAAAAGATAAATACGCTGGCAGAGCAGCTTATTGCGATGACAGGAGTAAGAGAAAAGACTTAACAGAGAATAGAGAAAATAAATAAACAACAATACGATTTCATTATTGGGAGCAAAATCCAACCGCACCATAACGGCACAAAAGCTCTCTATAAACACAACAGATAGGTTATGAAAAAATGGACTATTGAAGATTCGAAGGAACTCTACAACATCAAAGGGTGGGGTACTTCTTACTTTGGCATCAACGAAGCCGGACACGTTTACGTTACACCGTGCAAGGATAATACAGAGTTGGATTTGTGCGAAATAATGGACGAGTTGGTCTTGCGCGATGTTACGCCTCCCGTTTTGCTCCGTTTCCCCGATATTCTCGACAATCGTATCGAGAAAACATCGTCTTGTTTCGACGTTGCAAGAAAGGAATACAATTACGAAGGCGAAAATTTCATTATCTATCCTATCAAGGTGAACCAGATGCAACCTGTTGTGGACGAGATTATTTCGCACGGTCGAAAGTTCAATCTCGGCTTGGAAGCAGGTTCAAAGCCTGAGTTGCATGCCGTAATAGCTGTGCAATGCCAGAGCGATTCGCCCATTATCTGCAACGGATACAAAGACCAAAGCTATATAGAACTTGCACTTTTGGCTCAAAAAATGGGTAAGCGCATCTTCATTGTGGTGGAGAAACTGAACGAAATAGATATTATTGCGAAAGCTGCCAAGAAGCTCAATGTAATGCCAAACATCGGTATTCGCATTAAATTGGCGACTACCGGTTCGGGCAAATGGGCGGAAAGTGGTGGCGATGCATCGAAGTTCGGTCTTACGGCATCGGAACTTTTGCAGGCTCTTGATAAGCTCGACGAGAAAGGAATGCACGATTGTCTGCGCCTTATTCATTTCCACATCGGTTCGCAAATTACAAAAATACGCCGTATTCAGACCGCGCTCACCGAAGCTGCGCAATACTATGCCAACCTTAGAAAGATGGGGTACAATGTCGATTTTGTGGATTGTGGCGGCGGATTGGGCGTCGATTACGACGGAACACGTTCATCGAGCAGCGAGAGTTCGGTGAATTACAGCATTCAAGAGTACGTGAACGACTGTGTTTCCACCTTCGTAGATGCATCGAACAAGCACGGAATACCACACCCGAACATCATTACCGAAAGTGGTCGCAGCGTTGCAGCCCATCATTCTATACTTGTTATCAATGTCTTGGAAACAGCTTCGCTCCCCGAAATGTCGGAAGAATTTGAGGCAAAAGATACCGACCACCAGCTTGTGCGTGAGCTTTATAAGATTTGGGACAACATAAACTCGCGCAATATGCTTGAAGATTGGCACGATGCGGAGCAGATACGCGAAGAGTCTTTAGAGCTTTTCTCGCACGGTATGGTAGATTTGAAAACCCGTGCCGAAATAGAAGCAATGTATTGGAGCGTTTGCCACGAGATAAACATACTGGCAAAAAGTATGAAGCACGTACCCGATGAATTGCGAAACTTAGACAAACTGCTCGCCGATAAATACTTCTGCAACTTCTCGCTTTTCCAGTCGCTCCCCGATAGTTGGGCTATCGACCAGCTTTTCCCCGTTATGCCTATCCAGCGATTGAACGAACGCCCTACACGAAAAGCCACTTTGCAAGACATTACCTGCGACAGCGACGGCAAAATCTCCAATTTTGTAACGGGAGGACGTACTGCCCATGTATTGCCCGTGCACTCACTGCGTCGCAACGAGCCTTACTATCTTGGCGTTTTCCTTGTTGGTGCTTACCAAGAAATACTCGGCGACTTGCACAATCTTTTCGGCGATACCAACGCCGTGCACCTTTCAGTGAAAGACGGCAGCTATCACATCGACCAAATCATCGATGGTGAAACCGTAGAAGAGGTGCTCGAGTACGTTCAATATAATCCGAAGAAACTTGTTCGCCAGCTCGAAATATGGGTAACAAAGAGCGTTAAGCAAGGAAAAATCTCGCTCGAAGAGGGCAAAGAGTTCCTTAGCAACTACCGCAGCGGACTTTACGGCTACACCTATTTGGAGTAAAAACTCCAATATAGGTGCGTTGGCGCAAGATGCCAACTATTGTTTCTTTCGTCGGGAAAGAGTATTCGGGTTCTTAACGAAGGTTAAAACAGGCCCTTTTACACCTGTTCTTGTAACTTCCACCCCGGCTAATTCGTCATACAAACAGAGAGTATGAAAAAAGTGAGTTTCCGAAACGATGTGTTACCGCTGAAGAATCAACTCTTCAGGCTTGCCCTCCGCATAACTCTCAGTAGGGAAGAAGCAGAGGACATAGTGCAGGACACAATGATAAAAGTTTGGGATAAACGCTACGAATGGAGCAGTATCGACTCCATAGAAGCCTACAGCTTGCGGATATGCAGAAACCTTTCGCTCGACAGGCTGAAGAAGCGAGACAACCAAAACGACTCTTTCGAGGAGGAAAAACTCGACGCAGTGCATACTTCCACACCGCAAGACCGCTTGATAGACCAAGACAGGCTGCGTGTAGTAAAGGAAATTGTAGACTCTCTGCCCGAAAAACAACGCTCCTGCATGCAGTTGCGCGACTTTGAAGGCAAGCAATACAAGGAAATTGCCGGCATCTTAGGCATTACGGAAGAACAAGTAAAGATAAACATTTTCCGTGCTCGCCAAGCGGTTAAACAAAGGTTTCAGAAGATAGAACAATATGGATTATAAGTACATAGAACAGTTAATGGAGCGTTATTGGCGTTGCGAAACATCTCTTCAAGAAGAAGAGATACTGCGCTTATTCTTCTCTCAAGGGGAAGTTCCTGCCAATTTGCTGCCTTATAAGGACTTGTTCGTCTACGCACAAGAACAAAAGGCAACCGACAAACCGGGCGATGACTTTGACCAAAAGATACTCGAAATGGTGGACGAAGACCAGCCTGTAAAGGCTCGTGTTATCACGATGCGCCAACGCTTAATGCCATTGTTCAAGGCTACAGCGGTTGTAGCCATTCTGCTGACACTTCAGAATGCGTTGCAAGGGACATTCACCAACACTACGCCTGCTGCTCAACAGCCTGTTGAAATGTCGAACACGACCAAGGCTCCCAAAGGTCCGGCAGTAGCAAAAGCCGACTCTGCAAAGGTAGATTCAACCCAGAAGGTCAGCGCAATCACCGAAACGGAGTATAATTAAATACGAATATCATTTGATGCTTTCTCTATAAAACAAATCATTTTCTAATAAAACAAGTACGAAACTGTGAAGTTTCATATCTCAAATTTTTTAAGACAATAGAACAAAAGCCGACATCTTTGGGTGTCGGCTTTTTATTTTTTTATCCTCAATCGTTCATTAGCGTCCTTAACTGATTTTATTCGATTGTTGAGCAGCTGTGCAGCCATTTCATCGGAGGCGTAGCGGGCTACGTCGAGATGTAATGGCTGCGCAGATGCCGGCAAGCGGACGAAACCGGTAAGGAAGCATGACGGAATAACAAATATAAGCAAATGCGTCCTGATGAGCGATTGGGGTTTATTGCTTTAGTCTTGCTTTTCTGAACCGGAAAAGCCTTTTATATTCTTATTCTGCTTTGCTTGCAAAGCTTGTTGCATAGGCGAAAATCAGGCGGTAAAAGTGTAAATGTTTTTCGCAGTCGTATCTGTTGTGTAACTGTTTTGTTATCAATGCGTTATAAAACCTATTGTTTTGCATTCCAAAACCGTAGGTTTTGCACGGTAAAAGCGTAGGTTTTGCAACGCAAAACCTACGCTTTCGCAATGTCAAAACGAAACTATCGTTTTTTAACGGAATTATGTTTACAAAATCAAGGCTGTTTTTATGCGTTGGCTTAATGTTTATGAGGGACTATAGGAATAATAGAGTTCCTAAGTAAAACTGAGTTTTTTCGGTGTCAGGAACGTGATAAATCACAGCCCATACCTGTCCTTGTACAGTATAAAATTATCTTTTTGGAATACTAAAGTTGTTTTCAGCATTTGGCGTAAGTAATAAAGTAGAAGCTGTTCTTTGAAACAAAATTCTACCGAAGTGGGGCAAAAACGAAATAATCCCACAGTCCAAAGAGTATGAGGACTGTGGGATTATTGATTTTTAGTTGCTGTAAGACTTTTCCGATGAGATAGTCTTTTCTGCCTTCAGATATTATCCGATTTTGTCAAAGAGACATTTTTTCCTATCTTAGAACCAGAAACCGCTGTCGTTGTGCGGTGCAGGTTCGCCATTCAAACGGTAGTATAGCTCGCGAAGCACTTCTTTATACGGTTTGTTAAAACAGCTCTTCAGCGTGTTGATGAGGCGTTTGTAGACAGCCGGAACATCTTCCTCCTTCATATCCAAGGTAATTTCCTCCTCGCCGTCGCCTAATTCGTCTCTGTCCATATAAACCATTATGGGAATGGTTATCGTAGGATACCACTTTTCGTTGCTTAGCTGTTCTTGTGTAGGTGTCCAGTCGGCAACTTGCAAATGGCTTTTTACGAGGTTTCCGTTATTATCTTTGAACTCCAAATCCTTAAGGCGCACGTTCTTTTTATCGTGGCTTTCCATCAACATAATGTTAAGGTTGCAGGTTTGACGGCAGTAGCCAAACGACATGATACCTTTAAAGCCGAGCGGGTCTTTAAGTCCATTGTAGTGCCCTTTCTTGCTGTGAATGGTTTCGTTCCAAGGTGTTGGGTCTACGTAGTCGTAGCGCATGAACTCGTGATTGCCGGGATTGTCGAGCTTTTTGTCGAAGTCGGGGAACGCCTTTTGGCTCTCTACCACGAAGAAATGTTGATAATGGTCGCTCTTTCCGTTTTCTATGAACTCGCCGTTTATTAGCTTTCCGGCGGCATCGTAGTATTTAATGTCCAATGCGTGGCTTACAGCCGCTTCGGTATTTTGATATTTATTGTAGCTCATTGCATAGAGATAAGGAGGATTTTCAGCGTCGGCTACCCATTTCCCGTTTTGCATTGTGAAGACAAACTGCTGTGGTGCGCCAAAAATCTTAGCACCATCGTACATACCATTCTCATGGAAACCGGCATAACCGTGCAGATGTCCTTCGTAAACGTTGATTACTACTTTCGCCGGTTTCGGTCCTACAAGTTTTTTAGTCTTGTCTTTCGGTCCTACTTCGTCTTTGCTGCATGCTGTAAATCCGGCAGCTACGATGATGCCCATTGCTACGAATAGCATAGACTTTAATACATTTTTCATTGTTGTTTTTTCGTTTAATGGGTTATTATTATATAAGTTTTATTGATTGAAACCTTGTTACTTTTCTATTTCTATGGGCAGTCTGACACTCAAATCCCATAGTGCTTTGTTGAGTTGAGCAGGCGATGGTGCCCAGAAAGGAGAGGCTTTGCCGTCTTTACCGAATTTTGTTAGGTTGCCGGAGTGCATCAATGCCACCTTTAAGTTGAATTTTGTATCGGGTTGCAAGAAACGTATGAAACCGAAAAAGCCCATAGGATTGCTGTCGCCAATGAACTTTCCCTTGTATGTATCGGCGTAAGTGTATTCGTAAGGCAGCTTTGCGCGGTCTTTTACCAATACGTTGTGTGCACCGTCGTTTACGTAATACATGAAGAAATGCTGGTGAATTTTGTCTTGTTCGTTATCGTAGAACTGGTGATTCATGTGTTCTCCTTTTGCATTGTAGTAGTCCATGCGCAACGAATAAACCACATCCGGGTGTGTTTTCGTGTTTTTTACAACGAATTTGGTTTGTCCTCCGTCGCCTGTCTTGAAGTCTTCGCCTTTCACAACTTCCCAAACGATTTTCTGAACATTGCCTGTTGGCACGAAATCAGCTTCTTTTGGCATGTTCTCGAACGCAGCTCCATTGCGTAGTTTACCCTCTGTGAGCGTGAAAACAGCCTGCGTAGGGTCTTCGTGCAGCTTGTTGGATTTCTCGTCTTCCGGCTTTTCAGGGTTGCAAGCAGAGAAAATACCAATACCAAGCACGCCTAATAAAATAGGAAAAATACTGTTTTTAATTTTCATCATTTTGTCTTTTATAGTTTATTTGTTATACTTCTGTTTTTATTTAGAACTTCCAACCCAAGGTGAGCCTTATGTCTCTGCCGAGGTCGTGCGCATAGTATCGTGCACGGTTGGTGTATTCTTTGTATTCTTTATTGAAAAGATTGTCGGCTGAAACGAACAATCGAAGAGCGTTGTGCGCATCTATTTTCCATTCTGTTCCCACTTCAAAGCCGAACAAACTGTAAGATGCCGGCGCAAAATCGATAAGGTCGGTGGCTGCATCGAAGCGGTGTTGGCGTGCAACAAAGCGGTGTTTAAGTTCCAACCATGGTGCAAACTTTCCTAAAAGCTTAGGTGTGTATGTCAGACTGTGGTTGAAACGGAACGACGGAATATAGGGTAAGTAGTTGTTTGTGTGCCTTTCGTTTGCCCAAATCATCGCCGACACGAAATGATATTCTACTTCTGCGAGAGGACGAAGGCGCAAATCGAGGTCTATTCCTCGAATAAACGCATCGGTCTGCATATATTGGAACAACGGATAAGTGCCCGAAATAACCGTTACGTGTTCACCTTTCATGGGGCGGTCGTATATGTAGTTCTTCACCCATTGTAAGTAAGCGTCGAGCCGAACATCAAGAAACGTGCTGCGATATTCAACCGATGTAACCCATTTGTAGCTGTTCTCGGAGTTCATGGTGGAGTCGCCGCGCACGAAACGCCCCGAACCAAGCTCGTTACCGTTGCTATACAGCTCGAAAACATGGGGTGCACGCCATGCCAAACCTAAGTTGGACGTGAGCGTCAGCTTGTCGGTGGCATGGTAATGGCCGCCTATGCTGTAAGTGAAATTGGCAAAAGTGCGGTGTCCGCCATAGTAGTCGCCCGTCCAGTCGTAGCCTGCTGCCTTCGTGTTTTGCCAATCGAAACGAACGCCTGCCTCTGCTCCGACCCTGTTGCGTTCGTACTTTTGGAAAGCGTAAGCCCCTATCTGGGTTTCCGTATGGTTCGGAATGATGGGCACAACGCCTGTTCCTCTCTGGTTGGAATGGTTTGTATTGGTAAGCTGTGCGCCAATTTCGCTTTCCCAAAGTCCATAATTCTTACGCCAACGCAAATGGTTCTGCAGCGATTTAAGGTGCATGCTCACAGCCGGAATGTAGGAAAGGTTCATTCGTCGAATGCGATTTTCCTCCCTATCGTCCTTCTGAAACGATGCCAACCAATAGAACCTCCCGTACTTCTCGCTGTCGTAGAACAGTTTCAGTGTGGCGTTTGTGTGAACAATGTGTTGGAAAGGATAGTCGATATGGCGTGTATAAGGCGTTATATCGACAGGTTTGCCTATCTTGATGCGCTCTGCAAGCAAGTCCTCGTCGCCCATCTGAGCGTTGAAAAGCACACCCAACTTCAGGTCGTAACGGCTGAAATAGCCTTCCATGCGGAAATTTTTATGGCGATAGCCCAATGCCGTTGAGAAGTCAAACTCGCGTGTTCCCGTGTTGTTCAGCAAGTAATTGGCTGCCCGTTGGTCGCCGCTGTTGGCATAAGTAGCCTGAATGCGCCACGCCAACGAAGGCAGAAAGGGCATAGAACCTTCGGTATTGCCCACCACCTGATAGCGATAGCCGTTGGAACCGTACATGCTCGACAGCTTTCCGCTTACTTTTTTCTGCCCGTAAGGCAACATATCCTGCTCCATTACCACAATTCCGCCAAGGGCTTCAGAGCCGTATCGCACTGCTTCCGCGCCTTTAACAACTTCTATTTTCGAGCTGCTGTTCTTATCAACCTCCGGTGCGTGGTCGGCACCCCACTGCTGTCCGGTGAGCTTGGCACCGTTATTCACCAGCAAAATCCTATTTCCGTACATGCCGTGGATAACCGGTTTCGACACGGTACTGCCTGTCTGAATAGAGCTGACGCCGCTGACACGTTCCAACATCGCACCCAGCGATTGCCCCATAGACCGTTCTATGATTTGGCTGTTAAGCTGTGAACTTACAACATTGTTGCTAACGAGTTTTCGAGTGGTGGTAACTTCCACTTCGTCCATAAGATGGGTTTTCTGTATTGCCGTATCTGCGTATGCCGTAATATCGTTTTTCGGTTGCTGTGCAAAGCCGTTTGCAGGCACGCCGATATACAATCCCACTACGCCCATAACTGTGTAGACGAGCTTTTTCATATTCTTCACTATGAAATAATAATAAAATAAATGGTTAAATGCTGTTTTCTGTGTATTGCAAAGCAGCGCAACGGTGCGGTATCTACTTGATATATAGCCTCGCAAGCATATACACTGGCGCACAGAAAAGCACTATGACAATACACCAAAGCCTACAAACACAATGTGTTGCAAGCATAAAAGCGTTCTAAAAAAACTATTTAGAAACTAAGCAAAAAAGGGAGGAGCGTGCGCGTTTACCGATTCTACCGACCTGTAAACTATAATGGGTTCTAATGCTTGAGGCTTGTGAAAGAGGGTGCAAACCGTTATCGGAACAAAGCTGAACAGTTTCACTGCGTCGGCTTTGTGCATCGTAAAGTCGCAGACAAAACAAGATGCGCCTACCTCCGCATTGTGCGTGGCAGCCAATTTCTCTATGTGAACATCTTCATTGTGGTGGAAGTGCAAATCTTTTATAGCAAGTACGGTCGTGAATGTTATCAATAACATCCATGCCATAAGTATTTTTGAAAGATTTGTTCTTCTCATTTAAGTTCTGCTTGCGTTCTCTAAGTGGGATTTTGGTATTTGTAATCCTCTCTGTCTGCAGGGATTTTACACCCCGAAACATTCATCTTTATGCTTGTTTACCGCATTAGATGCTTTGCAAAAGTATAGAAAATAGTGGAAACAAACCAAGTAAATCACTCTTGTTTATATCTTTTTAACGTTGCGTGCGCATATCTGTTATAGAAATTAACCCATTCGGAAAATGCCCTTATATATAAGGTGTAAAACCTGAAAACAGCGGTAAAACGACAGAAAACACCTATTAATGAAATATATTGAGCAAATAATTGCAAAAAAGTTAGGTGGTTATTGGAATATTTGTACCTTTGTATTAATTCTATTACTATATCAATTTAATAAAAATTTATCACACAAATACTATATGGAGAACTTAGAAGCAGCAAAGGTTTCAGTAGAGGGAGTTTCTTCTGAACATCTGAATGCAAATAAAGTTTACTTCGCAACAGAAGTTCTAAACAACAGTAACGTAATGCCAATTTACAGCAAATTGTGCATGGTACTTGACATCTACGATGTTAAGCACGAAATAGTTGAAGACCCTACAACGCATACTTGCAAGGCGTTGAAGCCTGCTTGGCTTGCTAATAACGGCAAGATGGCAGACCATGTGGAATGCCTTGTGCGCTATATTGGCAACAAACGCGTGCTGATGACCAACTGTGCGGAGTACGATCCGGAGGTTGCAGCAGCCTTGAAAGAGAAGTTTGAAGCCGATGGCTACGAGGTTGTGGAGCTCAGCTATTCGTCTTGCAACGGTGTCCGCAATGCTAAAGATATGAGCTGGGCATACATTAACTACATTCAAACGTCGAAAGTAGTAATCGTACCCATGCAACGTGCAGAGGAAGACAAGGAGGCTTTGCAGCAAATAAAGGCTTGCTTCCCCGACTTGGCGGTAGTGGGCGTCTATGCAAAACCATTCTTCGGCGACGAAGGCGAGTTTCTCTGTTACAGCAAGAGCATTAACGAAAACTCTATATCGTAGTAACAGCCGAGCATTCAAACAAACGAATAAGAAAGGCTGTGTTGTATTGTTACGACACAGCCTTAATTATTCGAAACCCCTCAAGCACCATGAAGCAAAAGGAGAAAACAATGGTTCGGCGGACGTTTATTGGCAAGCGGTTTTCTTTTTCTTACTGAAGGCTGATGTTGAAAAACCATCTCAATATTGTAAAGATAATTCCTTTAAAAATCGATAATTTCGTTTTGACGTTGCGAAAGCGTAGGTTTTGCGTTGTAAAACCTACGCTTTTACCGTGCAAAACAGCCGCTTTTGGAACGCAAAACAATAGGTTTTGTAATGCGCTGGAAACTAATTGGTTAGACAAAAGCATTTCTTTGAAAAATTATTTACAATATTTTGAGCTTTTCTCCACGCATAAAACACGACATTCAATAAAAGCAACATCGCTCGTGGAAGGTTATTTCTGCTCGGTAAAAGCTACATCGTGCGACTAT
This sequence comes from Prevotella falsenii DSM 22864 = JCM 15124, assembly GCF_000613945.1. Classification (GTDB taxonomy): domain Bacteria; phylum Bacteroidota; class Bacteroidia; order Bacteroidales; family Bacteroidaceae; genus Prevotella; species Prevotella falsenii. Next base: position 24,138 of record NZ_BAJY01000032.1, read on the forward strand.
CTCTGAATGACTTGCTATTGCTCCTGCCAACGACAAATAGAATAAACAGTAATGGAAACAAAATAATCCCCAATCGATCATTAGCGTCCTTGACCGGTTTTGTTCGATTGTTGGGCAGATGTGCTACCATTTCATCGAAGGCGTAGCGGGCTACGGCGAGATGTAATGGCTGCGCAGATGCCGGCAAGCTGACGAAACCGGTAAGGAAGCATGACGGTAATAACAAAGATAAGCAAATGCGTCCTAATGACAGACTGGAGATAATAAGAGGGTGAACCAAAATCGCTTTTTGGACACCCTCTTACTCAAACATCAGCAATTAAATAAATTAATAACTAATCATAAGATTGTTAAGTGGTACGTAGTCAATAGTCCCATGAGTTTTTATTATCTTTTAAAATATTAACTTCATCGTCGTCAAAGTTATCAAACTCTACATCGAAGTCGAATTCAAAATCTTTTGAATCTGCATGGTCGTTACCACTACCTTCAAGCAGATTGCCTTCGTATTGTATTTGTATACACTCCATTTGGAGCTTTATATATTGCTTTTTCATGATTGTACTCCTTCCTTTATTTAACGATTATTTTCACTCCGTTTACGACATACATACCGGCAGGAACATTGATGGTTTCCGTATTACCCGCTTTTATGTTTACATTATTAACCAAAGTACCGGTTACGGTGTAAATATTCACCTTGCTGTCCACTGTTGCAGCAAAAGTAATGCTACCATTGCCAGCCTGTACGGCTAAGTTTGGACGTGTTAGCAAGTCTTCAATGCCGGTAGTTTCCCCATCGCTGTCGTCGTAGATAACCGACATACCGTTCAAGTCTTTAGCATTTGCTCCACCTGTATATTCATAGAATGCACGGAATGGGTAAACATACAACCAATTCAAACCCGGTTTTAAGTTCCTTGAACACAAGTACATGCCGCCGGAGAAGTAGAATATCTTTCTATTCTTATCAAGCTTCTTGCCAGAGTAAGAACCATAGTTTGTGAAGCTCACATCGTATTGACCAATCTTACCGTTTGCAGTTTCGCCTGTGAAGAGGAAGAACCATTCGCCATAGACGTTGTTGCAGCAACGTCAGCACCTTTCTGACTTGCTATGAACGAAATCTTATTGCTTGTAGGAGCCACCAACACTTCTACCATATAAGGCTTGTTAGCCTCTGTTGAAGTTCCGGTAATAGGTATGAACTTAGCCTTTGCCTTATAATCCTTTGGCGATGTTGCTTCACTCTGGTCGAGAAGAATGCAGCTGTTTTCATTCATTGTACTCAATTTAAACGCACATAGACCATCGTCATTGGCATGCACACCGTTATTTACGCTAAGTGCAAACGGCAACATAACAGAAGCAAAAGTAGTCTTGCCATTCTTTGGCACAGTTATTTCGCGGGTATAAGTTGCAGTTTGTGCAGCATCTACACGAATATCGTATGGTGCATAGAAAGGTTTCTTGTCGGTAAGTACAATGTTTTTACATGCACGAAACTCGCCTGAAGCAGTCTTTGTAGCGAAATTATCCTTTGCAGGGGCAAGGTTTTCCGGCAAGTAGAAGATTGCATTCTTGCCGAGCAAGTCCATTGCATCGTCCAAATCGTCTTTGCCACCTGCCGCAGCTTCTTTGCGATAAACCACTGTCGTAAGGTCGCTTGCATCAACATAAAGTACTTGATCTGGTGCTTCTATGTCTGTCGGACGCGATCCACCTTGTACATTTCCTAATTCTTCAGTTTTATTTAGAAGGATATTACTGATTTGGTTTACAGTTAAATAGCCCATCTTGCCTCCCTCGGCCGTTTCAGTAGTACCAAGTTTCAAACCATATTGTGCCTTTTCAACATCTTTACCATTCTCTTCGTAGCATGTTGAGGTGTAGATTGGAACCCATGTAACCTTAGGTTCATACTGCTTAATTATCAGCTGTATATCCATTACATAGAAGGCGTGGCTACGGTGTTCGGTTGCTGTAGCTGGCGAAATGTTGTAGCGTGTTTCGTCTGCAGTAAATAGGTAACGCACTTCGCTACCATTTTCCTTTAACGACAATTCTTTAAACTCAGCACCAGAAGTAGCCGTATAAGCAGTTTTAGAGAATGGAAATTCATTGAAATATTTCGTTTCAGTACTAGGATTGTTATTACCCAGCTCGTCAGCATTATTAAAACGGAAAGGCTTTGTACCGCTCACAAGGGCTTGAATCTTCTGTTTGTAATCGGCATCAGGGTCATAAGTTGCATCGTACAAACCCTTGAAAGTTTGGTCGTATGGCGACTGTATGAAGACATAACGTGCGTTACCATTCATCTGCTGGGGCGTTCCAGTATAATAAGTATTATCACCATAGCGGCTATACAGGTTTTCAAAAGTAAACGTACATGGCTTTTGCACGCCATTTTCAACGCTGAATTCTTTTGGTACATAGAAAGTAAACTTACCACCGCGCACAGAGAAATCGTTAGCAGTAAAGGTCTGTGTCATCTTTCCAACTTTTTGCCAGTCGTGGCAAACAATATCAATACTGTGTATGAATGGGTCGAGTGCTTGCATTGTTACATCAACAGAAACCACCGCTTTCGTATCTGTGCCTGTTAATCCAGATACTTCAAACTTAACAGCATCGTTGTTCAAGCCCTTGAGTTCATAAGTTCCAGCATCACCAGCACTGTTAATCTTGATTTCCTTCACAACATTCGTACCTGTTTTATCGTAAATTTTCAGAGTGTAAGGTGCACCGTAAGACATCGTAACTTGTCCAATATTGACAGCTGATACTGCAGAATTGGCATTCTCTTCAAAAACTAAATTGTGCGCAGAATTAAGGCGTAAATACTTGTTACCAAAAAGTATATTGTTATTTTGCCTGCGTACTACGCTTGCCATATCTTTATCAGGGGTCACAGTTATTCTGCCAGAATTGGATACAAATAAATATTTTTGTTCTATATGCATATAGCCATTATCATCAATAAAGCATTTGGCAGCATCTGACGAACTGGTACTTGTACCTCCATCTGCTTTCAAATAATAAGTTCTAGGAAATAAACCTGTTCCTCGTGCACTTACTGTAAACTCATCAAACTTTGTATCTTTAGCGTATGAGCAATTGAATTTTGCGCCAACAATGCGATAGCCTAATAAAAGATTATCGCCATGTGCAGTAGTTGCAGTCATTGGTGTTTCAACAAAATAAGTATCGTTCTTTAAACCGAAATGGGTTTTACCGTCCATTGCAAAAGCATAAATATTTTTATTAGGAGCAACATTAGCAGCTTGCTTATCGGCATTTACCGCATCTTTTTGATAAATAAGCATACTTGCAGTAAGGTCAGTAACGTTGTTATAGTCGTAGCTATAATAAGTTTTGCCATTCTTTGTGTTCGGCTTAATAGGACCAATATCGAGTTTCGATGTGGTAAATGGCATTTCATAATAGCTTACAGGATTTGGAATAGCACCAACCGATACCGGTACTACATGTTCTGTAAAGTCGCCTTCAGCAGTGAAATGAAGTTCAAAATACTTAATGGTTACACCAAAATATGCATTTACATTTCCCTTATCCAAACAGAAATAAAGCTGGTTACCCATATCTTCAGTTGTCATTGACGTACGCTTAATGGTGTATTCCTTATCACCTTCGTCCGAACTACTCATCTGTTCAGAGCTTGTTTTGGAGTTATTCAATTCAAACCTACTATTGGTTTCGTACATTTTCTTGGTTACCCTGCCTAATTTCATATTCTTTACGGTCTTTCCATTCAGGTTGTTCTTCATTATAAGTGTATAACCTGTAATGCGATAACCTTTAGGCAAAGACACTTCCATGTATAGGTTACGAGTCTTTCCACCAAGTAATACCAATTCGTTATTCTCAACTGTTATGTTTCCAGCAGGTCTCTGTAATTCTCCACCGGGCGTAAGATCAGGATAGTCCGCCACTGTTAATGACAACGGAATTTGCTCGTGACGCCAAAGAGACGACCAGCCGTTCTCAAATCCGACTTCATAATCTTCCGTCAATGCTGCAACCAAATTACCCGTTTTGGGACTAATGGTTACATTTTGCGCCGTTGCATGTCCATATAGGCACAAGAAGAAGAGGAACGCAATGGTGCGATACCACCTTCTTTGTTTCGTTTTTGTGTAATGCTTTGTTGTTTTCATAATAGATATTGTTTTGTTTTTAAATTTATTCTACTGCTGATTTAATACAGACTTGTGATTTTCTTGCAAAATTAGGGAATAGCTTTTCTACTTAATTTTAATATCATAAAAAGGTTAAATAAAGCATAATAAAAACGTAAAATTGTCATGTTAATACTTTATTATATGCACAAAATAATATCAAAAATAAAAAAATAAGCAACATTATATAGCTACACAAAACACTGATAAATAAATACTTGCTAATTTAAGATACATTATTTACAAAATTGGTTAATAGCTTTAATATAAAATTTGTATATTTGTCGAATAACTAACGAGAAGCATATATATGACAACTGAAAACTTAGTGCAAAGCATTTTAAATGCCTCGTGGGGCATATATCTTGTGTTCATCTTCATCTTTATATTTATGAAGATTCCTAAACGTAAGGTCTTTGCTCCTTATCGGCGTTCGCGTGGATTTATGATAGTGGCTTTTTCCTTTCTCTTTTCACAAATATTTTTTGGGTGGATGCTACCTAAAAATACACTTCCGGCAGAAGTTCTTGCTGCTTTCGATACACCTTTCTTTTATATAGAGCTTATCTTTTTATGTTTAGCTTTCTTTCATTTGCTTGACCATTCTTTTGGAACGTACAAACGTGTGCAGTTCGATTTGTTGTCGTGGTGCGCAGTATGTGCTACCAGTTTGGCGTCGATCATTGTTAATAATCACACATTTCAAATCATATTGGTTTTTGTCGGGAGTTTTATGCTAATCTGTTTTACCGTTGTTTGTGTTCTTCGCTTTCTTAGTCTGTATAAGGCTGCACGTACTCAACTTGACAATTACTATACCGACCAAATGTATAATTTCGTGCTTTGGATACGCCGAAGTATTATCTTTATCGTTATTTTTGGAGTTGTCAGCGTGGTTGTACTCTTTGCTCCTTATACATTTAGGGTGGTTTACTTTGTGGCAGCAACCATCATGAATGTCTATATTGCCATGTCGTTCATTAACTATTCGTTCGTATTTGAAAGAGTAGAACGTTCATTTAGGTTAAATTACGAACAACAAATCCTGTTGAAAAAGCCTCAAGCCCATAGCTCTAGTAATAATAAGACCGGTGTTTTAACCGATGCCCAAAAGGGTTTAATGCGCATTTGGCTTTCCAATGAGGAGTACTGCAATTCGGAATTGACTATCGATTCGGTAGCTCGTGAAATAAAAACCAACCGCAGTTACCTATCGAGATATATTAACGAGACTTACAATTCTAACTTCAGCAGCTGGATAAGCAGCCTACGCATTCGCAAAGCCAAGCAAATCATGCAGTCGGAAACAACGCTTACGATTGAAGAAATAC
>NZ_BAJY01000031.1 GCF_000613945.1 Prevotella falsenii DSM 22864 = JCM 15124
GCCCCTATTGTTTTGCATTCCAAAACCGTAGGTTTTGCACGGTAAAAGCGTAGGTTTTACATCGCAAAACCTACGGTTTCGCAACGTCAAAGCGATTATATCACTTTTTAACAGAATTATCTTTACAAAAAGAAAGCTATCTTTCAGCATCTGCCTTAGACAACAAAGAGAGAATTATCCCACTAAAAACTTACTGCATCTACCCTCTTTCCGATAGTTTCGACTGTCTATTGTGGACACAGAAATATGTCGTTATACAAAGAAACTCCATCGGTATTGCAAAATAGCAATACCGATGGAGCTTCTCGTTTCTATATATAATATAATAAGGTGTGGCGATTTTATTCAGCCGTTTCCTCTTTCTTCTTACGGGTTGCGCGCTTCTTCTTAGCTTTTCCTCTGCTGTCTGAAGTTTTACGCCCGCTAATTCAGGGTCGATAAGGATACGCCCACAGTATTCGCACACGATAATTTTCTTGTGCATCTTTATATCCAACTGTCGCTGAGGTGGGATTTTGTTGAAACAACCACCGCACGCATCGCGCTGCACATATACAATACCGAGTCCGTTGCGCGCACCTTTGCGAATGCGTTTGAAGCTACGGAGCAAACCTGTTTCTATCTTTGTTTCAAGTTCGCCGGCCTTTTCTTTCAGGTCATCTTCCTCGTCGCGCGTCTCTTGCATGATTTCGTCGAGTTCTGCACGCTTTTCTTCGAGTGCCTTATGGCGGTCGTCCAGAACAGCTTCAGTATTGGCAAGGTTGTCTTGGCGTTCTTGAATTTTAGCCTGCGCCTCGTCTATCTTCTTCTTGCAAAGCTCTATTTCCAATGTCTGGAATTCGATTTCCTTTGTCAGCATATCGTATTCGCGGTTGTTAGCCACTTGTTCCAACTGCTGGTTGTAACGTTCCAAGCTCGCTTTTGCGCGTTCTATATCGCCTTTGCGCTGCACGATAGCGCGCTGAAAGTCGTCAATTTCATATCGTATTTTGTCGATACGTGTGTTCAAACCTGCAATCTCGTCTTCCAAGTCGCGCACTTCGAGAGGCAATTCACCACGCAATGCGCGCTTTTCGTCGATTGTCGAAAGTGTAGTTTGCAACTGAAAAAGATGCTTCAACTTGTCTTCCACTGATAAGTCTTTAGGGTCTTTCTTTGCCATTGTTGTATTTTTATTTTGCGTTTATTCTTCTTTCTTGTTTCAATTCCCACCTTATTATATATATATAATAGGGTTGGTGTTTATCTGCGTAATATGACATTTCACGCCTGCGCACTGCTTTTCTATGATGTCCTTAAACACCTCAGTCGTAAATTGTTCGCTCTGATAGTGCCCTATAACGCATATCTGTATTTGCTGTTCGTGCCCGAAAAAGTCGTGATAGTGCATCTCGCCCGTAACGAAAGCGTCAGCCCCCTCGCCTATTGCATCGTTCAAGAGGAATGCGCCAGACCCTCCGCAGAGTGCCACTTGCCTGATTGGGCGACGCAACAACTGATTGGCTTGCACGCATTCCACTCCAAACTGCTGTTTCAAAAGCAATATGAAATCATCGGCATCCAACGGTTCTGCAAACTCGCCAACTACTCCCGAACCGCCAAGAACTTCTCCGTCGTCGGTCTGAACCGATTGTGTCTTGCCGAAAAAACGAACGTTTTGCAGTCCCATTCTTTCTGCAATCTTAAAATTTACACCACCTGTTGCAGCGTCTATGTTGGTGTGCATCGCCACGACTACGATGTCGTTCTTAATCGCTTTTATAACAGTGCGTTGCACATAGTTCGCGTCTGATATTTGCGAAAGCTTACCAAAGATGAGCGGATGGTGCGCCACTATCAGGTTACAGCCGAGTTTTATCGCCTCGTCTACTATCTGCTCAGTTACGTCAAGGCACAATAAAGCCCCTGACACTTCCGCCCCTGTCAATCCAACTTGCAAGCCGGCATTGTCGTAGCTTTCCTGCAAGGGCAGAGGCGCAAACTTCTCAAGGGCATCAATAACTTCCTTAATTTTCACGCTACGCATAAATTTAGACTGCAAAGATACGAAATTAAACTTAAACCACAATGTATCAATGCTTAATTCTTTATAATTTGGAACTATTTTCTCCGTATTTTTTGCACACGCACTACTTTTATTCAGCAAAACAAAGAAAAAGTATAACAATTATAAAAAACCGCCTTGCAAGTTTTGATATAAATCAGTTTTTAAGTATCTTTGCAACTAATAGATTAGTAAACATAAAATAAGATATGGAAATAGCAGAAAGATTTATTAACTATACCAAGTTTGACACACAGTCGGCAGACGAATCTGAAACTGTGCCCAGCACTGCGAAACAACTCGTTTTCGCTAAGTATTTGAAAGAAGAACTTGAGCGTGAAGGACTAAAAGAAGTAGAAATGGACGAAAAAGGCTACATCTATGCCACACTTCCGGCTACTACTACAAAGAAAGTACCTACCATCGGCTTCATTGCGCACTACGATACTGCACTCGATGCAAGCGGTGCCAACATCAAAGCACGCATCGTAAAGAACTATGATGGTAGCGACATACAGCTCAACGAGAACATGGTTTCATCGCCAAAGCAGTTCCCTGAATTATTGAAACATAAGGGCGAAGACCTTATTGTTACCGATGGTACCACCCTACTCGGTGCCGACGACAAGGCCGGCATTGCCGAAATAGTACAGGCAATGTGCTATCTGCGCGACCATCCTGAAGTTGAACACGGCAAAATCCGCATAGGTTTCAACCCCGATGAGGAGATTGGACGTGGCGCACACCACTTCGACGTGGAGAAATTCGGCTGCGAATGGGCTTACACGATGGACGGTGGCGACCTCGGACAGTTGGAATACGAGAACTTCAACGCTGCCGGTGCAAAGGTTCACATCAAGGGTTTGAGCGTTCACCCGGGCTATGCAAAGGGCAGAATGGTAAATGCAAGCCGCTTGGCAATAGAGTTTAACCGGATGTTACCGCAAGACGAAATTCCTGAAACCACCGAAGGCTACGAAGGATTTTACCACTTACTCGGCATCGACAGCCGTTGCGAAGAAGCTACACTCAACTATATCATTCGCGACCACGACAGAGATAAGTTCGAAAAACGCAAGAAAATGATGGAGAATTGCGTGAAGACGATGAACGAAAAGTATGGCGAAGGCACGGTCGAAATGAAGATGAACGACCAATATTACAACATGAAGGAAAAGATTGACCCAAATATCCACGTCATCGACCTTGTTGTAAAAGCCATGCAGGAAGCCGAAGTTACACCATTGGTACAACCTATTCGCGGCGGTACGGACGGTGCACAGCTCAGCTTTAAGGGACTCCCATGCCCTAATATCTTTGCCGGAGGTGTAAATTTCCACGGACCTTACGAGTTCGTATCTATTCAGGTAATGGAAAAAGCCATGCAGGTGATTGTCAATATCAGTCGCCTTACAGCCGGCTACAACGATTAATCAGAAGTTTATCCGTCGGCTTTCGGCGGTTCATAAATACGAAGAAGAACACTGCAAAGTCTGCTCTCGCCGCATTTCGATGCCATTATTGGCTCGAAAAACGGAGAGAACAGTTTGTAGTGTTTGTGTTTTCAGCGGGAGCAATGCGCTCCCACCTTATTATATTAGCATATCGACGGATTATACAATAGCACATCGCAAATTGTATTTTTCCCATTGGTGGGTTATACAACAGCACATTGCAAACTGTATTTTCTGCATTAGCAAATTATGCTAACACATCAATAAACTATTCAAATATTTACAACGCTGCTTATGTCAGAACTTCCCGTACTCGTAAAAGACCTTGCTTTAATCCTCGTAGTGGCAGGTTTCGTAACGCTGCTATTCAAGAAACTCAAACAACCGCTTGTATTAGGATACATCGTAGCCGGCTTTTTGGTATCGCCACACATGCCTTACACTATGAGCGTAATAGACGAAGCAGACATTAAGACATGGGCTGACATTGGCATAATCTTCCTTTTGTTTTCGTTAGGATTAGACTTTTCGGTCAAGAAAATCCTAAAAATGGGAGCCTCCCCCATTATTGCTGTCTGCACCATAGTGTTCTGTATGATGACCTTGGGCTTTACCGTGGGGCATCTTTTTGGTTGGAAACAAATGGACTGTATCTTCCTTGGCGGAATGCTCGCCATAAGTTCTTCCACTACCATTATATATAAAGCGTTTTCCGAAATGGGACTTCTGCAACAAGCATTCGCATCTACTGTGATGAGCGTACTTATTCTTGAAGACATTCTCTCTATCATTATGATGGTTATGCTGAGTACCGTGGCAAGCGGAAACAGTCCCGATGGCGGTCAGTTTATAGAGAGTGTGCTCAAGATAGGGTTCTTTCTCGTCTTGTGGTTTGTCATCGGTTTGTTTGCCATTCCTTCGCTTTTGCGCAAGGTGCGTGGCATTCTGAACAACGAAACCCTACTGATTGTATCGTTAGGACTTTGCTGCTTCATGGCAGTAATCTCCACAACGGTGGGCTTCAGTGCCGGTTTCGGTGCATTTGTCATGGGCAGTATCTTGGCTGAAACCATCGAAGCAGAGAAGATTATAAAGGTAGTTGAACCCATTAAAAACCTCTTTGGTGCCATATTCTTCGTATCGGTGGGTATGTTGGTGAACCTACAAATTCTTGTAACCTACACCGTGCCAATCCTTCTTCTTGTTGTTACCATTATCGGAGGGCAAGCTGTGTTCGGCACAATGGCTATATGTTTGGCGGACAATCGCTTAAAAATGCCATTCGCTGTAGCTTTTCAATGGCACAAGTAGGCGAATTTGCTTTCATTATCGCCACTTTAGGTCTTTCCATGGGCGTTATCAGCAACTTCCTCTACCCTGTTGTGGTAGCCGTTTCGGTCGTTACAACTTTTCTAACCCCTTATATGATACGTGGAGCAGAACCTACTTACGAGTTTTTGTTGCGCTATCTGCCGAAGCAATGGGCACGCCGTATAACGCATATCGATGTTGGCACGCCACAAAACCTATCGTCCGACAATCTCTGGCGCACACTTATCAAGGCGATGGCGACAAATACGCTCATCTACGGCATACTTTCGGCTGCCACCATTGCCATTATGTTCTCGCTCGTTCTGCCCGTCATGCGCCACCTTTCGGTAGAATTGACAGGCAATCACTGGGCGGGGAATGCTGTTTGCGGCTTACTCACAATCTTGCTGATTGCGCCTTTCTTGCGCGCTTTCGTAATGAAGAAGAACCATTCCGAAGAGTTTAAGACACTCTGGACGCAAAACCGCATAAACCGCCTGCCGCTTTTGTTCACCATTCTCGTCAGAATGGTGGTGGCACTTGCGTTCATTTTCTACATTTGCAACTATCTTACACGCTTCACCAATGCCCTTATGATAGTTATTGCAATAGGTGTGTTGACGCTGATGATACTGTCTCGCGGCATGAAACGACGCAGCATTCGCTTGGAACGACTGTTTGTGCAAAACCTTCGCAGCCGCGAAATAGCGGCACAAGTGCGTGGCAGCCGAAAACCGCTCTTCGAGGGGCATCTGTTAGATAGGAATATTCACATCGGCGAGTTTGAAATTCCGGAAGATTCGTCATGGATAGGCAAGACGCTCCATCAACTAAAGCTCCGCAACCGCTTTGGTACGCACGTCAGCAGCATTCTCCGAGGCTCGCACCGCCTGAATATTCCACGTGGCAACACCGTTGTTTTTCCCGGCGACAAGATACAAGTTATCGGCAACGACCGGCAGTTGGCAGCCATCTCGGAAACTATTCGCAACGAAATTCGTCCCGAAGACAACGACATAGAAAAGCGCGAAATGATTCTTCAGCAGATTGTTTTGTCAGCCAAAAGTCCGTTTATAGGCAAGTCATTAAAGGACAGTGGCATACGCGACCAATACAATTGCATGGTGGTAGGTATAGACGAAGGGCAAACCCACATTACGCTCATCAACATCGCATTGCCTGACAGAAGGCGACATACTGTGGGTGGTAGGCGAAAAAGAGGATCTAAAGAATATACAAGCTGCCAACGAGTAGGTTTCAAAATAACTTTTAATACATTAGAAAATTAAGATTAAACATATATGCTATTGAATATTATCTTCATTATTGCAGGCATTGCCATCGTATTGTGGGGCGCAGACCGCCTCACCGAAGGGTCGGTGGCCGTTGCAGAACGTATGAAAATTCCGCAAATCGTTATCGGTCTCACCATTGTGGCAATGGGAACGAGTATGCCTGAATTTTGTGTCAGCCTGATTTCGGCACTCAAAGGCACACCCGACTTGGCTGTCGGAAATGTCGTAGGGTCTAATATCTTCAACACATTGTTCATTGTCGGCATTTCCGGAGCCATTGCCCCGATGGTTATCTTGCGTTCTACGGTGCTGAAAGACATACCGTTTGCCCTTGTTGCATCGGTTGTTTTAATGATGATGTGCTTCGATGGAAAGATAGGACGCATAGACGCTGCCGTGCTTTTTGCTTTCTTCCTTGTCTTTATGTACATGACCGTAACCGGGGCGAAAATAGAGAAAAAGGATTTGGAAACGGAGAACAAACTTGCCGAAACAGCATTGGAAAGCGTGCCTAAGATGAGCACAACTATGTCGGCGATATGGATTATCGTGGGCTTGGCGTGCCTTATCGGGGGCAGTACCTTGTTTGTGGAAGGTGCAACCCGACTGGCAACCTCGTTAGGTGTGTCGGAAGCCATTGTCGGTCTTACGGTTGTGGCAGGCGGAACATCGCTGCCCGAACTTGCAACGAGTGTCGTTTCGGCTCGAAAGGGCAACAGCGGCATTGCCATCGGAAACGTTCTTGGGTCTAATGTATTCAACATTCTCGCCATATTAGGCGTTACAGGTCTTATTTGTCCCATGCAGTTGCAAGGCATTACCAACACCGATTTGTCGATATTGGTAATATCTATGATTATGATTTGGTTCTTCTCGTTCACCAAATACGTTCTTGAACGTTGGGAAGGGTTCGTGCTCACTGCCACCTTTATAGGCTATACGGCTTATCTTATCAGCAACGCATAAGCCTGACGGAAGTACAAGAACGACATCAAAGAACCGTTTACATTCAGCAAAAAAGCCTCTGCACGTCCGGTGCGGAGGCTTTTTCGTAAGAATGAAACAATACGGAGTGGCAATGGAAAACTAATGCGGACAAGTATATTACTTCGTCTTTCCAACCGAAAAACGCCGTTCTCTTCGCCACGCAATTTCGCTTATATACCTTATTATATAGGTGAAAAAACGACAAGAAAAGCGTAAATATTTTCCGCAAGTGTAAGTATCACTTAATCCTTTCATCATCAACGCATTACAAAACCTATTGTTTCGCATTCCAAAAGCATAGGTTTTGCAAGGCAAAAGAGCCGCTTTTGGTCGGTAAAACCTACGCTTTCGCAATGCCAAATCGAAATTATCGTTTTTCTTCCGAATAATCTTTACAAGACAAGAGTGTTTTTCGCACCCTACTCTTTCTTATTCTGCATTATAAAGCAACTGTGGTTCTGCTATAAACGGAGGAAGCAAATGGGTGTTCATCATCAGCTGCCACCATATATTTAGGATTGTTTTCTCTGTCAAACACTTGCTTAATACCACTGAACGGCTTGTGTGAAACCACTGCGCTTGTCGTATTTAAGGGCATCGGTAAGCGTTGCTGCATTGCAACGGAAAGTGAAATTGTACGATGTGTAAGGCGCAAGTACTATGGAAGCACTCATGTTGAAGCAGTGCAAATCGCGCGAAAGGCTTGCCGTAGTCATACTTATGGCGCGGTTTTCAAAGTCGTAACCACTTGAAAAATTAATGTTCCAACCTTCGCTGATGCGTATGTTTCCGCTCACGTTCAGCGTCTGCGAGAACTTGTAAGGGTAGCGCATACGCTTCTTGTTGAACTCTCCCTGCTGGTTTTCGCGCATGGTAATGCCATAACCAAAGGTCAATGACCACGGAATATTAAAACGCATATATCCGTCTTCATCGGTTTCGGCAATGTTGCCTCCACGTTTTTTGGCTGCGTGTTTGCCTCGTTCCATCTTGTCGTCCATATTCGATTCCACATTGGGGTCGGGACCTTCATCGTCGGTACTGCCGGTGTCATCTTCTTTGTCCTTAGCTCCACCAAACCATTTCTTTATCTTATCGGGGGTAAGGGTGAACGAGAAGTTTTGCGACATACCCTGAAAACGCGGCAAACGACCATATCCCCACTCGGTATGATTGCCGACAAAGGGTTTTCCGTCTGCATCTAACTCGTAGGCGTATGTGGCAAACTGGGCGTTCATAGAGAAAGTATAGTTCTTCCACCACTTCAGTCGGAGGCGCACACTGAGGTCGCTCCAACGATGCCAATCGGTGGCAGCATTGTACGACATCGCTGCCCCAAGTTCGTCGATAATACTGAGTTTCTTGTATCCCGTGGAGTCCTTGTCGCTTCGCACCTTCATCTCGATGTTATTGCTAATGTCCCACGTTATCATCTCTGTTTTGGTTTTGCCCGGCACGCCGTACATAGCGTCTTGGAACGGAGAATATTCTACAAGCCTTACGTTGCCGTCTGCGTCGGTGTACTGGTAGCTGTCGTAGTATCCGTAGTGCCGTGCACCGAAGTTAGGCGAGTAAGAAAAGCTCACTTGCGGGGTGATAACGTGGCGAATGGCTTGTATTTTATTGCCAAATAGCTTCTTGTTCGGAACCCAAAAACCATAGAGTTTTGTGCTTAAAGCGAGATTTAACGACCAGTTATAAACATTGTAGAAACCCGCTAAAGTGTCGCGTCGTTCCGTTGCTTTCGCATAATCCCAACTGCGTGCAACCTTATTGGTGTACATGCGGTCGGTAAAATTGAACGACGGATTGAGGTTTATATAATTGAACAACATAAAGTTTCCCTGCACAGGAATGTTGTGCTGGAAACCGTGTCGCCATTCTTTTGCGAAGTTAGCCTTCAAGATGCGGTCTTCTTTTCCATAAATAGAGTTCGACAACTGACCTGTATAGCTCATCGAAATCTTCTCGTACCAACGTTGTTTGCCCACTGCCTTCTTGCGTTTGAACGGATACAGACGGCTCAAACTGATGTTCAGGTCGGGAAAAGTAAGATTAATGGTAGAGTCGCGCATGCTCTGTGCAAGGTTGGCGGTGGTGCTGATAGAAAGCCCAATGCTCGGAAACTGCTTCGACCAGCTTACCGATGATGTACGCGTAGACTGGGTCAAGGTCTGCGGATTGTACATACTGTTAAGGTTGTTGCGCTCGTAACTCGAAGTAGCGAAGTTCACACTGGCAGACAAAGAGCTATTTGGATTGGCTTTAGAGTCTTGCCGATGGCTCCATTGTATTTTGAAACTCTTTTGCTCAAGATAGTCCGGCAGCCCTTTATCGCCCGTCTTTGTGTTCTGATAACTAAAGAGGAAAGAACCCGAATACTTATATCGTTTGCGGTAATTGCTGGCTGCACTGAATCCCCACGAGCCGCGCGTGTATATTTCGCCCAACAGTTTCAAGTCCCACTTGTCGCTGATGGCGAAGTAATAACCACCATCGCGAAGATAGAAACCACGATCGCTTTCCTCGCCATAGCTTGGCATAATAAGTCCGCTGGAATATTTTTTAGAGAATGGGAAGAACCCGTAAGGAATGGCTAACGGCAACGGCACATCGGCAACCACAAGGTAGGCAGGACCGAAAACGACATCTTTACCGGGACGAACCTTTGCACGCGAAAGGGCAATATAGAAGTCGGGGTGCGGTTTGTCGCAGGTTGTGTATCGTCCGTGCTGTATGTAGACAACGCCCGACGAGTCGCGTTTGGCTTTCGTGCCTGTAAGGTAGCCCTCTTCCTGATGGGTGTAGACGCCCTTAATCATTCCTTTCTTCGACTTGAAATTGAAAGCCATGGAGTCGCTACTGTACGCTTGTCCGCCAAGAGAGAACTCCGGTTTACCCTTGATACCGCCCTCTGCGGTAGAGTCGGAAGTTCCGTTGGCACGCACAAGATTGCTATCCAAGCTCATAGAAACGTTGTCGCTGCTGAGATTCATGTTCTGATAGTCCATCTTTGCCGACCCATACAGACGTGCAATGCGTGTCTTTGCATTGTAAACGAGAGAGTCTTCAGCCGAATAAGTTACAGGTGATTCGATGCCATTCGACTTCGATTTCATTATACTATCAACGCGAATGGAATCATCAACCGCCTTATTGTGCTTGTAAATGGCAAGTTGCAAAGAGTCCATCTGTGTCGTATCGACTGCTGTTTTTGCTGTATCGGCTACTGTTCTTGCAGCTTTCGCACCTTCCTTCGCTTGCTTCTGCAGTGGTATTGCAGCGATATTGGCATCGCCGGCAACATTGATGAAAGGCGAAAAAAGAGCAGACACGAAAGGAGTAGCCATTGCAAATGCGATGACAAACATAAAAACGAATATGAGAAACTTTGCTTTCATTGCCTAATAACTTGCAAAATTAAGCAAATAATGGGATAAATTGGAGGCATTTCTCTATTTTAACGTTTTGCAGGTTCAAAGCGGTCGTGCCACGCCGTAAACCTTTCTACACCGTCGTTTCCAAACTTTTGCAAGCTTTTTACAGCTTGTTCGAAAGTCTTTTCTGCATCTAAATGGGTTTTGGAGAAGAATTTGTCGGCATAACAAATCAACAATTCCTCTTGTGTTTCGGGCAAAAAGTCTTGCGGAGGCAAAAGTATCCCCTGCTCCACTATCTCTTTTTTGGTAAGCCCTGCACCTGTATGGCGTTCGCAAACACGTGCGTGGCGGGGGTAACCCTCGTTCCTTAACAGTTCAGCACCTATGCGTCCGTGCCGCACGTAGGGTTCTTCGCCAAAGCAATGAATGCTCGGAGCATGGCACTTGAATATGCCAATATCGTGGAGCATAGCCGCTTCTTCCACGAATTGCCTGTCGAGTTGCAATTCAGGGTGTAGGTCTACAAGTGCCAACGCCTTATCGGCAACACTCCTGCTGTGTACGAGCAATATCTTTTTAAGTTCGTTTTCTTCGGGATAATACTTATCTATGATGGCTTGATAGTTCATTGTAATTTATGTTCTTTCTTGGTTTTTGCTATCGCTTGCAATGTTTTTGTTCGTGCACATTTCAGTCCTGACGACAAAGGCATACCGTCGTAGGAATGCAATATCGCTTCCAACTCTTGCAAAAGCTCCGGGAAAAATCTGCATTGGCGGAAAGAAAGATAGATGCTAAGCGACTTTATGGCTACCGGTCGGGCAGTATTCGTGATGTTATCGAGGCAGAAATCGAGGAAAGGCGTTGCTATTTCATTTTCCGAAAAGGGTTGTCTTAAAATAATGGTAAGCAACAAACGCAGTTTCGTAGCATTGGAAGTGCGCATTGCTTCTGCCATAATGAATTGTTTTCTGCTACTCAGTCGTTCTCTCCCTGCTTTATTAAAATGACTCATTATCCATGCTGCATTCTCTGCAACTTTCGTTTCTTCATCGAATAACAATTGAAAGAAATCGTCAAACTCGCGGTCGTCAAAAGAGGATTGAACAACAAAAGCCAAATGTTTTGCTTGTTCTCCGTGTATTCTTTTTACCAATTGACTGCGCAATCCCATACTAAAAAACGATTCATTCACAGACTATGAAAGCGTTTAGGCTTTTTATTCGTGAATGAATCGTAGTTATCTTATTTAACTAAAGTTCTTACTTTTCGTCTCTTTGAATGTATGCAATCACATCGCCCTTATTGATTTTAGAGCCTTGTTTTGCATTTATTTCTACCAATTTACCTCCCAATGCAGCAGGAATTTCTACAAATTCGCCCCACGGAGCAAGGATATAGCAGAACTTTTCGCTTTCTTTGTACTCCTTACCAATGAACGGTTCAACCGCCGGAGCAGCTTCGCCATCACCTTGGAACTCCCAGAACACTTGGCCTTTAACGGGAGAAACGATAGCGTCAGCCTTTGCATGCTTGAACGCGGTAGCCTCTTCTATGCTGACTTTATCGCCGAGTTTAGCGTCCTTTGCCTTCTGCAAGTCAGCCAAGAAGTTCTTTTTAGCCTGACCGCTCTTATAGTTGCGATACTGTTCCGGGTGCATTGCAAGTTCGAAGAGTTCTTCGTCGTCCTGTCCATAGTCCCAACCGTTCTCGTCCATTTCCTTGCGGAAGTCGTCCAATGCGTTAGGCAACAGGGTGTGTGGGTCGGCTTCTGTAAACTCAAGACCTTTCTGCTTGGCAAGTTCAACAATCTCGTCGTCAATCTTGCCCGGCACCTTGCCACTCTTTCCGAGTATCATACCCCACATAGAATCGTCCATCATAACAAATCGACCCTTGCCTTGCTCGATGGTGAGGAGGTTCATCAAGGCAATGTTCTTGGTATACTGAGAGAATGGAGTTACCAATGGAGGATAGCCTACACGTGGCCAAACGTAAGCAACTTCGTCGAACAGCTTCACCAACATATCGTCCAACGAAAGCTCCGGTTCGCCTTTCTTCTTGCGAAGATTGTTGATAGTGGCGTGAATACCGCCAAGGTCTGCCATCATAGAGCCCATCATACCGCCGGGAAGACCGCAACCGAGGAGCAGAGAACTACTGATTTTGTTTTTCGGATTGATAAAGTAGCCCAACCATTCATCGATAAATTCCTGTGTCATAGCACGCGCCTTCATGTATGCGTCCATATTTATTTCGGGCACATCAAAGCCTGCGTTCTTCAACATACTTTGCACTGAGATGAGGTCCGGGTGCACCATGCCCCACGAAAGTGGCTCAATGGCAACATCAAGAATATCCGCACCGTTCTTTGCAACTTCGAGCATGGACGCCATTGACAAGCCCGGACCTGAATGACCGTGGTATTCGATGATGATTTCAGGGTGTTTGTCCTTAATCATCTTTGTGAGTTTGCCAAGGAAAGCGGGCTGTCCGATACCTGCCATGTCCTTCAAACAGATTTCTTCAGCACCTGCTTCAATCTCCTTATCGGCGAGTTCGCAGTAGTATTCCAAAGTATGAACGGGCGAAGTCGTAATGCAGAGTGCCGCCTGTGGTATCATGCCCGCCTCTTTTGCCCACTTTATAGAAGGCGCAATGTTGCGAATATCGTTCAAACCATCGAAGATGCGGGGTATGTCTACACCTTGTGCGTGCTTTACCTTATACATCAAGGCACGTACATCGTCGGGCACGGGATACATACGCAATGCGTTCAGACCGCGGTCGAGCATGTGTGTCTGTATGCCGGCGTCGTGTAATATCTTAGTATATGCGCGAACAGATTCGTTTGGGTTCTCTCCTGCAAGCAGATTTACTTGCTCGAATGCACCACCATTGGTTTCTACACGAGCAAAACAACCCATTTCGACGAATATGGGAGCTATGCGTACCAACTGGTCCTTGCGTGGCTGGAACTTTCCGGAGCTCTGCCACATATCTCTATAAATGAGACTAAACTGAATTTTCTTTGCCATATTTATTCTTAATACCTTTCTTTTTTCTTGTTCACAGATATAATGCGCAGGGGCATTACAGTGTGCAAATTTAGTCAAAAAATATTATACTGTCGTATAATAGCACATTTTTTTTCAAATATTGACTAACTTATGACAACTTAAAATCGTAAAGACGGACGAACAATAGATACGGAATAAAGCGGCAATACATGGGCAGTATGCTACTTTCCTGCGCAATACATCGTACACCGTCGTTGGTTTACACAATGGAAACCGCACTTTTCCTGTTGAATTAAAAGGATTTATGCGCACAAAAACGCTTGTTCGGTAAATTATTTACACGTAAAGAAATATTTATTTACGTGTATGTAAATTATTACTTACGTGTAGAAAAATATTTATTTACGTGTAAATAATTTGCCGGACTTGCTTTAAGACACAGATGTAAGGGCATGGTTCATGGCGTTTCCCATAAAGAAAACACAGGAAAGAGGGCAAAATAATGCGCTAAAAACGAAAAAAGGGTATGCCAAACTGAATTTTCGGCATACCCTTACTACGTTATTATAACTTTAAAAACAATTCATTTTTTAACCCAAATCGCCATTAGAGTCCTTGACTGATTTTGTTCAAATGCGTCCTAATGACCGGTTGGGGTTTAAACACCACAGAAGAAAAGAATTATCAACTGTGCTGCAAGTATTCTAAGGAACATACTCAACGGATAAACCGTAGAATAGCCCAAAGCCGGTGCTTCAGCGTTGCAAACAGAGTTTGCGTATGCCAATGCGGGAGGTCGGTATAAGAGCCGGCTATCGCACCCATAATGGTGAAGTAGTTGAACTTGTACTTCATACGTGCGATTGTTCCGATAATGAGGATTGGAATAATCGTAATCAGGAAACCCGTGTAAACATACTTCAAACCATCGCCCTGTACTACGGTTTCCCAGAAGCCTGCTCCTGCCTTGATACCAACCGATGCCAAGAACAATGCCAAACCTATTTCGCGCAGCATCATGTTCGCCGATGTCGTGGTATAAGTAACGAGTTTCATGTGATAACCGAAACGACCGAGAAGAATAGCGATGATTAACGGACCACCTGCCA
The DNA here is from genome assembly GCF_000613945.1 of Prevotella falsenii DSM 22864 = JCM 15124. Classification (GTDB taxonomy): domain Bacteria; phylum Bacteroidota; class Bacteroidia; order Bacteroidales; family Bacteroidaceae; genus Prevotella; species Prevotella falsenii. The sequence continues at coordinate 14,601 of NZ_BAJY01000031.1, forward strand.
AACCTAATTTCAAAGGAACAGGCATGCCCGGAATAGCCAAAGGCAGACTTCCGAAAAGGATACCGATTACGATTCCAATGAAGATGGTAGCAATATTCGGTGCATTCAAACGTTTTTGAGAGTTTCCCATCAGCTCTGCAACACGCTGTACGTTCTCTTCAAAGCCTACAACCATAATTTTATCGCCAACTTGGAAGTGGTGGTGGTTGCTTGCGAACAAGTCCATACCTTGACGGCTGATGCGTGTTACATTCACGCCATATATTGAACGGAACTGCAATTTACTCAAGGTCTTACCGTTCATAGAGCTGTTTGTAACAACAATACGACGGCTGACCATCTGTTGCGGTTGATCTTCTTCGTGCCAATCTGCCTTTATTTCCGGACCGACAAATGCAGAAACGGCTTCGGCATCTGCTTCCGCACACACAACAAGTATCTCGTCGTTAGGGTGCAACACGGTGTCTTTTGAAGGAAGCGATACTACACCGTCGTGCATTAAGCGAGTACAAACAATGTCGCGGTTTAAGAAATCGATAACTTCCTGCAAAGTACGGCCACCGATATATGAGTTTTCAATGCGAAGATACATAATGTGTGGCTTTTCATTTGGGTTTTCTGCCTCTGTATCGGTAAGGAGTGCGTTCTCTGCGTCCATATCTACCTTGCAGATAAAGCGTATTGCCAACGTTGCGCCGATAATACCTACAACGCCCAAAGGGTAGGCACAAGCGTAGCCCGAAGCAATGTCGAAGTCCGGTCCGTTAGTGAACACACTGTGCACAGCTTCTTTTGCAGCACCAAGACCCGGGGTATTGGTTACCGCTCCATACATCGTGCCCACCATCATGGGCAGGTTCTTCGAGTCGGTAGTGTCAAAGAAGATGTAGTAACAAGCAAACATTACCGCAATGTTCAGCAGAATTGTAAAGCAAGCAAGCATGTTCAGCTTCAGTCCGCCCTTACCAAAGCTCTCGAAGAAGCCCGGTCCTACTTGCAAACCAATCATAAAGACGAACAGAATAAGACCGAAGTCTTGCAGGAATGTCAGCGTTGGTGTCGGACCGGTGAAACCGATGTGCCCAGCCAAAATACCAACAAAGAGAATGAAAGTTACGCCGAGGGAAATTCCGCCTATCTTTATTTTCCCAAGATAGACACCCAGCGAGATGACCAAAGAATAGAGTAGCACGATATGTGCCACACTGTCTTCCGTAGTGAATAATTTAATTAACCAATCCATAAGTGTAAATTTAATGGGTGCAAAGGTACTTATTTAGTTAGAATAAAAAAATTATATTGAAGCTATTTTACAATTACGAAAGCCTGTAAACACTATCCTTTCACAACTTTTCAGTGTCAAAAGGAACGCTTTTAGATAAGTGTTGCAGATAAACGTCAGTGGTTTTCCAAATTCAGATTAACATTTTGTAACCATAAACACACACAAACGAACAAGAAGTTAAAGGCTAAGAAAAATGCCAAAACTATCCATCGGCAGGAAAAAACAAGCGAAACAACACCATCGTAGTTGCAATAAAACAATATATTCGGCACTATTCAGCAAACCTTATCAAGGGTTTTCTTTCGCAAATGGAAGTTTTTTTATAATTTTGCGCCATTATGATATATAAGATAAGGTGCAACAAATGCGGTGATATATTTCAAGCTGAAACAGAGCGTCAAGGCTTACAGAAAGTGCGCTGCCCCTACTGTGGCAGTGTGCTGAATTGCCAATTGGGCGATGGAAAGCCTTTCCGAACAAGAGCCAGAGCTGTGCTTCCATTCTCGGAAACAAGAGAAGTGGACGCAAAAACCGAAGAAACGCAACCGACAGCAAAGGTAAAGTTCCTTAAAATGCTACTGCCGATATGATAGAAGCTGCAAAAGCGAAACTGAACAATCAATCTCAGCAGGTTTCGGCACTGGCTGCGAGCACGACGGCTGCCACTTCCGAATACATCGCAAAGTCGTCTTCAAGGCTAAAAGCCTTCCAAGAGAAATACAAGAACGGCGATTTGTGGATATTCTTCATAGGCAGCTTCACTTTCATCTTGCTTGTTTACATTGGTTTATATCTGCTTTCGGTACTCACGAACTTTATTTACGACAGCCACACATGGCTGTTCAAACAATACATAGAACTAAAGAACTCAATAGGTTTTTAGGAAATTGGCACGCTTTTGGCACAATTATAGTCGAACGAACAAAACAAAAATATGGCAATAGGAAAATGGATTGGTGGCGCACTCGGTTGGGTGTTGGCAGGCGGCAGCGTATTGGGCGCAATAGCAGGATACTGTATTGGAAGTATGTTGGACGATGCTTTTAACGCTTCTGACGAAGGAAAGGGCTTTGGCGAAGGCGGAAAAACATTCCGAAACGACTATTCGGACACGCATTTCAAGCAACGCCCATTCGAGGAAGACCGCAACTCGTTCCTCTTTTCCATGCTTGTGCTTTCGTCTTACATTATAAAAGCCGATGGCAAAATCATGCATTCGGAAATGGAATATGTACGAAACTTCCTTCGCAACAACTTCGGCGAGCAAGCTGTTCAGCAAGGCGAAGACATTTTGCTAAAGCTTTTTGAAATGCAAAAGCAACAAGGCGATGCGGCTTTCAAAGAGATGATACGCAAGAGTTGCTTTGAAATAAGATTTCACATGAATGCCGGGCAGCGGTTGCAACTGCTCGACTACCTTATTATAATAGCGAAAGTAGACGGCGTGGTAAGTCCCGAAGAAGTGTCAGCCCTCAAGGAAGTGGCAGGCTATCTTGGACTTTCGGCGCAAGACGTAGACTCTATGCTCAACATGGGAGCAACATCTAACCGGCAAGGAGGACTTGACGAGGCATACAAAGTGTTGGGCATATCGCCCAGTGCCACCGACGACGAAGTGAAGATAGCCTACCGCAAGATGGCATTAAAGCACCACCCCGACCGTGTAGGCACATTGGGCGACGACGTTCGCAAAGCTGCTGAGAAGAAATTCCAAGAGATAAACAATGCAAAAGAGCGCATTTTCAAAGCAAGGGGCATTTAAAAGCCAACACGCGTATATATAAAGAAGGAAGAAAGGGTATAGACAAAACGAAGATAGAATATAGATAAAACGAAGAGACCTCATCAAGTTTGCCACTTGATGAGGTCTCTTTTTAACACTAAAATCGACTTACTTATAGATTTCAGCCAACTTCTTTTGCAAGTCTTCGCCACGCAAATCGCTTGCTACGATTTTGCCTTGTGGGTCTAACAAGATATTTGAGGGGATAGAGCGAATGCCATAAATCTTGCCTGCTGCACACTGCCAACCTTTCAAGTCAGACATTTGCGGCCACTCCATACCAAGTTTCTTTACCATTGCAGTCCACGCATCTTTCTTTTGATCGAAGCTAACGCCAACTATTTCCAAACCTTTTGAATGGTACTTGTTGTAAGCCTCAACTACATTTGGCATTTCAGCACGGCACGGACCGCACCAACTTGCCCAGAAATCTACAAACACATAGTTGCCCTTACCTGCATATTGGCTCAGCTTAATTTCCTTGTCGTTCATGTCTTTCATTACCAAATCGGTGTACATAAGACCGGGACGACGAAGTTCCAATGAAGCAAAGTATTCCTTGGCAGGCTTCAATGCTTCTTCCTTATAATATCCACTTGCAGGGTCTAAAGCATCTTTCAACTGGTCGTAGGTAAAGCTTGAATATGCATCAGCCACATACTTGGCCGGGTATTTGGTATTCTTGAAGTTCTTGATTATCTCGAGTGTAAGCTCAGCGTGTTGTTCCGAAAGCGATTCACCCTTAGCCATAATGTCTTCAACTTTCTGCTTGTCGGCATCGGTAAAGGTCTTTGGGTCTTTCTGACGCAATGTTGCGTACTCCTTATCCAAAGTTTCAAACTCAGCGTAGATTTTGTTCATCTTCTCTTCATAAGGCTTGAAGTCTTGCGATTGCGCAAAACCTGTCAGCACCTGTGCAGCCATAATTGCTGCTAAAAACATTCTTTTCATATTATCTTTTACCATTTAATGTTTTACAAACTGCACCCTAATCGAAAGGGTGTTCATGTATTGAAATGCAAAAATAAAGAAATGTATTGATAAAACAACTATTATTTAAGTTTTTTTTGTACCTTTGCCGCACTTTTTACGAATAGGGGTACTTGCTAAACCCCCTTTAACAAAACAAGAAAATGACAAAGACAAGACAACAAGTGAGCGTGCTGTTCATGTTATTCAGCATTCTCTTCTGTGTTTGCCTCATTGCGGCAAACATTCTCGAGACCAAGCAAATCTCAGTATTGGGTATCAGCCTGACAGGTGGTTTAATTGTGTTTCCAATCTCTTACATCATCAACGACTGTGTATGCGAGGTGTGGGGGTTCCGGAAAGCACGACTGCTTATTTGGACGGGCTTCGCCATGAACTTCTTCTTTGTAAGCGTTGGCGCGCTCTGCGATTGGATTCCGGGTGCTCCTTATTGGACAAACCAAGAGGGTTTTCACGCCATTTTCGGTCTTGCACCGCGTGTAGCAGCAGCCTCGTTTGTGGCTTTCATCATCGGTTCGTTTGCCAATGCCTACGTCATGAGCAAGATGAAAATTCGCGATGGCGGCAAACGCTTCTCGCTCCGTGCAGTGCTTAGCACCATTGCGGGCGAGACTTGCGACTCGGTAATATTCTTCCCGCTGGCACTCGGCGGAGTTGTTCCTACCGAAGAATTGCCTAAGCTAATGCTCTGGCAAGTGTTGCTGAAAACCCTCTACGAGGTAATTGCCCTGCCTTTAACCATTCGTATCGTGAAGAAACTGAAGGAACACGAGGGCGAAGATGTTTACGACAATGGCGTGAATTACAGTATCTGGAAGATTTTCAGCTTGAGTTAAGAGTGGAAAAGGGAGATTAAAATCTCTCAAAACAAACATTTAGGAAATGGAAAGAAACAACGAAGGACTGACCCAACTGGGTGCAAAGACAACTTACAGTACGGACTATGCCCCCGAAGTATTGGAGTCGTTTGAAAACAAACATCAGGAAAACGATTATTGGGTACGTTTCAACTGCCCGGAATTTACAAGCCTTTGCCCTATAACGGGGCAACCCGACTTTGCCGAAATCCGCATCTCGTACGTGCCGGACGTGCGTATGGTGGAAAGCAAAAGCCTGAAACTGTATCTCTTCAGCTTTCGTAACCACGGCGATTTTCATGAAGATTGCGTGAATACGATAATGAAAGACCTCATAAAACTAATGAATCCGAAATACATTGAGGTAACGGGCATCTTCACACCACGCGGCGGTATCAGCATCTATCCGTATGCTAACTACGGCAGACCCGGTACGAAGTACGAACAAATGGCAGAAACTCGTTTTGCCAACCATCAGTAAAATAAAGACAAAACAATAAAAACAAGAAAACAAAAATCCTCGAATGCTCACGCATTCGAGGATTTTTTATTACTAACAATTATATTTTATAACATGATGAATTAATCTTTTTACTATGACTATTCTCTACTTTTTTTACGAGTTATCTCATTTTTAAAGATTTGAAGCGATAGTCGGCACTGCGCTGTGAAGCGGCTTTAGCCAACCTCAATCTGTCGTGCCACCTTCTGAACACTCTGTTGAAGTTTCGGAAGAACGATGTTCAAAACACCGTCAGCCATTCTTGCGCCCACCTTGTCTTTATCTACATCGTCCGGCAAGATAAGGGTTTGCTCGTACTTGCTGTATGCAAACTCTCTGCGCAGATAGTGTGCTTTTTCGTCCTTTACTTCGTTTTTCTTCTCCATCTTGATAACCAAGTCGCCATCGTTATTGATGCTGATGTCGAAGTCCTCTTTTCTCAGACCCGGCGCAGCCAATTCTACAGTGTACTCGGTTTCGTTCTCCAACACGTTGATAGCCGGAGCTGTTGCGTTTGTTTTTGGCATATTGTTGTTGTAAAAGAAGTCGTTGAATACTTCCGGCAACCATGAATTTTTGTACATCATAATCTTTTCCTCCTATTAGTTTATATGTTTGTATTGTTTACACCAAGTATATTGCAATACCCATACCAACGCAAACACCCTGCCATTATGACGCTTAAATATGACAATATGTCTTGTTTTATAATACAATACCTATTCTATCGTTTCGTACAGACTGCTTTATAAAACTGTTAGAACTCTTTGTAAACAAGCACATTGTTTCATCTTTCCGAATAGAAAAAACCTATTAGCCCTTTCTATTGCAGCCCCTGTATTCCTTATTCCATAAGCAGAAAGCAGATAAAGAAAGTGTAAATATTCTTTTAAAGGTTACCTATTGAATAACGCATTATCTATCAACGTGTTATAAAACCTATCGTTTTGCAATCCAAAAACGACAGTTTTACACGGTGGAAGCGTAGGTTTTGCATCGCAAAACAGCCGCTTTCGCAGTGCCAAATCGAAATTATCGTTTCTTATACGAATTATCTTTACATAACGAAAGCGACTTTTACGTGTTAATCTATAATCCCTATGAAGTTCTAAGAAATCCAGAATCCCTATGCACGCTGTTGTTTCTTCGGTGTCAGGCACGCGATAAATCACGCCCTTACATATTCTACCCGCTTTCTTTCCGTATCGTTCAATAAGTAGGCAGCTAATTCCGAATGCCCGCTCAACACCACTCGCTTTAAAGCAAAACGCTCCTGCACGAAACGTGCAGAAGCGTTGTTGTAATGGGTTTGTTGTAAGAAAGTCTTTATTTTTCTTCTTCCTTATTCTCTTGGCTCTCGTCGGTTTCTTCCTCGCCTGCCGGCTTTAATACTTCTTCAAAGTTGGAAATGCCTGCATTAATCAGAATGTCGTACCACTGCAACAGCTTCTTTATATCGCTGTTGTGCACACGGTCGCGGTCGAAATCGGGAAGTATTTCAGCAAAATAATCTTGCAACTGCTTTGCAGAAGCCTTGCGCCAATCTAAAGAAGTAACCTTGCCTTCTTCTTTCTCGCGTACCTTTACAAGCACTTCATACAAAGGCACGTCGTCGCCTTCGGTGAACATCGATATGTCGGAAAGGCTCGTTACGCGGTCGGTAGCGAAAGTAGGCATTCGCTTTTTCTTCTCGTCGAGAGTTTCAACTATTAAGTTCATTTTCGCACGGCTTACCAGTTTGTAAAGTCCCGGTTTGCCTGCAATAGAAAGAATTGTCTCTAACATCGTTTCTCTATTTAATATATTATTTATTCGTTTTTGATATTTCTTCTATAATTTCTTGTATCTGTGCATCTACATCGCACTTTCCATCGTTTACTATTTCATAGTGGCTGCGTTTCAACACTTCGCTCTGCGGCATCTGGCGGTCTATCCATTCTTGCGCTTTTGCAGGCGTTATGTGGTCGCGCCGAACAATGCGTTGCACCCTTGTAGCAATCGGTGCAGTTACACAAACCACCTTATCGATATGCACACGGTCGATAAAACCGCTGTCGAAGAGTATGGCAGACTCTATGTAGTCGCAGCCCGAACGTTCGAAATCGGCAGCCACAGCGGGGTGGACAATATCGTTGATGGCTTGCGCATTATGCTTACTCTGCAAAAGAAAGGCTGCCAAGACTGCCTTTTGCAGTTTTCCGTCGGCAAAAACCTCCGTTCCTACCAAATCGGAAAGTTGCTTTTGAATGTCGGACGAAGTTCGCATCAGGCGTTTTGCAGCCTCATCGCAGTCGTAAACCGCAATTCCGAATTTGCGCAATCGCTCACAAACGAACGATTTTCCGCTACCGATACCGCCCGTTATTGCAACTTTCATTTCTGTTCGATAAGATAATCTACTGCATTTACAACAGGACGAGCGTTGCGAATACCATTTGGCGCAGCCTGAAGGTACACGTGGCACTTCTCCGCCTTGTGGTCGGCGACCTCATTATAGTCAGCAACGAGCTTGAAACCGACAGGTTGCAATTCTCTTGTTTCAATGTTTTTAGGCATCGAGCGTAGGCGATGCGCCCCCACGGCAAACTTAACTTTCACTTTTCCGGGGAAGATACGCATGGTCTTGTCGGCAGGAACGTTGATGGCATGGATAGGCACTTCCACATATTCTTCGGTAAGAATGTCGGGAACGAGCTGCACTTTCACTTTGTAGGGCAACGACTTTGCATTCTTGATTTTTGCTATCCGAACTTGCTGCACCTTCGGTTCGGTGAAATTCAACACTTCCATTCGTTCGGTAAGAACATACTGAATGCTGTCCAATATTTTTCTCGACGCATATACTGTTACGCTGTCGGGGGCGAATTGAGCATGCGAAAGGTAATAGCCTTCGCCGGGAACGACCATTCCCTGTAAACGAACGGGCACCTTTTTGTGCATGCCGTGGTTGTAAGTATAGGTAAGGTTGTTGGCTTTTATGCTTACAATTTTCGTGCTTGAATACATTTGCTGCGAAAGCATTTTCTGTATATCGGTAAGCGAAATCTCGCCCGAATTGTTTGAACGGTTACAAGTTTCAAAATCAAAGAACAGCGGACGGAAGGCATCGTCGAAGATATAGCTGCCTATAACATAACCTTTGTCGCGCACAACGACCTTTACAACGGAATCGACTTCGTCTGTTAAAATCACATTTTTCGGTATTCCTGCCAAACGCAAGTCTACCGTAAACTCTTCTTCGTAGTAGTCGTCAAGAACATTCGTAAGCCAAAAGAGTCCGCTTAATAGGAGAAAGAACAAAAAAACCAAAAACTCCTTGTTGATTAGTTTCGACAAGAAGTTTCTGGCTATGTCTATTATATGTAGTCCCCTACCTACCATCTATGAAATTTATTTCTGCACTTTTGCAAATCATTACTTGTTTTGGCTCATACGCATAGCCTCAGCATCGGCAAACACGTAACCCTTATCGACAGTGATAACTACACCGCGTGCAATTTCAACTTCAATCTTGTTTGAAGCCATGTCGATACGTTTTACCGTACCAAAGATACCACCACCCGTAACAACAGAGTCGCCTTCTTTAAGCGCATTCTGAAAAGCACGAATTTGTTTCTGCTTCTTTTGTTGTGGACGAATCATAAAAAGCCACATGATTGCAAAGACAGCAACCATCATAATAATCATCGGCAACGCGCCACCTGATTGTCCTGCAGCTTGTGCAGCAAGTAAAATAGCTGTATTCATTTCTTATTTTGTTTGTTTAAAATTCCTCGTTCGTATTTCTTTCAAGCCTGTCCTGCTGTACGTTTCCTTCAGGATAATCGTTTTGCAAGTTGGCTTCGTTTCTCGAATAGTTGTTGTTTCTATTCAATCGCTCGTTGCCATTGCGTGGTTGTCTGCGCTCCGGCATTTGCTTCAACATCTTGCCTGTATCAATAAGATAACGTGCAATGGAATCGAGCATACCGTTGATGTAACCGCCACTTCGTGGAGTACTGTAAAGTTTTGCAAGCTCTACATACTCGTTTATCGAAACGGTAACAGGTATGTTGGGGAAAGTAAGCATCTCGGCAATGGCGATTTGCATAATGACAACGTCCATATAAGCCAAGCGAGAGAAGTCCCAGTTTCTGCTTGTTTCGCTCATATAACGCTGGTAAGTATCAGCGTTCAATATGGTAGAGCGGAAGAGTTTCAGTGCAAAGTCGCGGTCTTCTTCGTCTTTAAACTCGGGCAACAGCTCTTGATTTGCTTTGTTCACAGGGTCGAAACGCTTGATGGTTTTAATTACAAACGTATCGACGATTTCCTTATCATCGTTCCAATACAGACTCTTTTCTTCAAGAATAGCATCTAAATCTTCATTCTCTTGGATAAGTGTACGATAGATTTTTCGCCATATTTCGCGGTCAGCATCGTAAGAATCGTCATCGCTTGCCATATATTCTTGGTAAATGACGCTCTGTTCTATTTGGTCGCAGAGTTTTCTTACGGCTTCCATATTATCTTCCCAACGATACTGTTGTCCTTCAAGGAATAAGTTCAGCTGCTTGTTTTCTTCGAGTTGTACAGCGAACTTATTGTAGACAAAGCGTTCGGAAGGCACATCGGTACCTTCTCGTTTCGCTCTGTTTGTCAATACTTCTACGCGGCGTCGCTCCTCCTGCGTGATTGAAACAATGAGAGATAGAAGGTAGTTGTAAAGTCCATACGCTTTCGATAAACTGAAAAGAAGTTCTTTCTCAGCCTTATCAATATTATGATTTCCGTTCTGATAGTAAGCGTAGGTTAACTGAACGACCTTTATTCTTATTAAATCTCTATTTATCATTGCCAATATAAAAGTTGTGTTTCGTGTAATTCCTATTATGTTTTGCAAATGTAAAAAAAATCCTTCTTTCTTGCAAGAGAATAGCATTATTTTCTTGTTTTTTAACGTGAATTCAGCATAAAAAAGCAGGTTAAACAGGCAATATCGCAGATGTTTTTAAACAAATCCTTTGATGAAGCAGTGTGAAATTCTTATGCCGAACTCGAGTTTTTTATCATTATATTTGTTCATTCCACTAAAAAAACGTAACTTTGCACCGCTTTTTGCAAATTGAGAACGGCAAACGGAGCAGGCGACAAACCTACCGTAAGTGCAGTATCAGTGTGTGATGGCGAATTAAATGATTAATTAATTTAGAGTAACACAAACAAAAATGAAACAAATTCAGATTTCAGGTAAGAAGCGTGAGAACACCGGAAAGAAAGCCTCTAAGGAACTCCGCAAAGCAGGAATGGTTCCCTGTAACCTCTACGGCGAAGCTAAAGCTGACGGAAAGCCGGTAGCTTTCTCTTTCGTAGCTCCAATGTCAGAGCTTCGCAAGCTGGTTTACACTCCACACATCTATCTTGTTGAGTTGAATATCGATGGTGTAAATCACGCAGCAATTATGAAGGAAATTCAGTTCCACCCAACAACTGACGCCGTTCTTCATATAGATTTCTACGAAGTAAACGAAAGCAAGCCTATCGTAATGGGCGTTCCTATTAAGCACGTAGGTCTTGCACAGGGTGTTCGCGATGGTGGTCGTATGAACAAATCAATCCGTAAGATTAACGTTAGAGCACCTTACGCTCAGATTCCGGAAACTCTTGAGATCGATGTTACTAAGCTCCGCATTGGCAAGAGCATCAAGGTTGGCGATTTGAACTTCGAAGGTCTTGAGTTCATAACATCGAAAGACGTTGTCGTTTGCTCTATCAAGAATACTCGTAACGCTGTTGCTTCTGCTGAAAGCAGCGAAGAAGAAGACGAGAATAGCGCAGCCGAATAAGGTTGCAGAAATCTGAACGACTAACAAAGAAACTATCCGAAACAGATAAGAACTATCTGCACAAACGGATAAAAACCAACAAATAATATTGGACAAATATCTAATATGTGGCTTGGGAAACCCTGGGCGTGAGTACGAGGGGACTCGCCACAACACAGGATTTATGGTATTGGACGCCTTTGCTAAGGCGTCCAATATTGTTTTTGAGGATAAACGGTATGGCTTTGTAGCAGAAACAACTCTGAAAGGGCGGAAGATAATATTGCTGAAACCCACTACGTTTATGAACTTATCGGGCAATGCCGTGCGCTATTGGCTCAACAACGAGAAGATAGACGAAAGCCGTTTGCTTGTTATTTCCGACGAACTGGCACTGCCGTTAGGTGCTTTTCGCCTGAAGGCAAATGGTTCTAACGGTGGGCATAACGGCTTAGGGCATATCCAACAGCTTATCGGACAGAACTATGCGCGCCTCCGAATGGGCATCGGAAACGAATATCCGAAAGGCGGACAAGTAGATTGGGTGTTGGGAAAATATACTGAAGACGATATGAAAGTTCTGCAACCGAGTATCGACCTCGCTGTAGACATCATTAAAAGTTTCGTTCTTGCCGGTATCAACATCACAATGAACCAATACAATAAGTTAGGAAAGAAATAATGGCAGATATAGCAAGAATAGATAAATGGCTTTGGGCAGCACGCATTTTCAAGACGAGAAGCATTGCTGCAGATGCGTGCAAGAATGGTCGTGTTACGATTAAGGGCATCAACGTAAAGCCTTCGCACACCATAAAAGCGGGCGAAGTGATAAGTGTGAAGAAGCCTCCCATTACCTATTCTTTCGAGGTTTTGCAGACCATAGAGAAGCGTGTAGGCGCAAAATTAGTATCGGAAGTCTACAAAAACGTTACTGATGCCAAACAATATGAGCTTTTGGAAATGAGCAGAATCAGCGGTTTCGTAGACCGTGCACGCGGTACCGGTCGCCCAACAAAGAAAGACCGTCGCCAACTCGATGCCTTTGTAGACCCTGCGCTCTTTGGTTTCGACGACTTCGACGACGAGGAATACTAAGAACAACGGCAGGTTCTGAATCGATTAAAAGAAGGTTTCCTACAAGGATAGCTTTCAGAATGTGCCTTAACACATTATATATAATATGGTGAACATAGCAATTTTTGTATCGGGCAGCGGCAGTAACTGCGAGAATATTATACGTTACTTTCAAACCAACGAGCAAGTAAACACTGCTTTGGTCGTAAGCAATCGTTCCGATGCGTACGCACTTACAAGGGCAGAGAAGCTGAATGTACCTTCGGTTGTATTGCCGAAAGCCGACTTCAACAACGAAGAAAAGGTTTTAAAACTCATGTCTGACCACCGCATCGACTTCATTGTGCTCGCCGGTTTCCTGCTGATGATACCCGATTGGCTCATTGCTGCTTACCGGCACCGCATGATTAATCTCCACCCTGCCCTACTTCCGAAGTTCGGTGGCATCGGTATGTATGGACACCATGTGCACGAAGCCGTGCGCAAAGCCAACGAAACAGAAACCGGAATGACTGTTCATTGGGTAAGCAACGTATGCGACGGTGGCGAAATCATTGCACAATTCCGCACCCCTATCACTGCCGACGATACGCCGGACGATATTGCCGAAAAGGAACATATATTGGAAATGGAGCACTTCCCACAGGTTATCGAAGCGGTGCTGAAGCAAGAAGGGCTTATAAAATAGCAGCCAACACATTTTAAAGTAATGAACAGAACTTTCAATCATCGTGTGATGGTATTAGAATGGTGCGCCATTTTGCTTTTCATAATGGGCACCCTCTACGGCTTTTGGCACAGAAACAATGTGGCATTGGTGGTGCTTGGCACATTGTTTCTAATACTTACGACCATCGCTTTAGACCGTGCGTTGCATACAAGCTACGTCGTAACCGACGGAAAGCTCATCATAAAGCAAGGCAGAATGGCAAAAACAAAATGTATCGGCATTACAGAAATTGCTGAAATACGCGAACTCCCCTTGGCTTTCCGCTCGGCAGCTACGTGCTGATAGAACTTAAAAGCGGAAAGATATTAAGTCTGCAACCCGATAACAGCAAGGCTTTCATTGCTACAATACAGAAGTTATTATGAAATTACGATATTTGCAAATGCTGATGCTTGTGGCGTTGTCAGCCTTTACAGCACAAGCACAAGTATATTTGGATAGTGCCGAAGTGGCACGCATACAGCAAGGAGCACCCCAAAACATTGCCCCTCCCACCGAAGAAGTATCGACCGACAACGACGAAGAGGGCGAAGCAGCTATCCTTCCTTTCCAAAACGACAGTCGTTTATCGTGGCAAGAGAACATTAAAGTACATTTAGACGGTATTCTGCAAACCGATATTGCCACCACAATGCAGATAGGTGTAATGGTCTGGGACTTATCTGAAGACAAGCTAATCTACGGTTTCAACGAACGCACACACCTACGCCCTGCCTCTACAATGAAGTGTATAACGGCAATAACAGCACTCCACCGATTGGGCAGCAACTACAACTATCGCACAAACATCTACTACACAGGCACTATCGATGACTCTACGAAGGTGCTTAATGGCGATATTTATTGCGTCGGCGGTATGGACCCGATGATTTCCAACAGCGATATAACCGCAATAGCACGGACTATTAAAGACTTAGGCATAAACAGAATAAACGGCAGTATCTATGCCGACCTTTCGTTTAAAGATAAAGAAGAATTGGGCAGCGGTTGGTGTTGGGACGACAAAAATCCAAGATTGCTTCCGCTATTGTTGGGTAAAAGCAACAATTTCGCGGGTGCGCTGCATCGCCAACTTCGCGAACAAGGCATCGATACCGACGGAATAACGGGCGAACGCACACTCCCTGCCAATGCAACTCTCATTACAACGTGCACGCACAGCATTGGCGAGGTAATGCAAGACATGATGAAGAAAAGCGATAACCTTTATGCCGAGTCGATGTTCTACCAACTGGCAGCTGCCAATGGGGGCAAATGGAACTCGGCAAAGCAGGCGCGAAACGAGGTGAACGCACTGATACGGCAGCTCGGTCTGTCGCCTTCCAACTACCATATTGCCGATGGTTCCGGCTTATCGCTCTACAATTACGTCAGTGCCGAACTCGAAGTGCAACTGCTTCGTTATGCTTACACCCAATCGGACATATACAACACGCTCTTGCCCACACTGCCGATTGCCGGCGTAGATGGCACGTTAAAAAGACGTATGCGCCACACACCTGCCCAAGGAAACGTGCGTGCAAAGACAGGTACGCTGTTTGGCGTAAGTTCGCTCGCCGGTTATCTCACGGCATCGAACGGGCATCGTCTCTGCTTCGCTGTCATTGTGAACGGCGGTATGAGCCAAGGACCGATGCGAAACCTACAAAACAAAATATGTGTGGCGTTGAGCCAATAGTACAAACACGAAACAAACAAAGAACGATATGGAAATTATTAACACTTTCATCGAGAACTTTCTCCTTTCATTAGGGCTCGAAGGCACTACCGTTGCCATTGTGCGCTACGTATTGATGATTATCGTTGCTTTTCTTCTGGCAGGACTTTCAGGCTACATCAGTCGAAAGTTCATTGTGCCGTTGATAATCAAACTTGTTTCAAAAACAAATATTGAATGGGACGATATACTGTTCGACCGCAGCGTATTATATACGGCATGCAACATCGTTCCTGCCGTTGTAATCTGGGAACTTCTGCCGAAAGTGTTCTTCCAATACCCTTTGGTAGAAGATGTGCTGATGCGCCTGACAGCTATTTATATTGCCATCAATGCCACACGCCTTATCTTACAGATTGTAGACCGACTCCGTTTCCTCGACAAAAGACAAGGTAGTTCGGGCAGCCAATATCTAAAATCATTCCTCGGAGTACTGAAAATCATTGTTATTTTCATTACGGTTATCGTTGTAATAAGCATTCTTTTCAAGAAAAACCCTATGACGCTGATAGCCGGTTTGGGTGCTACATCTGCCATTTTAATGTTGGTTTTCAAAGACACCATAGAGGGATTGGTGGCAGGAATACGCCTCACGAGCAACGAAATGGTGCACGTG
The DNA here is from genome assembly GCF_000613945.1 of Prevotella falsenii DSM 22864 = JCM 15124. Taxonomy (GTDB): domain Bacteria; phylum Bacteroidota; class Bacteroidia; order Bacteroidales; family Bacteroidaceae; genus Prevotella; species Prevotella falsenii. Next base: position 29,962 of record NZ_BAJY01000031.1, read on the forward strand.
GGCGACTGGATAACCGTACTGGGAACACCCGTAGATGGCAATGTGGTAGACATTACGCTTACAACCGTGAAAGTCCGACAGTTCGACAACACTTTCACAACCGTGTCGCCACTTACGTTAGTAAACGGTTCGTTCAAGAACTGGAAGGGCATGCAAGACAGCGGAATGCGCCAAGTGAGCAAGAAAATATATTTCGATGTGCGCAGTATCCGACTCCTTAACGATGAAACAAGGCAAAACCTGACAAGCAAAAACATGGTTTCACCCAAAGAAATGGAGGGCGAAGTGGTAAACATCGGACTTTTCCGGCACTACATCGAAACCTATTTGAAGAAGCGCAACGATGTAAACAAGTCGGCAACATTAATGGTTCGCCAGTTGGAAGCCACGCAAAACGGTCTGCCGATAGAGCTGTACTTCTTCCTCAGCACCACAGAATGGGTAAACTACGAGCAGAAAACGTCCGACATACTCGAGCACGTTTATGCCTACGCCAACGAGTTCGGGCTACAAGTATATGAGGCTTTTGCCACTGTAAACAAATAAGGCAGCACCGATAAAGCAAACAAACGCGCAAGGACAATGAAGCATTTCTTTCATTGTCCTTGCGTGAGTTCGGCACAAAAAAGCAGATTAAACAAGCTATCTCGCAGATGTTTTCTAAGCAAGTCCCCCGATGAAACAGTGAGAGATTTTCTGTTTAACTTTGTAATAATAATTCTCTTAAAAAGCGACAACTGCGTTTTGGCATTGCGAAAGCGTAGGTTTCGCAATGCAAAACCTACGCTTTTACCGTGCAAAACAGTCGCTTTTGGAACGCAAAACAATAGGTTTTGTAATGCGCTGATGGTTAAATCGTTAAGCGACAGTTTTACTTATAAGAAATGTTTACATCTTTATTGTCTTCTTTTCATTCATTGAGTACCTTTACCAAACAATGGTTGCAGAGCCTTCTCCGTCTTCGTTTTTAAGAGCAGCCTTAATTGGGAATCCGTCTTTGTTGAGTGTCCACTCGAAACTTGTCCTTTCGTTGTCGATGTTCAAATTGTATATGGGCAGATGCTTGGTAGCCTTTCCCAGCATTCCGGCATAGTAAGCATTACTCAGTTTGTCTATTTCTATGCCCAAAGCTACTTCAAACATCATTAAGCAACCTTTGTTTTCAATAGGCGAAGTTACCTTTTTAGAAGTATAGAAAATCCGGTAATGGTCTGTTTCCTTACCTTCCTTTTCCGATACGGTTGATGATTCTACAGCATTGCCGTCATTGTAAACAATGGTAAATGTCGTCTTGTATCCACCTTTCGACTGCACTGCTTTAGCGAGTTGGTTATCAGAATTGTATTCAAAATCCCATGCTTCGATCTTAGGAGCCTCGTCCTTTTCGTATGTTATTCCGTCGCAGTGCTTGGCAAATCCGTCCTTATTCAGAAACAGATTATACACAGATCTCTCGTCTTCATCGGTTACAGTCATCACCACATTGGGTTCATCGGTAGTGCCCAAGATATTATTTTTGTATTCAAATACTATTTTTCCCTTTTCGTTCTTATCTTCAAAGGCAGAGATTCGCCCTTTGGAATCGTATATAATAGTAAAATTGTCCATTTCTTTAC
>NZ_BAJY01000030.1 GCF_000613945.1 Prevotella falsenii DSM 22864 = JCM 15124
TTATGATTTAATATGCTTATAATCAGGAAGAAGCGAAGTCTCTTCGTCCTCAAGTTCCTACACCGAACTCACGTTATTTATAAACGTTTTCGTTCAGCCAAATGGGCATTGCTAAATTTATTTGAGCATTGCCATGGCGAGAAAACGCACTTTTCGAGGAACGAGAAAAGAACGAAAATAAGGCAATAAAAACGTAAATATTTTTCGCAACAATAGTTATCGTCTAACTATCTCATCATCAGTGCATTATAAAACCTATTGTTTTGCGTTCCAAAACCGTAGGTTTTGCACGGTAAAAGCGTAGGTTTTACACTGCAAAACCTACGCTTTCGCAACGCCAAAGCGATTATATCACTTTTTAACAGAATTATCTTTACAAAATTAAACCGAAAATCTCTCATAGTCTCATTGGCAAACTTGCTTAAAAACATTTGCGAGATGACCTTGTTAAACCCCGTTCGTTCATTAGCGTCCTTGACTGATTTGGGATAATAACAAATCTAAGTAAATGCGTCCTAATGACCCGATTGGGGTTTAACCTGCTTTTTTATGCCGAACTCACGTTGTTTCGGCAAAAGCTAAGACTACTTCTTGCGAAGTTCTTCTATATTTGCTTTGATGGTTTCAATCTTTTCTTCCGAGTCGCTTTGCTTCTTGCGTTCCTTCGCAATCACAGCTTCGGGAGCGTGCGCAACAAAGTTTTCGTTTGCAAGTTTTGCCTTTACGCCTTTCAGGAAGCCCTCCAAATGAGCAAGTTCCTTTTCCAATTTCTCTATTTCGGCGTTTACATCAATCAAGTTTCCAAGCGGAACGGCAAAGCCGTCAGTGCCCACCATAAAGGCAGAAGCGTCGGAACTCTTCTCGGTTACAACATTGATGCTTTCGAGATTAGCCATTTTTGCTATCACGCAGTTGTAGGTCTCGTAGTTGTTTTTACCCACCACTTCCAAGGAAAGCAATACTTTCGGGGCAATGTTCTTTTGATTGCGAACGGTGCGAATGCCACCTACTATCTGTTTCATGCTCTCTATTTCGGCTATCAAAGTCTTTTCTTCATCGGTAGGAAGTGGCAATTCGAGTTTCTCCAACATAATGCTTTCGCCTTCGTTGCGGCTGAAAATGTGCTGCCAAAGTTCTTCTGTAATGAACGGCATGAATGGGTGGAGCATCTTCAAGAGGGTATCGAAGAAGCGGAGCGTTGCATCGTAGGTTTGCTTGTCGATGGGTTTGCCGTATTCAGGCTTAATCATTTCCAAGTACCAGCTTGAGAATTCGTCCCAGAAAAGTTTGTAAACGGTCATCAACGCTTCTGATATGCGGTAGCTCTTGAACTGTTCTTCCATTTCGGCATTTACTTCTTTGAGCTTTGCATCGAACCATTTAATGGCTATCTTGTTCGCTTCGGGCTGCTCTATGTCGGCAGTTTCCCAACCTTGAACAAGGCGGAAGGCATTCCATATCTTGTTGTTGAAGTTGCGTCCTTGCTCGCAAAGACTTTCGTCGAACAAGATGTCGTTGCCTGCCGGTGCAGAAAGCATCATGCCCATACGCACGCCGTCAGCACCATACTTATCTATTAATTCCAATGGGTCGGGCGAGTTGCCGAGGCTCTTGCTCATCTTGCGTCCGATATTGTCGCGCACAATGCCCGTAAAATAAACGTGCTTGAAAGGGAAAGTCCGGCGATATTCGTAGCCTGCCATAATCATACGAGCCACCCAGAAGAAGATTATATCGGGCCCTGTAACCAAGTCGCTCGTCGGATAGTAATACTTTATTTCGTCGTTGTCGGGGTTGTTGATACCATCAAATACCGAAATAGGCCACAGCCAACTTGAGAACCACGTATCCAAACAGTCGCTTTCCTGTTCCAAGTCAGCCATTGTTATGTTCGGACTGATAGCCTTTGCTTGTTCCAAAGCCTTTTCGGCGGTTTCTGCCACAACGGTTGCAGGCTTGCCGTTTTCGTCTTTAAAGTAGTAAGCAGGAATGCGGTGTCCCCACCAAAGTTGGCGGCTGATACACCAGTCCTTGATATTTTCCAACCAATGGCGATAGGTGTTCTTGTACTTCTTTGGGTAGAACTCAATCTCATCGCTCATTACAGGGTCGAGCGCAATGTCTGCAAAGTGTTGCATACTTAAGAACCACTGCGTTGAAAGCTTTGGTTCGATAGGCACGTTGGTACGTTCAGAGTAGCCCACCTTGTTGTCGTAGTCTTCCACTTTCTCCATCAAGCCGGCCGTTTTAAGGTCGATGGCAATTTGCTTGCGCACGTCCATGCGGTCTTGTCCTACATATAAACCTGCTGCTTCCGACAGTGTTCCGTTGTCGTTGAATATGTCGATGGTTTCCAAACCGTGCTTCAAACCGAGTGCGTGGTCGTTAATATCGTGGGCGGGGGTAACCTTCAGGCAACCCGTACCAAACTGAATGTCTACATACGAGTCTTCGATAATAGGAATGCAACGACCTACCAACGGCACAATAACATGCAGTCCTTTCAACCAAGTGTTCTTTACGTCATCGGGATTGATGCACATAGCCGTATCGCCCATAATGGTTTCGGGGCGCGTGGTGGCTACAACTGCGTAGTAACCCTTGTCGTCTTTGTGCATCACGTTGTTGTCGTGCTTGCGTTCAACCTTGCTTTGGTCTTCGGGCGCAATATAGTATTTAAGGTTGTAGAGCTTTGAATGCTCGTCCTTGTAAACAACTTCTTCGTCGGAAAGAGCCGTCTCTGCACTCGGATCCCAGTTCACCATACGCACGCCACGATAGATTAAGCCCTTCTTGTACAAGTCGCAGAACACCTTGATAACGCCTTCGCTGCGCTTTTCGTCCATTGTAAAGGCAGTGCGATCCCAATCGCAGGAACAGCCAAGTTTGCGCAATTGCTTCAGAATAATGCCACCGTGTTCGTCTGTCCAAGCCCAAGCGTGTTTCAGAAACTCCTCTCTTGTAAGGTCGGCTTTGTTTATTCCTTCTTGTGCGAGCTTGTTTACCACTTTTGCCTCGGTGGCAATGCTGGCGTGGTCGGTACCGGGAACCCAGCAAGCGTTCTTTCCCTCCATTCGTGCATGGCGTACAAGAATGTCCTGAATGGTATTGTTGAGCATGTGCCCCATGTGTAATACGCCCGTTACATTGGGGGGCGGTATTACCACTGTATAAGGCTCACGTCTGTCAGGCTTAGAGCTGAAAAGTTTATTATTGAGCCAATACTCATACCACTTCGCTTCCACGTTCTGTGGGTCGTACTTACTTGCTAATTCCATACGTTTATATTATTATTTCTTTATTATCTTTAAAAACGATGCAAATTTACGAAAAAATCAGTTGAAAGATGTATCTTTGCATCACAATTAGCAGTACACAGTACTTCTTTTAACTTTAAATTTGATAAGATTGCATACAAAAGAAGAAAAGATTGCAGCGTTTGAGCGTTTGCTCGATATACAAGAGCGATTGAGAAAGGAATGTCCGTGGGACAGGAAACAGACCTTTGAGAGTTTGCGACCTAACACGATAGAAGAGATATTCGAGCTTGCCGATGCCTTGATGAAGCACGACAAGAAGAATATTTGCAAGGAACTCGGCGATGTTATGGAGCATGTTGTTTTCTATGCGTTGCTGGGCAGCGAGACGAACGACTTCGATATAGCAGACGTTTGCAATGCTCAATCAGACAAACTCATGTTCCGCCACGACTTCATAGATTGGACAGGGTGGACAGTCGCCAACGACAACATGGCGATAAACAGGCGAGGACAGGTGGTTTACAAGGACGAACTGAACACCGAAAAGCAAGCTGCAACACCTCCGAATGGCAATGCTCCGTCTACAGCAACACAAGTTGAACTGACGTGGGAGCAACGGAAACAAAAGGAAAGAGAAGGTAACAAGACGGTATTGTCGGGAGTTCCCGCCTCGCTGCCCAGTCTTATAAAGGCATACAGAATACAGGATAAAGCCCGAAACGTTGGTTTCGATTGGCAAAAGAAAGAAGATGTGTGGGCAAAAGTGTACGAGGAGCTTAACGAACTGAAAGCCGAATTGGCACGGGAAGATAAGGAAAGCTCTACAAAAGAGTTGGGCGACTTCCTTTTTTCGGTCATCAATGCCGCCCGATTGTATAAACTCAATCCCGACAATGCGCTCGAACATACCAACCAAAAGTTCATTTCACGCTTCGCATACGTTGAACAGCAAGCAAAGAAACTTGGTAAAGAACTGAAAGATATGACTTTGGAGGAAATGGACAACCTATGGAACGAAGCCAAAAAGATAGAGAACAACAAGTAAATTACTCAATAACGGAATTATGAAGAAATCGCAATTCATCATCGTTTTTGCACTGATAGCAACCATTTTTGCAGGTTGTAAGAACAGCAAGCCCAACCCGGTGATAAGCCCGAACGCCAACAATGCCGACTCGCTCAATGCCGGCGACACAACCATTTACGGCACAATGCTCGACGGCGGAATGAATTCTATGTTATTATTGACCGACGCCGGCGACACATTGGAGATTATCCGAAACCCTGAAGATACGACGGAAGTTGTGAAGGGCGGAAGACTCACCGGCGACCGCTTTGCCGTGATTGCCTATAAGGAGTACGGCGACATGATGCTGCGCAACGCCATTAACATAACGTCGCTGCTTGGAAACTGGACAAGCCTTGACAAGAACTTTGAAATAAAAGAGGGTGGGGAGGTCGTATCAAATGTTCAGGCAGAAAACAACATGTGGACATCGTGGAAGATATACAACGGTAAACTGCTTCTGTCGAAAGATACATTCGATGTAATAGAACTCGGGGCTGACTCGATGTCGCTTGAAAACAAAGCCGGAATATTTGTCTTTGGACGCAAGAAGTAGGCGTGATACCCTTCAAGATACACATATTGGGCTGCGGAAGTGCCTTGCCCACGCTCCATCATAATGCAACTTGCCAGATTGTGGAAGTACGGGGCAAGTTCTTCATGATAGATTGCGGAGAGGGAACGCAGATACAAGTGCGCCGCTCCAAGGTGCACTTCTCGAAAGTACAAGCCGTTTTCATTTCGCATCTGCACGGCGACCACTGTTTCGGACTCTTCGGCATGCTTTCCACTTTCGGCATGACGGGGCGCACCGCACCGCTCCAAGTATATGCGCCGAAAGAGTTTGAACACTACTTCAACATCTCGATGGATTTGTTCTGCAAAGGACTTGAATACGAAGTTACGTTCCACCCGGTGGAAACAACCGAAACAAAGGTTATCTACGAAGACAAGAGCCTGACGGTGGAAACCATTCCGCTGGAACATCGCATACCTTGCTGCGGCTTCCTGTTTCGCGAAAAGCCCACAGCACCGCATATCCGCCGCGACATGATAGACTTCTACAATATCCCTATCAGCCAAATCAACAACATAAAGGCAGGGGCTGACTGGACTACTGCCGACGGCGAAACCATTCCCAACAACCGCCTTACCACTCCTGCCGACAAGCCGCGCAGCTACGCCTACTGCTCCGACACAAGATACATGAAGCATCTATATAAAAAGGTGAGCGGAGTAGACGTGCTCTACCATGAAAGCACTTATGCAAGCGAACACAGCGACAGGGCACGACGCTACTACCACAGCACATCGCAGGAAGCAGCAACAGTAGCCAGAGACGCTGCCGCAGGCAAGTTGCTTTTGGGGCATTATTCTGCCCGATACCCTAACGAAGACACCATTTTAAGCGAAGCAAAAGCCATCTTCCCCAACAGTTTCCTCACCGACGAAGGTATGGTGTTCGATGTATAGGCTGCCCCCTCCATTCCTCTCTTATACAACGTAAACCGGCACAAAAAAGCAGGTTGAGCAAGCTGCCCCCCACACTGTGCAACATAAAAAGCCGCCCCGGCAATCCCTGCCAAGGCGGCTTTACGTTTTAACAGTTCTGATTAGATGTGGAACTTGAATACAAACGGTGTTATGTTATACACCTTTTGCAAAGTGTGTTCTGCATCATTCAGCATTTATACTTAAACATTTAAACGGTGCTGTGCACCTTTTTCAAAAGCGTGTTCGGCAGCACTCTGCCTTTATACTTAAATTTTCAAACGGTGTTGTTCACCCTTTTCCGGGGGTGTTCCGCACCTTTTATGTTTTAATAGTTCTGATTAGATGTGGTGTCGGGCACCTTTTTCAGTGGGTGTTCCGCACCCCGTTGGCGAGGTGCGAAACACGGTTGTATCCTACTGCTTCACTACTTTTTGTCCGTTCACGATGTATATGCCCTTCGGCAGGTTCTTCAGCTCGCCTTGCAGGCGCACGCCGCTGAGAGTATAGATGCCTTTCTTGGCAGCTGCCGGCACGTCGGCTGTGATGTGCTCTACTGCAGTAGAACTACCATAGACCTTCACTTCGTCGATGTTGATGCGGTACTGGTCGGTAGAGTTGAAGTGGCGGAAAGCAACGTACTGCGTACCTGCAGGCAGTGCCACGTCGTATAATGTCCATGCGGTTTGTGGATCTACGGTACCGGGTTCACCGGCAACTTCGCTTATCGTCCATTCCTTTATAACTTTAAAGTCGCTTTTGTTCTTACCCGTGGTTGAAGCGCATACGGCGAAGTGTTCCTTTGCATTGGCCTTATCCTGCGCACAAGCGTAGAACGTTACGCGCGCAGCACCTGCTACTCTCGGTGTGATGAGGTAGTTGTCCGGTGTCAGGCTTTTTCGCCGGGGTACTTTGTGTACGATTCCGATGTAGCGAACTTGCCTGTGCCGCCATAGCCGCAGTTCAGAAATCCATTTTCCAACCAGTTATAGCCGTCGCCGTCGGCATCGATGGTGCTCCAGTTAGAAGGCAGTTGATAGTAATCGGTACGTCCTTCTATAGCTGCGGTAGTACCGTCGAAGTTTTCATAGAGCAAGAGGTCGTCGCCACCACCGCCGGTCGGCTCGATGACTACCTTCGTCTTCACGAGTTGTCCGTTCAGTGCCACGCCTTTGAGCGATGCGTCGAACGCCGCACCGGCAGGCTGGGTGATGGCGCAACCGTCGAGGGTGAGGGAACTCATATTGACAATGGAACCTTGCGGTTGCCTTCTGCCGTTATGTTGGCATTTCTGATTTCAAATGTGCTGTTGGCGTAAGAGCTACTTGCTATGATGCCGCCATACTCACCCTTTGCATTGAGCGTAATGTTCTCGATGACAACACGTTGTCCTTCCAAGCCATTCCAGCCTTCCAAATTGAGCGTGCCGGTGCCGGTGATGGTAGATACTGCGCTTGTGGCAAAAATAAAGAGAGAGTTAGCATCTGCCGCCTTGATATTCACTGTGCCTTTAACCTTTATTGTGAGCGGTGAAGTGACGTAGATACCATGAATATTGTTGGCCGTTGTGTTGATGGTGGCGTTGTCGAGGGTGAGGGTATTGGTGGACGGGTCGTACTTCACTGTTCCGCTTACGCCGCTAATCACGGAAAGGTCGTTGCAGTTGTCAGATGTTACCTCCGTGCCGGCAATCTTAAGGCCGTAGGTCTGCACTTCTCCGGAGTTGGTGATGGTCAGCTTGGCAGCATCGTTACTCCCGCCTTCGGTCATGTGCATCGTGAAACGATAGGTTTTGCCTGCCTCGAACTTGTAATCGTCGGCTCTTGTAGGGCCGTCATAATTGCCTGCAATCCATATTTTAGCATTTGCCTGCGGTGCCGCGATGCAGAAATCGTAGATTCCCGCAGGAATATCTACATAGCCCTCGCCGTCCACAATCATGTGCTGAGGCGTTGTAGAAGGGTCGGCATTGCCCGGAATTTTGTATTCGAAGCCATTGTATAGGTCGGCAGGCGGGTTGTTATCATTCCATAACGGTCCTTCGGCAGAAAACTTGTCTCCGTAGAGATTGTGGTCGGCATCGAGCAGCATCTGGTATCCGCTACCGTCTCCCCACACATTGTGTGCCTCGAGAATGATTCTTGCCTTGCCTTGTGCATGCACCGCGGTAGGCAGTGCGAGCATTGCGATGAACAGCGCAGCTATCGCTGCGTAGGTGTTCTTAAATAGATTTGTTTTCATTGTTTTTTTTATTAAAAAGTTAGACTTGTTATTGTAATTTTGTTACTGTCGAGGTTGCAGTTCGGTTGCGCCTTTTGTCGTAACTCCGTTGCGACGTTTGCCGTAACTCCGTTGCGATGATTGTCGTAACTCCGTTACTCCAAAACGCGCTGTTCGGTTACTGTTTTCCTCGTTCTTCTCTGTTGCTCTTTCCCCGCCGCTGTGGGTGGGGCGAGCGTGTTTGGCGGTCGTTCATTCATAATTTGTTCTTAATTAGTTTTGAAAGGTTTAACAATATATTTTCTTTTGTCCTGCACACCTTATTATATAATGTAACAGGTGGACATTTTCAAGTTGCGCTGCCGGTATTCTGCTTTCTTCCGTACACCTTATTATATAATGCAACAGGTGAACATTTTCAAGATGCGCTGCCGGTATTCTGCTTTCTTCCGTACACCTTATTATATAAAGCAACAGGTGAACATCTTCAAGATGCGCTGCCAAAGGGTGCGTTGGTGTGGCGGAAGTCCGGAGTCTTCCGGCTCATCGCTTTCCTGCGACTTGTTGGCTGCGCTCTTCAGCGGCGGTCGTTCCCGACAAGGTTTGCTGTCGCCCTTCTGCGCGCGACGTTCAAACTCGATGTCTATCATCTCGCGTATGGTGTCGAGCAGCCCCAAGCGGTCTTCCGAGAATTGCAAGTTCCGCCTTTGTTTTGGCGTAAGCTTTTTGTCTGCCTTCATATACTTAGTCGTTTAATAGTTTTGATGTTGCAAATTTAAGGGGTAAATGCACAAAAACACCTTGCAAAATCGGACAAAGATCTGTCAGTATCGGACATTCTTCATTTTTGCGATCTTGCGAAATCGGACATTTCACCCGTGTAACTCATTGTTATATTGCGTTTTACTACTGACAGATTAAGAGCTTTTAACAAATGGGGATTTTTGATGATTGGAAGCCCGAATTTTGGAAAAAACGCAATGACGGCAACAGAATGATTTTTGCCGAAATCGGGCATAAATCTTCGTCGAAACAGTGCAATTTTCCCAACTACTTTTGTAAAAAGTCAAAAAAAGTATTATCTTTGCACCCATAATTCTAATAGTAATGGAACATCTAAGAGAAATGCCCGGCCGGATAAGGGGCAAGGAAACTATGAAAACCATTTCTATGAACAAACAACATCACATACTGCAACACTGTAAATATGGCAACAAAAAAACTCTATAGCTCTTTCGTAAACCTTTCCACATTTATGGAAAGGTCAAGACACTGCTACCGGGCTTTAAGCATATCAGGGGTATTTATTTCAATTGCTTTCCTGTTCGCTTCGTGCGGGAAAGAACCTGTTTCTTTTACTGCCGAACAGCGGAAGGCAGCCGACAGCATCGTGCGCTCCACGCACGGTATCGACTCGCTTGCCTTGTTGCAAAAGCGATTGGAAAGCGAGAACGACAAACTTGGCAGCATCATCGCCCTGAGAGAATGGGGCAAGGCACTGCGCAACGAGAGCCGTTTCGATGAAGCCCTGAACATACACAGCAAAGGATTGGAACAGGCGGAAGCCATCGACGACACGCTGGAATGGGTGCAGGCATTGAACAATGTGGGCACGAACTACCGACGCATGGGCGTGCTCGACGTGGCACAGGAATACCATTATAAGGCATGGACATTGAGCGACGAGTGCACCGATACTTCGTTCGTCGCCAAGAAGAACCGAGTGATGTCGCTCAACGGATTGGGCAATATCTACATGACTTTAGGCAACTATGAACGCGCTGACAGCGCACTGCGCAAGGCACTGAAAGGCGAACAAGCATTAAAGAGCGCAGTGGGACAAGCCATTAACTATGCCAATCTCGGCTCAATTTTCGAGCATCGTGGAAAAACCGACTCGGCATGGGTGTACTTCCGTCGTTCAATGCAGTATAATCAGGAAGCAGGCAATACGCTCGGCATATCGCTCTGCCACAATTATTTCGGTTCGCTTTACGAAAAAGCGCGACAATACGATAAAGCAACAGAGGAATACAAAACCGCCTATCAACTGATGCAAACCTCGAAAGACGAGTGGCACGCCCTGAACACGCTCATAGCACTTGCAGGCGTTTATCAGACCACCGGCAACGAGGCGAAAGAGATGGAGTACCTCGGCAAAGCAAAGACAATAGCCGACAACATCAAGTCGAGAGAACATCAGGCGGAAATCCACAACTTATATTATAAACACTACAAACGGATAGGCGACTACCGTACAGCCCTTTCGTTCCACGAGCAAGCCACCGCCATGCAAGACAGTGTGCTGGATATAGAAAAGGTGAACCGCATTCAGAACACGAGTCTGAACATCGAGCGCAACCGCCAGAAGAGGGAGATGGACGGAGCAAAGATGAAGCTGGAAGAAGAACGGACGGCACGCAATATAGGCTTTGCTGTTTTGGGAGGCGTGTTGCTTATCGTGGCAGGAATATTGGCAATGGTGCTTTACACCAGCCGAGTCAGACGGCGCAGTCATCAGGCATTGAAAAAACTGTCGGCGTTGCGCGAGAACTTCTTCACCAACATTACCCACGAGTTCCGCACACCGCTCACGGTGATACTCGGCTTAAGCCACGACTTGCAAGCAAATGACACCGAAGCTGACAAGAATAAAGTGATGGACAAGGCACAGACCATTGAACGGCAGGGCAAGGGCTTGCTTACGCTTATCAACCAACTCTTGGACATTTCAAAAATAAAATCGTCGGTGGGCATTCCCGACTGGCACAACGGCAACATTACGGCGCATCTCGCCATGATTATCGAAACCTACCGCGACTATGCGCGCAGTCGCAACATCGCTCTGCAGTTCTTTGCCAAGGAGGCAGTGGAGATGGACTTCGTGCCCGACTATGTGAACAAAGTGCTGAACAACCTGCTCTCCAACGCTTTCAAGTTCACGCCCGAATACGGCAAGATTAATGTTTCGGTGTGGAGTAAAGACAAGCATTTGCGTGTCGATGTGTCCGATACGGGCAAAGGAATGGAAAAGGATACGCTTACCCATGTGTTCGAGCCGTTCTATCAGGCAGAAAGCGAGGTAAGAAACATCGGTACGGGCGTGGGACTGGCACTCGTCAAGCAGATTATCGATGCTTTAGAAGGAAGCATCACCGTGGAAAGCGAAGTGGGCAAAGGTACGGCTTTCCATGTCAGCGTGCCTATTCGCAACGACCACAAACGACAGCTTGCCTACAATCCGAAAGCCTACACACCGCTCTTGCCCGAGACCGAGACAGAACTTACAGATAGCGAGACCGACGACAACCGCTGCCGTCTACTCGTTATTGAAGATAACCGAGACATTGCCGCCTATATCGGTGCGCAATTTGCCGACCGTTATGCTGTTTCCTATGCGGGCAACGGACAGGAAGGTTGGGAAAAGCGTTGGAACTCGTGCCCGACCTCATTATTACCGACCTGATGATGCCCGGCATGGACGGATTGGAAATATGCCGACAAGTGCGCGCCAACGAGATAGTGAACCATATTCCCATCATCGTTGTTACGGCGAAGATTACGAAAGAGGAACGCATAGAAGGAATAAAAGCCGGTGCCGATGCTTATCTTTTCAAGCCGTTCAACAGCGACGAACTACGCACAAGAGTAGAAAAATTGCTGGAAGGACGACGACTCTTGCAAGAGAAGTTCATGCAGAAAATGATGGAGAACAAAGACACCAAGGCACAAGAGTACGACAAACTGGACGATGCCGATTTGCATTTCTTAGCAAAAGTATCGGAAGCAATATATATTCAGCTCAGTCGAAACAAGAGCATCGACGTTTCTCTCGTTGCAAGCAATGTTTGCATGAGTGTTCGGCAGTTCCACCGCAAGATAGTTTCCCTCACCGGTTGTACGCCTACGGCTTATATTCAGCGGCTCAAAATCAAGAAAGCGAAAAACCTGCTTGAAAGAAAACCGCAGATGAGCTTCAGCGAAGTGGCAGACAGAAGTGGTTTCAGCGACTATTCCAACTTTGTGCGTGCCTTTAAGAACGTATGCGGCTACACACCTACCGAATACAGAAAAAGGGAAGATTTTATAAACGAATAACGTAACCCCATGAGAATTAATTTAGTACATACTTAATTCTTCCGATGGGGTTCATTCAGACTTTTCATTTTGTATTGATAATTCTTTGAGCTTATTGCTCACTGTTGTAATTCTTAATCATATCCGAATTTAAGTGGCTGAGCACTATCTGCATACTTCCTTTGCTGAATGCAAGTCGGTAGAGTCCGCCTTGCTTGTCTTTCCGCTTGTAAGTGTAGGCGTATTCTTTTACTTTCCAGCAAGTATCCTGTAGAGCAGCCTGTTCTACCTTTTCGTAAAATGCTTGCGACGGAATGGTGTCGAAACTTAATATGGCTGAATAGTTGCCACCCGCTACCGTCTCTTCATCGAGGGCAATACTGACAGAGTCGGGAATAATAGGTTGCTGTTTCAAAACCTTATACTTCGGAAAACGTATATTCGTGATAGCCGACAGGTCGATATTCAGCGTCGTGTCGTTTACAATCGGGGCAAACACAGAAGCTGCTACCGTATCTCTCGGCGATGGCGAAGGAGCAGCATTGTTGTTGCACGAAGCAAAACCAAGAAGTCCTGCCAATGCAGCGCACAATGCAGTGTAAAGCGTTCGTTTGTTCAGCATTCCTTTCATCATCTTATACTTCAAGTGGCTCTATGCGCGGCTTTGGAACATGAATAGGAGCGTTTGACGGTTGCTTGGGTTTATTGTTCTCTTCATTTTCGCGAGGAGGCACTATCCTGTCTTCCATATTCCTGTTCTCATCGCCTTCCGCATCTTGCTCGTTCTCATCGGGCAAACCCTCTTGCTCATTTCTGTAATAGAGATGCAGGCTATCGGGTTCTCGTGCCGGTTGAACCACCGACTGACAATTGTACATTGCAGGGTCTATCTCTTTTTCCGGATTTGGCAACCACTTTGCATGATACTTTTGGAAAGCCTTGTCGCGCATTAAATCGTAAATAAAGTTACCACACATCGGAAGTGCCGTCTTGGAACCTTGCCCTAAAGCACCTGTTCGGAAATGAATGCTACGATATTCGCCACCTACCCATGCGCCAACGACAAGTTTAGGACTTACTGCCATGAACCAAGCATCGGAATGATTGTTGGAAGTACCTGTCTTTCCGCCCCAATCGGTATCGCCAAATATGTATTGATTTAACGTGCGGCTGGTTCCACCCGGTTCAGTAAGTCCGCCCTTTAGCAATTGCTGCATGAAGAACGCACTCTGATAAGACAACACTTGCTTGTTGTCCGGCTTTGCAACATACACTTCGTTGCCTCGCTGGTCGAGTATCTTTGTAACCACAACCGGGTCGCAATGTTCACCATCATTTGCAACCGTACAGTATGCGTTCACCATTTCAAGCAAATTTACGTCGCTCGACCCTAAAGCCAATGATGGTTCGTTTTCGAGCGGACTCTTTATACCCATGTCTTGAGCAGTGCGGATAATGTTCTTTATGCCCATCTCTTGTCCCAAGCGAACGGCTATTGTATTGATACTTCGTGCAAAGCCTGCTTTTAATGTTATAGAGTCGCCCGAGTAGTTGCCATTGGCATTGCGTGGTGTCCAAGTTTTCAATATTCCCGTCTTTTTATCGGGTACTTCCATGCTGATATATTCATCTCTGCGCTTATCGCACGGAGCCAAACCTTGATTCATTGCTTCGGAATAGACAAAGAGTTTAAAAGTAGAACCCGGCTGACGCTGTGCCGTAACTTTATCGTACTTCCATGTTTTGAAATCTATATCACCGACCCATGCTCGCACTGCACCTGTTTCAGGCTCCATGGCAACCATTGAACAGTGCATGAACTTTACCATGTAGCGAATGGAATCCATCGATGACATTTCCTTTTCGATTATACCTTTATCATAATCGAAGAGTTTCACCTTGTGTGGCCGGTTGATGTAGTACAATACGCTGTCTGGCCGGTTGGGATATTTCTGCACCAAATTCTTATAGAATGGTTGGCGTTCTGCTATTCTTTCTATAAATCCCGGCACTAAATTGCCATTCTCGTCGCGCCATGGGTCTTGACCGCTCCAATGCCTGTCAAAATCCTGTTGAATTTTGCGCATCTGTTTCTTTGCAGCGTCTTCTGCATATTGCTGCATGCGAGTATCAATTGTTGTATAGATTTTCAAACCGCTGCTATAAAGGTCGTAGTCGTTGTCTTTTATCCAATCCTTTAGATAATCGGCAACATATTCGCGGAAGTATTGTGCTCTGCCGTCATAATTTTCTTCTACGTGGACATCAAGTTTCATAGGTTTCCTTGAATACTTTTCGTATTCACTCTTTGCTAAATGCCCATGTGTTACCATATTATATAAAACGGTGTTACGTCTGCTAAGAGAATTTGAAGGATTTGAAATCGGGTTGTAGAAAGTTGTTGCCTTCAGCATTCCCACTAACGTCGCAACCTGTTCGGTGGTAAGTTGGCGGGGAGTAGTATTGAAATAAGTTCTTGCAGCTGTCTTTATGCCATACGCATTGTTTCCGAAATCAACCGTATTGGCATACATCGTCAATATTTCATTCTTAGAGTAAATAAACTCTATTTTGTATGCGATAATCCATTCCTTGGCTTTGACTATAAGCATTCGCAAGCCGGGAATTTTGCCCAATAATCCGGAATATTCCTTATTTCTGATTCGGAACATATTTTTAGCAAGTTGCTGCGTAATAGTAGAAGCACCACGAGCACCATCGCGCGTTACGGCATCTTTTACAGCACCACCAATACCCATAAAGTCCACTCCATGGTGGCTGTAAAATCTTTCATCTTCAGTAC
This sequence comes from Prevotella falsenii DSM 22864 = JCM 15124, assembly GCF_000613945.1. GTDB lineage: Bacteria > Bacteroidota > Bacteroidia > Bacteroidales > Bacteroidaceae > Prevotella > Prevotella falsenii. The sequence goes on from NZ_BAJY01000030.1 coordinate 14,918, forward strand.
TTATCAAAGCTTTCCAAAACATTGGATTTACATCTTCATACTTCACAGGTATGCGGTTTTCCTTGAAATATTTGCCTATTAGAACAGAGTCGGCACTATATATTTCTGAAGCAGCATAGGTTGGCGGAGTTTTGATTTCAGCAAAACCGGGCGACTTACCGAAAAGCCACAAGAAATTCATATCAACCATACCAAAGAAGATGAAGATTGACACAAAGAACGATACGATACCCAATGAAATCTTTGTGTACCATGCACGTCCTTTATACAACTTAATGTACCATGGGAAGAAATTAAAGAATCCCTTTATAATGTTTTTGAATAATCTGATTATACTTTTCATTTAGAAGTAATTTATAGGTACTTATTCTAACAAGATTACAAAAATACCAAAATGTTTTCAGAATAGAAAACTATCAATGTGTTTTAATATTTCTTTAGTTTCATTCGGGTGAAACCAACGAATATTCTTATCTCTTTTAAACCAAGTCAGTTGCTTACGTGCATATTTTCTTGTGTTGCTTTGTATCTTGAAAACGGCTTCATCAAGAGTAGTTAAACCATCAAGATATTCAAACAGTTCTTTATAGCCAACTGTGTTCAAAGCATTTAAGTTTCGGTTATCGTATATGCGCAAAGCCTCGTCTATCATTCCCGAAGCAATCATATCTTCTGTGCGTGCGTTTATCCGCTCGTATAGTTCCTCGCGCGGGCGATTCAATCCTATTTTAATTATATTAAACGGACGTTCTTGTTTCCTGTTAGTACGATATGATGTGTATGTCCTTCCTGTTTGAATACAAACTTCAAGTGCATGAAGGACTCTGCGCGGATTTTTTTTATCTACAAATTCCCAATGAACGGGATCTAACTCTTTTAGTAATTCGCAAAGTTTCTCTAATCCTTCGGTTTCAAGTCTTTGCATTAGCGTTTGCCGTACTTCATTGTCAATGGTAGGTATATCGTCTATACCATTACAAACAGCATCAATATACATCATCGAACCGCCAGACAAGATATACGAGGATGTTGGATTTGCTTTTAATAAACTCAAAACTTCTTGTTCATAAAGCTTGCTGAGTAATATTCGCCAACACTTTTACAAGCAACAAAGTGGTGCTTTACACGAATCAGCTGCTCCTTTGTAGGAGCAGCTGTACCTATGGGTATCTCTTTGTATATCTGTCTTGAATCAGCATTGATAATTTCTAAACCATAATGCTGTGCAACATCAAGTGTTAAAGCAGTTTTACCAACACCTGTCGGACCTATTAATACAATAAGATTTTGTATATTCAATGCTATTTATTTAATAATTCCTCTTGATGAAGCTTGAACAAATTCAATGATATGCTGAATTTCTTTCGTCATTGGTAAAGTATCTTTTATCTTTTGGATATTTTCTTCGCGAGTTCCTTCACCATACAACAAACGGTAAGCATCATGAATTTGGTCTATCTGTTCATTTGTAAATCCTTTGCGTCTTAATCCAATAATATTAATACCTGCATATCGGATTGGCTCTTTGCCTGCAATAATATAAGGAGGAATGTCTTGAGAAAAACGGCTTCCGCTTGAATCATTACATTACAACCAATGTTGCAAAACTGGTGGCAAAGAACGGAAGCAGAGATAATAGCATAATCCTCTACTTTAACTTCTCCTGCCAGCTTTGTTGAATTACCGATAATAATATTTGAACCGATAATACAATCATGGGCAATGTGCATACTTTCCATAAAAAGATTGTTGTTGCCCACAATCGTTGTCCCCTTTGAAGCTGTACCGCGTGAAATGGTTACGTTTTCACGTATTGAATTATTGTCGCCAATTTCGCAGAAACTTTCTTCACCACGAAATTTCAAATCTTGCGGTTTGGTAGAAATACTTGCTCCGGGGAAAAACTCGTTTCCATTGCCAATTCGTGCACCTGTGTGTATTGTAACACTATTCAGTAGTTTGTTATTATCGCCAATTATGGTATTATCGTCAATATAACAAAACGGACCAATGATATTATTGTCGCCTATCTTTGCATTTGGATGCACGAATGCCAAAGGACTAATAGTATTCATAATTTTATTTATTTGTTTTTTACTATTTGTGCAGTAAATGTAGCTTCTGCCACAACATTATCGCCTACAAACATATAACCTTGCATTGAGCTGATGCCATGACGTACAGGGCTTAAAAGTTCAACACGGAATAACAGGGTATCGCCCGGTACAACTTTCTGACGGAACTTTACATTATCTATTTTCAAAAAGTAGGTAGACCATCTTTCAGGTTCTTCTACTTGAGAAAGTACCAATAATCCGCCACACTGTGCCATAGCTTCTATCTGAAGGACACCGGGCATTACGGGCTCTTGTGGGAAATGTCCTTGGAAGAAAGGCTCGTTGGCGGTAATATTCTTAACACCAACTATTGTTGTTGCTCCCATCGCAACTACTTTATCGACAAGTTGCATAGGGTAACGGTGGGGGAGAAGCTCGCGTATTCGGATATTATCCATTAATGGTTCATCGTTCGGATCGTAAATAGGAGCTTGGATTTCGTGCTTGCGAATGTCTTTACGAATCATTCTTGCAAACTTATTGTTTACAGTGTGTCCGGGTCGGGTTGCAACAATACGCCCCTTGATAGGTTTTCCAATTAAAGCCATATCGCCAATAATATCCAACAACTTATGTCTTGTGCACTCATTATCCCAAATGAGAGGTTTGTGTTGTATGTAGCCTATACTCGTGGCGTCCATGTGTGGTACTTTAAGCAAATCAGCCAATTGGTCAAGAGTAAATTGGTCTACCTGCTTTTCATAGATAACTATTGCATTGTCGAGGTCGCCACCTTTTATAAGATTTGCTTGCAATAATGGCATAATATCTCTAACGAATACGAAAGTTCTTGCAGGAGATATTTCGTCAGCAAACTTATCTATATCGTCAAGTGTTGCAAATTGACTGCTGATGAACTTAGATTCAAAAGAACACATTGCTGTAATTGAGAACTGTTCGTCGGGCAGAATAGTGATAATACTACCGCTTTCGTCCTTATACTCCATCTTTTTTCTAATAATGTAATAGTCTTTTGGAGCATTTTGGTCTACGATACCTATTTCTCTAATCTTCTCAACATACATTGCTGCTGAGCCATCGAGAATAGGAAATTCCGGACCGTTAATTTGGATTAAACAGTTGTCTATTCCCATTGCATATAGAGCGGCCATACCGTGTTCGATAGTACTGACACGTGCTTCGCCTTTCGCTATTACTGTACCGCGCTGGGTATCAATAACATTTTCTGCAATAGCATCAATGATAGGCTGTCCCTCCAAATCAATTCGTTGAATCTTGTATCCTGTATTATCTGGAGCTGGATTAAAAGTAACAGTAAGGCTTAATCCTGTGTGTAAACCTTTTCCAAAGAGGGAAAAACTTCCCTTCAGTGTTTTCTGTTTTGTTGTTTCCATATCTATTATTTATTCTTTTTCAATTCATCAATTTCTTTCTGTAAAGCATCTATCTGTTTATAAATCTCCGGAAGTCTTTGAAATATAACTTGTGATTTAAAATAGTTGCGTGGCTCAATAGCAGGACTACCCATAAGTGATTGATTATCTTTCAATTTGCTCAATACGCCTGACTGTGCCCCAAGGAAGACTTTATTACCAATCTTTAAGTGTCCGGATATTCCAACCTGCCCACCGAACATACACCATTCTCCAACTTTGGTAGAACCGGCAATACCAACTTGCGCACTCATAACAGTGTTTTCGCCAATGTCAGTATTATGTGCTATCTGCACAAGGTTATCGAGTTTTACACCTTTACGCACGTATGTACTTCCCATAGTTGAACGGTCGATACACGTGTTTGCTCCTATTTCAACATTGTCTTCTATGGTAACAATACCAATTTGTGGAATTTTATCGTAACTGTTTGTTTCTGCATTTGGAGCAAAGCCGAAACCATCTGCACCTATAACACTACCGGAATGGCAAATAACATTATTTCCGATTTTGCAATCGTGATAGATGCTTACATTAGGATAAATAATGCAATTATTTCCTAAAGTAGTATTGTCCATGATGGTTGTATGAGGGTAAATCATACAGTTGTCTCCAACAACAACTCCATCGCCTATATAAGCAAAAGCACCAATATAGACATTCTTACCTATTGTTGCTTGGGGAGAAATAAACGCTAACGAATCTATTCCCTGTTTTCTTGGCTTCATACTTTCATAAAGCTGAAGAAGTTTCGCAACACAGTCTCGTGCATTTTTTACACGTATTAAAGTCGCTTTCGTTGGCTTTTCTATCTTTATGCTTTCGTCTACAAGAACTATAGAACATTCAGTTTCATATATATAATGAGTATATTTCGGATTTGACAAAAAACTTATAGCACCACGCTTCCCTTCCTCTATCTTTGTGAAAGTGCTAATGGTTGCTTTTTCATCGCCTTCTATACTTCCTTGTATAAATTCTGCAATTTGCTTTGCGTTAAATTCCATTCTATATAATAAATGATAAATGCTTGTTCGTGCAAAGATACCAAACTTTTATTAGATTCTGTGATAACAAAAGTAATATTTACGAATTTTTTTAGATAATAGTTCTACATTCAATATCTCCGATGCCTCGGTTATATCTTTTAATCTACCATCTTTTGACAATATACTAATGCGGTCCTCGTTAATGTCGTACATGTCTTTTTGAATGGTATCTATCTGCATTAAGTAGCTGCTATCTTCTTCGGTGATACCTAAGAAACGACAAATTTGTTCTTTACATTCACTTATTTGTTCTTGTGAAATTGGCGTATCATGAATTTCCACCTTAAAAAGCTTACGATTGATAAAATCATCGGAAAGAAGTGATAGAATTTTATCTTCTGATTTTTGCCATACTTTTATGGCACTCCATAAGTCGCTATCATCTAAATTCAAGTAATGCCCCAACGTTTCTTCATGGTTTTTGAAGTATTCTGCATTTACGTCATTTTCAAGAAAGAAAGTTAAAGCCGGGGAAGCGAATAGTTTATATCCATCTTTCAGTAGCTTCTTGGCTCGAAGCAATAAACTTATTAAGAGCTTTTCGTACCCAACCGTGGCTTTATGTAAATATACCTGCCAATACATTAAACGGCGCGATGTAAGGAAGTTCTCGATTGAATAAATACCTTTGGCATCTATTACTAAGGTATCGTCTACGACATTCAGCATTTTTATAATTCGTGCCGAACCGATATTGCCTTCTGTTACACCTGTGAAAAAGCTATCTCGTTTCAGATAGTCCAACCTGTCCATATCAAGCTGACTGCTGATTAATTGATGAAGGAAACGCTTGGGATATTCATTCTTGAAAATCTTAATGGCAAGATTAAGCTCACCATTCATTTCTTGGTTGATGCAATTCATTACCATTAAAGATATTTCTTCGTGGGTAATTCCTTGTATTAATGTATTCTCAAGCACATGAGAAAAAGGACCGTGCCCGATGTCGTGCATCAAGATAGCTGCCTGAAGAGCTTCTGCTTCGCTTTCGAAAATGAAAACGCCCTTTTGCTGTAACGACAAGATAGCCTCACTCATTAGATGGAATGCACCTAACGAGTGTTGAAACCTTGTATGTTGAGCACCGGGATAAACAACGGTAGTTAGCCCTAATTGTTTTATACGGGTTAAGCGTTGCATGAACGGGTGTTTAACAATATTCAAAAGAAGTCCTGACGGAATCCTGATGAACCCAAATACGGGGTCGCTTATAATCTTACAGCCACTCATAGAACACTTACCCTTCAAATTACTTTTTCAGCTTATCAAGCTCTATTGCCATTTCCTGTTGCAATTCTTTTGCCTTTTCCCCTGCAACTTCTGCAAAGTTTTCTTCCGAACTTGCATAGATAATACCTCGTGAAGAATTGACCAAAAGACCACAATCTTTATTCATGCCATATTTACAAACTTCTTGCAAGCTACCACCTTGTGCACCGACTCCGGGTACTAAAAGGAAACTATCGGGGACTAATTTCCGTATATCGGCAAACAAACTGCCTTGCGTTGCACCGACAACAAACATTAAGTTCGCTGTTGTGCCCCATTCTTGAGCTTTGGTCAGTACCCGCTCGAATAAGCGCATAACATCTTTGTCTTCAAACAACTGAAAGTCGTGGCTTCCCTTGTTACTTGTTAATGCAAGAAGAATTGCCCACTTACCGTCGTATTCCAAAAATGGTTTTACAGAGTCTTCGCCCATATACGGAGCAATGGTAAGTGCATCGACATCGTATTCTTTAAAGAATGTTTGCGCATACATCTTTGATGTGTTTCCAATATCGCCACGTTTGGCATCGGCTATTATGAAATGGTTTGGATAGTTTTCTTTCAGATATGTTATGGTCTTTTCAAACGCTTCCATACCCTTCAACCCATAGCACTCATAAAATGCCAAATTAGGTTTGTATGCTACGCTATAAGGAGCAGTTGCATCAATTATGGCTTTATTAAAAGAAAAAATAGGGTCTTCTTCGTTTAACAGAAACTTAGGCACCTTGTTTAAATCGGTATCAAGCCCGACGCAAAGAAACGATTTCTTTGTGAATATCTGCTCAATTAATTGTTTTCTATCCATGTTGATTAATGTTTATTCTTTAGTTCCAACCCACGAAATATTGTTCACTATTGGCGTGAGTTTACCGAATTGTTTACAGAGTTGAATGTTTATACTCAAAAAAGGGGGTAAATGTTAATAACAACTAAAGTATAAGTAGTGGGGCACTGAAGTATAAGTAGTGCCCCACTGAAGTAGGACTTGTCGTCATCTCTGTCTATTATACCTGTGGAGTATTTGTTTTTTCTTCCGGAATTTTACAATAATTTACAATTCCGTTTCTTTTAACTTTTCAGCGTTCTCTGCAACGGTCAGTGCATCTATCATATCTTGGATTTCGCCATTCATGAAACCGGGCAAATCGTGAGTCGTAAAACCGATACGATGGTCGGTTACTCTACCTTGCGGATAGTTGTACGTGCGGATTTTAGCTGAACGGTCGCCTGTAGAAACAAGACTTTTGCGTCTGCTTGCTATGTCGTTTACATATTTCTGATGTTCACGGTCGTATATAAATGTACGCAATCTTGACAAAGCTCTTTCCTTATTTTTAGGTTGGTCGCGGGTTTCGGTACATTCTATAAGAATTTCTTCCACCTCGCCTGTATTCGGATTTTTCCATGGATAGCGCAAGCGAACGCCCGATTCCACCTTATTCACATTTTGTCCACCTGCACCGCTCGAGCGGAATGTATCCCATTTTATGTCGCCTTCATTGATATTCACTTCAAACTTATCGGCTTCCGGAAGTACGGCAACCGTAGCTGCCGACGTCTGCATACGTCCTTGAGTATCGGTAGACGGAACACGTTGCACACGGTGAACCCCTGATTCATACTTAAGAATACCATATACACCGGTACCTGCCACCGCAAAGTCTATTTCTTTGAAGCCGCCGACTGTTCCTTCCGAAACCGATGTGATAGATAGTGTCCAGCCTTTCTTGTCGCAGTAACGCTTGTACATATTGAAAATGTCGCCTGCAAACAATGCAGCTTCGTCGCCACCAGCCCCTGCTCTGATTTCCATCTGCACGTTCTTATCGTCTTCCGGGTCTTTGGGGACAAGCAAAAGCTTAATTTCTTCTTCAAGTTTTGGTTGCAGCTCTTCGTTCTCACTCAACTCCAATCTTGCCATATCTTTCATTTCGGGGTCGGTTTCATTGGCAAGAATATCCTTGGCTTCATTTATTGTAGTAAGACAATTTATATATCGCTTGCGTGCGTCCATAATGTCGCCAAGGTCCTTATATTCCTTGGTGAGCTTAATGTATCGTTGTTGGTCGCTTATTACATCTGGGTCGGTAATGAGCGTAGAAACCTCTTCAAAACGTGCTTCAAGTCCATCAAGTTTCTCTAATATATTATTCTTTTCGGGCATATACTTATTTCTGTTGTTGTTTAATAATTAAATTCTCCAAATTCGCTCTTGATGGTTAAACTCTTCTTGCCTTCTTCAATATAACCGATAACTTGTGCATCAATATTGAATTCCTTGCTAATAGCAATAATCGAGTCAGCCATTTCGGGGCGAACATAAATTTCCATTCTGTGTCCCATATTGAACACTTGATACATTTCTTTCCAATCCGTACCGCTGCATTCCCTTATGGCTTTAAATAATGGAGGAACGGGGAACATATTGTTTTTTACGACTTTACAGTTATCATTAACAAAGTGCAATACTTTTGTTTGTGCTCCACCCGTACAATGTACCATTCCGTGTATTTCGCTACGATATTCATCAAGTATTCGCTTAATTACAGGAGCATAGGTGCGGGTAGGGGAGAGTACCAATTCTCCTGCATTCAAAGGGCTGCCTTCTACCGCATCGGTTAATTTGTATTTACCACTATAAACCAATTCGTTGGGCACAGCAGGGTCGAAGCTCTCCGGATAGTTTTCAGCCAAATACTTTGAAAAGATGTCATGGCGTGCACTTGTAAGACCGTTACTGCCCATTCCGCCATTATATTTCTTTTCGTATGTCGATTGTCCTGTCGAACTCAGACCAACGATAACATCACCCGGACGGATATTGGCATTATTGATAACGTCAGAACGTTTCATTCTGCAAGTAACGGTTGAATCGACAATAATGGTACGTACCAAATCGCCAACATCTGCTGTTTCTCCACCAGTAGGATAAATGCCAATTCCCATTTCTCGCATTTCTGCCAGCAATTCATCTGTGCCATTAATAATAGCCGATATAACCTCGCCCGGAACAAGCATTTTATTGCGTCCGATGGTAGACGACACTAAAATATTGTCTACAGCTCCAACACACAACAAATCGTCAGTATTCATAACGATGGCGTCCTGCGCAATACCTTTCCAAACATTTAAATCGCCAGTCTCTTTCCAGTACATATAAGCCAAGGAGGATTTTGTGCCTGCACCATCGGCGTGCATTATGTTGCAGTATTCCTCGTTACCTCCTAAGATGTCCGGAATGATTTTGCAAAATGCTTGTGGAAAAATCCCTTTGTCTATATTCTTTATAGCGTTATGTACATCTTCTTTGGCAGCACTAACGCCACGCATTGCATATCTGTTATTCATTGTCTTGACTATATTTTCAGATTACTTTACTTCTCTATCATTCCAAATGTCCCAGCTTGCAAATGCTTGCAAAAGCAACATTTCCAATCCGTTCTTAACAACCGCACCATGTTCTTTGCCTTTTTCCATAAAGCGTGTTACGTTAGGATTATAAAGCAAATCATATAAAAGTGTATGACTGTCCATAGCTTCGTATGGAAGTGGCAAACATTCTTCCACGTTTGGATACATTCCTACAGGCGTGCAATTTACAATCACATTAAACTCTTTTATTATCTTGGGAGATAAATCATTATAAGTCAAAACGTCTATGTTTTTACGCCTTGAAACACATTTGGGTTCAATGCCTAAAGATTTCAGACCATAGCATACAGCTTTAGAAGAACCACCTGTTCCTAATACAAGTGCTTTCTTGTGATAGCGTTCTAATAAAGGCTCTATACTTTTTGTAAATCCTATAACATCGCTGTTATAGCCTTTGAGGTATGTTTTATTGCCAGTGTGTTCTATACGAATGACATTTACAGCACCGATAGCTTTTGCTTCAGGACTTAAAGCATCAAGATACTTGATAACTTGCTTTTTATAAGGTATGGTAACATTAAGTCCTTTCAATTCCGGAGTTGTATCAATAATCTCCCAAAGGCTTTCAATAGATGAAATTTCATAATTATTGTACTCGGCATCAATGCCTTCGTTTTGAAATTTCTCATTAAAATATCCTTTGGAAAAAGAATGCTCTAACGGATAACCTATCAGTCCATATTTGTCCATAAGTAACTAAATTTTATTTTTCAGCAATATACATTGTACAGATACCAAAAGTCAGACGCTTAAAAGATGTTTTAACGAAACCTGCTTTCTGAAAAATTTTCATCATCGTTTCACCTTGTGGAAATGCAGCAATCGTCTTATTTAAATAATCGTATGCGCTACTGTCTTTTGAAATCAAGCGTCCATAAAATGGTAAGACTACTTTCGAATATACTTTAAAGAGTTGCTTCATAGGGAATGCTATCGGCGTTGTGAGTTCTATAATGCACAAATGTCCGCCTTTCTTTAAAACTCTATACATTTCGTTAAGCCCCTTCTCAAGGTCTTGAAAATTACGAATACCAAAAGCTGCAGTTACTGCTTCAAATGTATCGGAGGGGAAAGTAAGATTTAAACAATCTTCTTTTTGAAAAGATATAATGCTCTCCAGCTTTTCATTTCTTACCTTCTGACGTCCAATTTCCATCATTCCCTCAGAAATATCAGCACCAATAAGTGTATCCGGTAAAAGCATTTTGGCTGACAAAATAGCAAAATCGCCTGTCCCCGTTGCAATGTCAAGTATTGTTTTGGGCTTAAACGGTGAAAGTTGCTTTATGGCTTTCTTGCGCCAACTTTTGTCTATATTCCACGACAGTCTATGATTTAGGGTGTCGTAGGTTGGGGCTATGTTATCAAACATTTCCTCAACCACTTTCCCTTTTTCTTCTATACTGTTATAAGGCTTTATCTTTTCTTGGTTATACACGTTGATACTGATTAAGTTTCCTTGCGAGTATTAATTTAAAATCTTTTATTTTCTTGAAGCCAAATATTTGCTTACATTCTTTTCAATTCGTTCTGCCAAATCAATTTCGCTATTAACCTTTACAAACGTTTCGCCTGTGATATGTTCGTAGAGCTCAATGTATCTGTCGCCTACGCTTGCTGCATACTCATCGGTTATTTCGGGCATGGTTTGTCCCGGTTCGTTCATAAAGTTATGCTCTATCAACCATTGGCGAACAAACTCTTTTGAAAGTTGTCTCTGTGGTTCGCCTTTTGCCAATTTTTCTTCATAGCCGTCAGCATAAAAATAGCGACTTGAGTCTGGCGTATGTATTTCGTCTATTAAATAACATTTCCCATCACGCTTGCCAAATTCATACTTAGTATCAACAAGAATAAGACCTTTTTGAGCTGCAATTTCCTGTCCGCGTGCAAAAAGTTTTCTTGTCCAATCTTCAATCGTATTGTAGTCTTCTTCTGAAACGATGCCTTGCTTGATAATTTCTTCTTTCGAGATATTCATATCGTGACCTTCGTCAGCCTTGGTAGTTGGTGTGATGATAGGCTCGGGGAAGCGTTCGTTTTCTTTCATTCCCTCTGGAAGTTTCACACCACAAAGTTCTCTGCAACCGGCTTTATATTCTCTCCAAGCTGAACCTGTAAGGATAGAACGGATAATCATCTCCACCTTAAAGCCTTCGCATTTCAATCCCACTGTAACCATCGGGTCCGGAGTTGCCAATTTCCAATTGGGGCAAATGTCTGAAGTAAGGTCTAAAAACTTTGAAGCTATTTGGTTTAAAACCTGTCCTTTAAAAGGAATACCTTTAGGCAATACTACATCGAAGGCTGAAATACGGTCGGTTGCAACCATTACTATTAAATCATCGTTAATGTCGTAGACATCACGAACTTTTCCGTGATAAACATTTCTCTGTCCTTCGAACTTGAAATCGGTTTTAGTTAATGCATTCATAATTCTTATTATTTTATGGAGTAGTTTTTATTTTCTTTGCTTTATCGTATGTATCGTAAGCAGTAACAATTCTCGTTACGAGCTTATGTCTTACAATATCTTTTTGATCGAGTTTCACAACAGCTATTCCTTCTGTTCCGGAAAGTATTTCTATTGCTTCTTTCAGACCGCTTTTCTGATTGTAGGAAAGGTCTATCTGCGTTAAATCGCCTGTTATTATCATTTTAGAGTTCATTCCCAATCGCGTAAGAAACATTCTAATTTGGGCTGTCGAAGTGTTCTGGGCTTCATCAAGTATGACAATAGCATCGTTCAACGTTCTTCCTCGCATGAATGCAAGCGGAGCTATTTGTATAATGTGCTTATCCATCATATCTTGAAGTTTAACTGCGGGAATCATATCTTCAAGCGAATCGTACAAAGGTTGCAGATAAGGGTCTATCTTTTCTTTCATGTCGCCGGGTAAAAAACCTAATTTCTCTCCGGCTTCGACTGCAGGACGAGAGAGAATAATCTTCTTGACTTCCTTTGCTTTCAAAGCTTTTACAGCAAGCGCAATACTCAAATAGGTCTTACCTGTACCTGCCGGCCCTACCGCAAACACCATATCGTTCTTATTGAAAGCATCAACCAGTAGCTGCTGGTTACGAGAGCGGCTTTTTATAGGCTTTCCCGAAACAGAGTAAACCAACACACCTTTGCCTGCATCTGTTTTTGTTTGTCGTCCGTTTACAATGTCAAGAATATCTTCCTCGCTTATAACATTATACTTTGAAATATGTTTGCGCATATTCTCAACATCTTCTTCTAACTTTGCCATCTGCTCTTCATCGCCCAATACCTTTATAACATTGTCGCGAGCAACAACTCTCACTTTTGGAAAGAGAGATTTTATCATTTGCAGATGTATATTACCAACGCCATAGAACACTACGGGGTCAATATCATCAAGAACAATATGTTTTTCTATCAATTTCTTTCACCTATTTTAATACTGCTGCAAAGTTAATATAAAAACGTGAACCACGCAAATAATTATCAAATCTTGTAAGTCGATTTTATTAAAAAATAGCTACCTTTGTACCAATGAAAACAAAATGGAAGATAACAAAGAATAATTTCTTAATAGGTTTTATGGCTACAACAGCTTTCTTGGCAGTTGTCAGGCTTATTTTCCCTTCCGTGGCAAAGCCGTCTTATGCTGTTAAAGAAAAGACTTTAGTAAGCGATACAACGCGCATACTACCAGATACTTCTAAAAGCAATAAACCTGCAAACGAAACCAAGACAACTGCTCAGTCTTTTGCACCGGGCAATGGTTTGACACAGTTTTTCGATGCTAACGGAAAAGAAATGAAGAACCGTATCGTTGGCGTGGCAAACTATGATGAAAGTTTTCCCGACTCGCAACACGTACAATTCAAATCGGCAATGAAGTATGCAGTAAAGGCTGTCATAAACAGAGAAGATGCGGAGTTGCGCAAGAAAGAACTTGTATATATAGGTAGCAACCCTTTCTACGATGTAAAACGCTTGTCGAGCAGCATACCATATCTTGTGCCATCGGCTTCTGTTTTGCTTCAAGACATAGGGCGCAACTTCTTCGACAGCCTTCAAGTAAAGAACATTCCACTTACAAAGATATTGGTAACAAGTGTTTTACGAACGAAAGAAGATGTTGAAAAACTCAGACGTTACAACCATAATGCAACCGAAAACAGCTGCCACCTTTATGGAACAACGTTTGATATAGCCTACAATAAGTATTCGCCTATAACGCGACGGGTGCGCAACGATACCCTAAAATGGATTTTAAGCGAGGTGTTAAGCGACTTGCGCAAACAAGGTCGCTGCCATATAAAATACGAAAAGAAGCAAGGTTGCTTTCATATAACGGTTCGATAAGGCTGCTTTATAAAATAAACACGTAACGAAGTGACAGAAAAAGAAAGGGTGTAGCGAATAGACTGAAAAAGGTTTTATTACGTTATATTTTTCTGTCAGCTAAAAGCCAAGAAAGGACAGGATATAGATAAACGCAGCAAAAGTTCAGTTTTTGCCGATTCAACACATTAAAAATGAGCAAAATTGTATTCTTTTTTATTATTATCTGCCGACCTTAAACTTCGTTCAAATTAAAATGAGTACCTTTGTAAACTGGATTTGGCATATACTGTTTCTCAAAATAGCACCAATGGACCACCTGACAAAAGAACAACGCCATAAAAATATGGCAGCAAATAAGGGCAAAGGAACCAAACTGGAACTTCTATTTGGAAAATTGCTTTGGAATGCAGGAGTGAGATATCGTAAAAATGACACATCTGTATTTGGTAAACCGGATTTTGTAATCAAAGGTCATAAAATTGCGATATTTTGCGATGGCGAATTTTGGCATGGTAGAAATTGGGAGATAAGGAAGAATGACCATAAAAACAACTGCGATTTTTGGCACTCTAAAATTGAACGAAATATTGAGCGCGATAAAGAGGTTAATACCGCATTGCAGAAACAAGGTTGGAAAGTTTTCCGATTCTGGGAGACAGAGATAACCAAAGAACCTGATAAATGCTTAAATAGAATTTTAAATTATATGAATACAGATAATAAAACTTCCGAAAAAATTGCCATCACAAAAATGTGTGGTGGTAATAAGGTTGTTATGCAAATGTATGGCCCTCATTCTTTGAATGAAGATGGAACTGTTATGGCATTTAACGAACAGATGGCAATAGTTTCTCATTATCTGCATAATCAAAGCTATAAATATGCTAAACCGTATGAATCTAAAGCAGAGGGATTGATAGAGGATATATACAATGTCCACAACAAGCAAATTGAGGAAAGATGCGTTTCGGATGTTTGTGTCCAATATTCTCTGTTTTCAGATTTGTTCTCTGTTCCGTTCTTGCCTATAGATAATCCTAAATTTACATTCATTGATTTATTTGCAGGAATTGGTGGATTTAGAATAGCAATGCAAAATCTTGGTGGAAAATGTGTATTTTCATCTGAATGGGACACACAGGCTCAAAAAACATATCTGTTAAACTATGGAGAAGTTCCATTTGGTGATATAACCAAAGAAACCACCAAATCATTTATTCCCGATGATTTTGATGTTTTGTGTGCCGGATTTCCCTGTCAGGCATTTTCGTTGGCTGGGAAACGACTCGGGTTTGAAGAAACAAGAGGTACTTTGTTTTTTGATGTAGCAGAAATCATACGTAGAAAGCGTCCGAAAGCATTCTTCTTAGAGAATGTAAAAGGTCTGCTTATTCATGATAAGGGAAAAACCATCCAAACGATACTAAAAGTTTTAAGGGAAGATTTGGATTATTATGTTCCTGAACCTCAAATTGTAAACGCAATGAATTTTGGCGTTCCACAACATCGAGAGAGAGTGTACATAGTAGGATTTAGAAAAGACCAAAATGTCAGCGAATTTTCATATCCGACTCCAACTGATACGAGCAAAACATTTGCGGATATAAAAGAAGAAAATACTGTTTCTGCAAAGTACTATTTATCCACTCAATATGTGAAGACTCTTGTAGCTCATAAAGAAAGACATGCAGCAAAAGGTAACGGTTTTGGATATGAAATAATACCTGATGATGGCGTTGCAAATGCCATCGTTGTTGGAGGTATGGGACGAGAGCGTAATCTTGTAATAGATAACCGCCTTGAAGATTTTACCCCGGTAACCAACATCAAAGGTGAAGTTAATCGTGATGGTTTACGCAGAATGACTCCACGAGAATGGGCACGTTTGCAGGGTTTCCCGGATAATTTCATAATCGGAGTAGCAGATGCTTCCGCTTACAAACAATTTGGAAATTCTGTTGCAGTTCCGGCTATTCAAGCTACTGCACAGGAAATAATTAAAAGGATTAATCTCTCAAAATCCAAGAAATATGGCACTGACAGGAAATAAAGGAGAATGGAGTGAAATATACACTTTACTCAAACTATTGGGTGAAGGTAAAGTCTATGCAGGCGACCAAAACTTGAATAAGATTCAGAACTTATTCTATCCGATAATAATGATTCTTCGACAAGAAAAAGAAAGTAGTTACAACTATAGCTTGCAAGACAAAGATGTCGTAATTCAAACTCCCCAAGGGGAAGATTTGTTACGTATCCCTGCTTCTGTGTTTTTAGATGAAGCTGAGAAATTATTAAAGGCTATCAATGAAAGTGATGGAGCTTTTTCCATTCCGCAAATTGAAGCCTTCATGAATCGCATTTATTGTCATTCTTTAAAGGCAAAATCATCAGATAAAACGGATATACGAATTATTCTGCATGACCATAGAACCAAAATAAACTCCGAGATGGGGTTCAGTATAAAATCTCAGTTGGGAGGAGATTCGACACTGTTGAATGCAAGTAAAGCCACAAACTTCAATTTTAAGATACAAGGTGTAGCACTTTCAGATGAAGATATCGCCAATGTTAATTCATTGAATCCTAAACGGAACAAGGTAATAGATAGAGTCGATACTATTAAAGAGAAAGGAGGCGAGCTGATATTTGATAAGGTTGATAATCCGACATTCCGCAATAATCTTGTTATGCTTGATGGTGATTTACCGGCTATAATTGCTCATTTGCTTTTGGAACAGTTGAATAGCGGTATCTCAACATTGAAGGAATTAGCAGAACTAATTACGGAAGTTAATCCTTTGGGATATGATACAGAACAGGCATCACCGTTCTATGCGTATAAAATCAAGCACCTTTTAACTTCTGCTGCATTAGGTATGATGCCGGCTACCGCTTGGAGTGGCAAATTTGATGCAAACGGAGGATATTTGGTCGTAAAGAAAGATGGTGAAATCCTTTGCTACCATTTTTATGACCGTAATCGTTTTGAAGATTATCTTTTCTCCAATGCGTATTTGGAGCGGTCAAGCACTTCACGTCATGAATACGCATCGATAATAAAAGAAGATGACGGAACTCTATCGTTTAAACTCAATTTTCAGGTAAGACTAAAGTAATGTTATGAAATTAAAGACTATATACTTTAAAAAAAACAATAGCGCATACTTGATCGGTTGATGCTCTTGTATGCGCATTTTTTATTGTGTTTACTTTTCTTCTTCCGGCAGTTCGTCTAAGTTTATCGACGGCTTAAGCAGACCGGCACGCATTAATATGCTCGATATTTCTTCGTCGCCGGTACGCCTGTAAACCGTATAGGCATATCGTGGTTTTCCGTTGGGGAATGCTCCCATGGGCTGAATCACCTCCATTGCTCCTTCCGACAGTGTTATAATGTCTATGTCGGCAAAGTCGTTTATTGTCAGATGATTGCTTTCCGCATCGTACTTGTAAGTGTATTCGTAGCTGACAGTTTTGCCCGTAGCTGACGAAAAGAAAAATGTATGGCACTTTCCGTCTTTGAAATAATAATTAACAGGGTTAAGTCCAACCATAGAACGATAATAATCTTGCGTATCCAACTGTCCGTCTTCCTTTATAATACGAGTGGAAACCCACATAAAACCGCCAAAACTCGTTAGGTCTTGAAAATCCTTTTCAGAAATCTTCTGTTTGTTCTTCACATAGCATTCGCCTTTTTCATTAAACAAGAATTTCACGTTTGGAGTAAGATTAATAACCTGCATATCAGACTGTTGTTTAGGAGTTTTACATGCAGAAATACCCATTACCAATGCAATGAAAGCAATGGCGAATGATTGTTTTTGCTGTATCGACTTTTTATTCATACTTGTTATTTATAAGTTTCTTATACTGTTTGCATTTTCAA
This sequence comes from Prevotella falsenii DSM 22864 = JCM 15124, assembly GCF_000613945.1. GTDB lineage: Bacteria > Bacteroidota > Bacteroidia > Bacteroidales > Bacteroidaceae > Prevotella > Prevotella falsenii. Next base: position 32,395 of record NZ_BAJY01000030.1, read on the forward strand.
ATCGGTAGGGGAGAGGCACATTGCTATATTTCACCATTCCCCAAACATCAAGATAAGTATTTCATATACTTGCAAATATACGGTAAAAAAAATGATTTAAGCAATAGAAAATAAAAATTCTACGAAACTTTAAATATTTACCGGCTGACGGC